>NZ_JBCOAR010000012.1:0-65938 GCF_040226755.1 Ligilactobacillus sp. RTP31139st1_D10_RTP31139_211217
CTGTAACAAATCAGCTTAAATATAATATCATGATTTTCAAGATGATGTCAACATCTTTTTTATATTATATTTTTAAGTAACTGCTCTGCATCAGCAACTTTTATAGTATACCAACATCAGTGAAAGAACGTCAATATTTTTTTATAAAAAAAAGCAGAAATTTTTTATTTCTGCTCCAAATACTTTATTTTCCGGCTGCAATGTCGGCCAAAGCTTCATCGACCCAACGATCCAAACGTTTGGCTATTGGGGTAAAACCTTCATATACATGTCGATTAGTCCAATATTTCTTATGCTGATAACGCGTATGCCGTGGTTGGTTAAAATCAAAAGTCTTCTCCAAACATCTGACCGAAAGCGAGATCTTTTGAGTATACTCATCGATATCGATGATCATCACTCGCACTCTTTGTCCGACTTTTAAATAATTTTGGATATCATCTACAAAACCATGATGGCACTCGGAAATATGGATCAATCCCTGTGTCTCCTCGTCAAGCGCGACAAAAGCACCATAAGGTTGGATCCCGGTCACATATCCTTCCAGTACCATTCCGATACGATAAGTTATTTCCATGATCAACTACCTCTATAGTATTTCGATATTTTTAATTACAATTTCTTTTTTAGGTTTATCGCCCCAACCAGTCTTAGCTTTAGCAATTTTATCAACTACTTCCATACCAGAAATGACCTGACCAAAAACAGTATGGCGTCCATCTAACCAAGGGGTCCCGCCTTGACGATATGCTTGAACTATTTCTTTAGGATAGGTCGTTAATTGCTTGATAATACGCTTAGGCATATTTTTATTTTGAACGATAAAGAATTGACTTCCATTCGTATTAGGGCCAGCATTGGCCATTGAAACAGCGCCCCGTAAATTATAAAGCTCCTCGGAAAACTCATCTTCAAAGGCTTCACCCCAGATACTTTCGCCCCCCATTCCAGTTCCAGTAGGGTCGCCGGTCTGGATCATAAAATCTGAGATCACACGATGAAAGATAACGCCATCGTAGTAGCCGTTTTTGGCCAAAGTCACAAAATTTTCGACCGTTTTAGGGGCTTGCTCAGGGAAAAGTGCCAAGGTTATCTCGCCCAAATTTGTTTTGATGACCGCACTTGGGATCAATTTACCAGTGTCTAATTGTAAAAACTCCATCTATTATTTCTTCCTTATCTCTATAAATATATCTTTCATTTAGATATGATACTTTAACTCACAAGTTATTGCCAATTTTATTTTACACCTTTAATATGATATTGTAACTTTAACCGACAAGAATTATGAAGGGAGCAACCTCTTTATGGTAGCTAAAGAATTTTATGATATTACGATCATCGGTGGTGGTCCAGTTGGCATGTTTGCGGCGACCTATGCTCGGATGCGCTTGGCCAAAACCCAGATCATCGAAAGTTTAGGACAGTTAGGGGGGCAAGTCAGCGCCTTATTCCCTGCGAAAAGGATCTACGACATCCCTGCTTTTCCCGAGATCACCGGAACAGAATTGATCGATCATCTAAAACAACAAGTCGAAAAATTCGATCCTGATATCTTTTTAAATGAACGCGTGGAAAGCTTCACCCAAATCGATGGTGGCTTTGAGATCAAAACTTCCAAGCGAACAACTTATTCAAAAACGATCATTATCGCTACTGGAGCTGGGGCTTTTGAACCACGTAAATTAAAGGTAGCAGCAGCAGAAAGATTCGAAGGCAAACAACTCCACTATTTTGTCAAAGATCTCAAGGACTTTAGTGATAAAGAAGTGGCGATCGCAGGTGGTGGTGACTCAGCAGTTGATTGGGCTTTAGAATTAGCACCGATCGCTAAAGCTGTTCACTTGATCCACCGACGGGATAAATTCAGAGCTTTAGAATCTAGTGTTTCGGCGCTGAAAGAAACCGACACGATCCTACACACCCCATATTTGATCACTGATCTTTCTTCTATCCAAGATAAACTTTGCATCAGCCTGGAAAAACCTCGAAGTGCTGAGAAAAAAGAATTGACTGTCGATCACCTTCTAGTCAATTACGGGTTTGCCTCAAGTTCCAAGTTACTCGAAAGTTGGGCACTCGAACTTGACCATCATAATATCGCGGTCAATGCTAAAAATGAGACCTCGATCCCTGGCGTTTACGCGATCGGGGATATCGCCGCCCAAGCTGATAAATTAAATTTGATGGCCACCGGTTTTGGCGAAGCTCCTAGCGTCATCAATAGCGCACTACTGCGGATCTATCCGGAAAAACGCCAACCTGCTCATAGTACGCAGCTAATTAAAAAATTTGAAGCTGCTCAAGATAATTAAGTACATTAAGCTAAAAGTGTAGTATATTTATATAAGAGAGTAAACGCTACTGTCGGCACTCTCCTATAGTTGTCAAAAATCAACAACTACAATTACGAAAGGAATATGTTCATGTTTTTACAGCCGACAATGAACGCCTATAGCAATGTCACAACTAATTGATTTTATCTTACACATCGATGTCCACTTAGTTACGATCGTTAATCTCTTCGGTGATTGGACTTACCTGATCTTATTTTCGATCATCTTTATCGAGACCGGTGCTGTTATTATGCCGTTTTTACCCGGAGATTCGCTTTTATTTGCCGCCAGTGCAATGTCGGCAAATCCTAAATATAGCCTAGATATTTGGATCTTTGTTGCCCTCTTCTGGTTCGCTGCTGTTTTAGGTGACTCACTTAACTTCTTTATCGGGCATTATCTAGGTAAAAAATTGACTAAGACTAAATTTTTCAGTCGAATCATCAAAGAGTCTGATTTAAAACGAACCGAAGATTTCTTCGACAAGCACGGTGGGATCGCGATCTCATTAGCCCGTTTCATGCCGATCATCCGTACATTGGCACCCTTTGTTTACGGCGGTAGTGGTGGTAATTTCAAGACCTTTATCCGTTACTGTTTGATCGGTGCAACGGCTTGGGTAACACTTTGCTGTGGTGCAGGTTATTTCTTTGGTAATTTCCCGATCGTTAAAGAACATTTCTCCTTGATCATCATCGGGATCATCGCTGTTTCTTTGATTCCAGCGATCATTGGGGCAATCAAATCAAAAACTTCAAAAAAATAATATCAACACAAAAAAACGTGGTCAATTTAAGCGACCACGTTTTTTAATTGCCATTTTCCAATAAGATAGATGCCAAGCAAACTCAAAGTAAATGTTCCCACAAATATGACGAAACACGCTAAAAAATACTCACTTGGCAAAGCATTGATGATCGGATCTAAATTCGGATCAAATATCCAGTCATCATTTCTAAATAACACTTCATGAAAGAAGATAAAAAAATCTTCAAAATCGACCACTATAAAACAAATAAATCCGGCTACGATCAAACTTAGACCATAGATCTTTCCTTGTAAGAGCCAAAGCCGTTTTTTTAGTGTCAGATCATATAAATAACGTAGCGCTGGCCAAGCAGTCAGGGCTAAAACACTATAATTCAAGAAAAATAGCCGTTTGACATCTTCAAAATGCCGCATGCCATTATAGGAGATCGGTAAAGATAATTTGAGCTCTGTGACCCACGGATAATTGAGATATGCCAGCAATGACAAATAGTTATCCCGTAGCCCTTGTTTTGTCAGACCGACCTCTTGATACAGTTTGTAATGGTGCATGAACCACCAGTAAAGTGGATGGAAATTGATCGTTAGCGTTATGCAAAACGTCACTAAAAATAACAGCACCAAAAGCTGGAGCCCGGCCTCTTTTAGATATCGAACGCTTAGACTTTCCATTGGTCTAAAGAATCGAGCTCAACTGTCGGTTTGATAGCTTTATCAGCCACTTGTTCCTTCGTTGAGACGCCTGTATAAACTAAGATCGTATCGATCCCAAAATTGATCCCAGCTTGAATATCCGTCATGTAGTTGTCACCGACCATTGCTACTTGATCTTTAGCTAGACCTAAGCGCTTCAAAGCTTTTTCCATGATTATCGTTTCTGGCTTACCAACATATTGCGCTTTTTGCTGTGTTGCACATTCAACTAAGGCGATCACTGAGCCTGCCCCAGGAACTAAGCCACGCTCATTAGGTAAATTTGTATCTGCATTCGTTCCAATAAAAGTAGCCCCACGCTTGATCGCTAATGTTGCTAATTCAAATTTATGATACGTTACATCATAATCCAACCCTACAACTACATAATCAGGTGTTGTCTCCTCAAATTTAAAGCCTCGATCTAAAATAGCTTGTTTTAGCCCTAATTCACCGATCACATAAGCTGTTCTTTTTTCACTATCCAGATCAGCAATATAGTCTGCTGTCGCTAAGGCCGAAGTAAAAACATTATTGACTGTAACATGAATATCAAAGTTCTTCGCTAAATTAGCAACGACTTTTTCCGGTGCTTGTGTACTATTATTAGTCACAAAGAGAAATGGAATATTTTTAGCCTGTAAATTTTCGATAAAACGTTTCGCAGCTGGGATCTTTTCCTTACCACGGTAGATCGTGCCATCAAGATCGATCATATAGCCTGCATATTTTTTCATTTTGGTAAACTACCCCTTATTTATTTTTTTGGCGGATCGTAAAGCGCCGTTTGCGTTTTTTGACCTGGTCTGTCGTATATTTTTTCGACCGAGGTTGCTTTTTATTTATATCATATACACGTTGTGCTGTATATGGCTTTTGCGACTTTTCTTTTCTATTTTGTGTCCGCCGCTTATGGCTGGTCTTTTTATTTTTACCACTGTTATGCGATGGTGTTGGAGTCTGAACGTCTAAGTTGCGCAAGACAAAATAAGCACAGCCAAAATTACAGTATTCGTAAAGATAATCCTGTAAGCGTTCAATGCTTTGCGTCGGTGTTCCTTTATTGCTACCGGCAGCATAAAAGCCTCGCAGCCGCAATTGATCATAACCCCAATCACCTACAATGTAATCATACTTGGTCAAAATATTGCTAAAACGTTCCTCTAACTTTTCGACCTCAAATCCATTGCGATAATTCTTCTCTAAAATATATGGGCGCCCATCGATCAACATCTGGGTAGGACTTTGCAAGATAACTTCACTCGCAAAAGCTTTGATCGTCTCAGCTTTCTTAGCTAGCTGTGCTTCTCTGCGTTCCTTTTTTTCACTATTCAAAAAAATTCCTGCTATATAAAATGTAGTCAAGCATATTGCTTGCGAAAGAAATATAGCCTCTCCTTTCTTAGATTTTTTTGTCTCATTCACACCACATTTGTCTTTCGGGTGAATCACATATACTATCATGATTGATATATCTCTAATATAGTATAGCTGAAAATCACGTAAAAGGTAACTGCTTAGACCAAAGCAAAAATAGTGGCGCTCAAAAAATGCGCCAAGGGTCCCACCACGATGCAAAAAATACGCATCATAGTAGGACCCTCGTTATTCATACGACATTCTATTGATTTTCAGATAAATGCTTCTTACGCAATTTATTCAACATAAAGAGTGCTGCAAACCAAACTAATGAAGCTAGCAACGCGATCAAAGTGGCTTGTTCAAAGCACATGATCACACAAACAAAAGCTAAAAAGATCAAGACAGCATAGTCTGATGCTGGATAAAGTGGCATCTTGAAATTAGATTCATTTTTTTGTCCCTTAGCTTTCAACTCTTTACGATATTTCAAGTGAGCGACCACGATCGCACCCCAAATAAAGAGGAAACATGTTGTTGCTACACTCGAGATAAAAGTAAAGAGAGATGTGTTTGGGATCACCAAGTTGGCTACGACTGTTAAAGCGATCACTGCTGTTGAAAAGCGGATCGCATTAGCTGGAACTTGATGCCGTGAAAGTTTGCTCATCTTTTTAGCAAAGCGACCTTTTTCTTTATATGTCAAAGAAAAGACCATTCGACCAGTATTAAAGATTGAACTATTACATGCTGAAGCAGCTGCTGTTAAAACAACAAAATTAATAATTCCAGCCGCAGCAGGAATACCAATATTTTCAAAAACTTGAACAAATGGACTTTGATCTGGTGTGATCGATCGCCAAGGATAGATACACATCAAGGCTAGTAATGAGCCCACATAAAAAATAATTATCCGAAGTGGGATCTCATTGATCGCCTTAGGGATCACGGTTTTAGGATCTTGTGTCTCAGAAGCAGTGACACCGATCATTTCGATCCCGATAAAACCAAATGTTACCATTTGAAATGACATCAAAAATCCACCTAAACCTTTAGGGAAAAGGCCACCATAATCAACTAAATTCATCACAGAAGCATGTCCACTAGGTGTTTCATAACCGATCACGACCAAAACGATCCCGATCACGATCAATGCAATGATCGCAATGACCTTGATCAACGCAAACCAGAATTCAGTTTCACCAAACAAAGCAACGGTGATCAAATTCAGGGCCAGCAAGATCGCTAAGATGACAAAACCAGGGATCCACTCGGGAATATGTGGGAACCAATAATGGATGTACATCCCACTTGCCGTCACATCAGCCATCGCGATCGTGATCCAACAGACCCAATACGTCCAGCCGGTGATAAAACCAATATCTTTGCCTAAATAGCGTTCAATAAAATCAATAAACGAATGGCTCTTTAAATCTGAAAGTAGCAATTCCCCCATCGCACGCATCAACAAGAAACAGATCGCACCTGTTATAAGATAGGCTAAGACGATCGAAGGTCCTGCTAACTGGATCGATTTTCCTGAACCTAAAAATAGCCCGGTCCCGATCGTTCCGCCTAATGCGATCAGCTGGACATGCCGGCTCTTTAAGCCACGGGCATATTGCTCTTCATTTTCCATCAAAAAACTCCTTTAATATTTCATATAATTAAGTTTAGCTTAATCTTTTAGTTAAGTAAAATTCAACTATTTCATTTTTAGATGAATAAAATTCAACCACAGGAACAAATAAAGAGTTACTCCCCCTTTTAGGGAAAGTAACTCTTTATCTTTTAAGCAAAGTTTTGGGCTTGCCAGTTATCGATCTCTTTCATAAATTCAACAAACTCCGATTGATTTTTCATCAGTGGAAATTCTCCTAGCAAGATAGGTTCAGCTTGCTTAGCTTGTGCTCCCTTCTTTTGCAGGAGCAAGATCGATTTTTGTGAATTTTCATTGATAAATAGTTGCTGTGGTAAATTGAGTAGTCCTTGCAAATAGCCTTTTTCTTGGATCAATTGCAGTAATCGTTTAGCTTCAGGCGCTTCAAACATCCCACGTGGAACGACAAAAACGCCCCAACCGCCAGCTACTAATTGCTCAAGCGCTTGTTCGATCAATAGATAATGCACGTAAGAATGCCCTTCAGCGAATGCTGTCTGATACTCTTTTGCCCGACTATCAAGTGGATAATAACCGACCGGCAGATCAGCTACGACAATATCAGCTGGTGGTACTTGCAACTCAGCCAATGCATCTTGATGGATTAATTGCGTTTTACTTTGCATCAATTCAGCCGAGATATTGGCTAAAGCTAACATCGTATCATCGTTGTCGACCCCATAGACGTCAAGCTCTTTCCAGCCACTCTTCTCTAAGGTGCTCAGGATCGCTGATAACAAATTTCCTGTCCCAACTGTTAGATCCAACAATTTTAGGCCAGCCGTATATTTCCCAACTTTTTCGATCAGATATGCTAATAAAAATCCGATCGTATCGGGTGTCATTTGGTGATTTACTTGGACTTTTTCACGCTTATAAGCTTGTAAAAGGCACAATTGCAATACTGAGCGTTGTTCTTCTTTAGATAGAGAAGCTAAATCGATCTTTTGGTAGAGATCTTTTAGCTTAGCGACTGTTGCTTCATCTGGTGTTCCATCTTCAACATGAACTCGACCATCATCTAACAAATTCTCGAATGTCTCGATCAAAGCATCTAATGCTGAACATTCCACATTTTTTTGCAAGAGCTCGATCGCTTCATTCAATAATTGAAATTTTTCTTCTACTTTTGCTAATGCCATTTTTCACACCCTAATCAACTTTTTTACTAATGTCTTATTATCGCACATCCTACTAGAATTTCAAGTCGTGGTATCTAGTCGATTTGATCCAGGGTATATTTTTGGCCATTGGGAAGAAGCACTCTGACTTGATCTTTTAACATTTCCACTTGTCCTTGAGCTGAACTCGCCTTTTGCCCAGGCTTTAAATCAAGTTTTTGGGCTAACACAGCTAAGGTACGCGCACGATAATACATGCTTTGCCGTTGATATGTCAATTGCTGGAGCTGGTGTCCTAACAATTGCGCATAAAAAACAGCAGTCACCAAAACTAACATCAATAGTGCTGAACTCAGCAATGTTCCTTTTAGTTTCATAGTCCACTTTCTTTCTGTAGTGGTAAACTAAAGGTCGTCTGATAAGTCCTTTGATCGATCTGGACGGTTATTTTTATCGTCTTATCTTGCTTGATAGCACGAAAACTAGATACTCGATATAATAACGGCATATAACCACCAGATGCCGTCTCCATGATCACTTTATCACGTTCACTTTCATAATGAACGATATAATCTTTTTTAGCTTTTCGACTATACAAATAGATATTTTCCACATTTTCACCTGGCTTTTTTACTAAGGCAAAATGTTGGCGCTCATTTTGTAGCAAACTCACAAAACGTTCCCACTCAAACTGATCAATTTCCTGTTTTGCTACCATTTGTTTTTGCATATTCGAGCCGATACCCGCTAATAACGCTAGACCCATAGCTGTCACTACTAGCACAACCGTGGCCTCGATCAAAGTAAAGCCCCTAATCTTTGTGCAATTCAAGTGTAACTGGATGCCCGGCTCGATCTGTGATCTGAACTTCAATTTTTCCCCCTTTAGCTTTTGTCGTTTGTGCTTGACTCTGCACTAGTAACTTTTGAGCTACTTGAACTTGTAAATAAGCTTGTGTTGTCGCTTGATGCAAACGCAGATCTGTCAGATACAATAACGTACTGATGACTAATAACACACTCATCCCACTGAGTGCATCAGCCAACAAAAAAGCCCGTACGTGCACACTATCACCTACCTTTTAACATGTTCTTCGATCCGATATTGTGTGCCATACCCTAATTGAAAATGCACTTGATACTCTTTACCTAAAGTTGAAGTAAAAGTTTCCGTCGTAGGACTAAGTGAACCTAGACCACTCACCGATAACTCTTGGTGATCGGTCGTCGGCGTCAATGATTTTGGGTATATCAGAATTTTTAAGGTCTTTTGGCCAACACTAAACTTGACCTGTTTTGGTTCAAATTGGATCCAAGTATATTGCTTTTGTTGTTCTCCTTGATAGATCGCTGCAAACCAGGTTTGACGCAATTCATTAAAGAACAGCTTTTCTTGTAAACTAGCTAATGTATGCGTCCCTGGACCGATCCCAAATAAAAATATACAAGTTGCAATAAAAAGCGTTAAGGTCACTTCAACCAGCGTAAAGCCTTGAACTTTCATGGTCATTGATCTTTCTTTTCGACTTTAAGATGATGTTTTTCGATGGCAGCGACTTGCTTAGCTGTCAAATATCCAGCTTTTTCGAGATCTGTTGGAGCAACATTTTCCATCGCCGTTCCTTTTTCATCGGCATATAGTTGAGCTTGGGTATCCAACTCGGCTTGTAAGGCTTGAGTGTTGACATTTTCAGCATTGGAACGCTGTTTAGCGACGTTAGGAATGATGATCAAGATCAACAAACTGATGATAAAGATCACGATCGCCATTTCCACCAAAGTGAAGGCTTTCATCTTAGTTTTTTTCATTTATATAGTCCCCCTAAACTTGAATATAGCGGTAATAATAACGCTAAGTATGTGCAAATGATCACTATTGCGATCACCATAAACAATAACGGTTGGATCCAAGCTAACAACTGATTCGTTTTCTCTAATAATTTTTGATAGGCGAGTTTGGAATAAGCCAATAGATCTTTACCGATCTCTTCTTTCGAACGACCTTTTTGAAAAAAAAGCGCCAATTCAGGTGAAATAAATGGATAGTACCCCAAGATCTGTGCCAAATTTTCTCCACGGGCTAACCGCCGTGAAAAGGCATGACCCAAGTGATAAAGTAGACTTTTTTCCTCAAACTGTTCTAGCAATCTACAAATTTGTTGAAACTCCAAACCACTTTCGATCAGTAATCCCAAATTAAAGGTCAAATAATAACAATTATATTGACGATATAGGCTACCAACGATCGGTAAGCTGCTATACCAACTGTGCCGCCCCAAGATCGACTGCTTTTTCCACCAGTAAAAAAAGTAGAGTCCCCCTAAGCTTAATAAACTCAACAAGACCAGACCACCCAATTTAACAAAGTTCAGATAGGAAAATGGATCTTTACCAGTCGTTGAGACTGAAAATTGTGCGATCTCAGGCGCCAACCATATCTTCAAAGCGATCATCAAAAAAAATAATAATCCTAAAATGATCGCTGGGTATAACAACAATGACTGTAACTTCTCACGTTGTTGCACACGCTTTTTTAGGTACTTTCCTAACTGCAAAACACTTTGATCTACACTACCATGTTTTTCAGCAATCACAAGCTGACAGTAAATATTAGTTGTCACCTTAGATCTTAAGGCCTGACTGAAGCTTTGACCGTTTTCTAACTCTGCGATCACCGTCGCCAACCCATTTTTGGGCAAAAACATCTTTAAACTCTGTAAGGCTTGTTTGAGTGAAAAGCCTGCCGTTAAGAGATCAGCTAAGAGATCAAAAAAATTCGCTTGTTGTCGCAAAGTCCACTTAGCCATATACAAATTTTTTCGCTGTCGCAACGGTAATTTTTCCCTTAGTCGCATTTTGTTCAAGATAGCGCCCCCAATCTGCTGACATCCCACTATTTGCTCGCTCTACATTTGCGCTAAAAAGCTCATCTTGCTGAATGATGTCAAACAAAACCGCTTGGCTTTTTGACTTTAATGGTAGCAAACGTTGATATGAGACCAATTGCAAAACACTTTCCAATTCTGACCACGTGATCCCTAGGTCGGCTAAACGCTCGATAACACCATAAGCACTGGTTGCATGCAACGTACTCAAAACTAAATGCCCACTTAAAGCAGCTGTCAACACAGCACGAGCAGTTTGCCGATCACGGATCTCACCGACGATAAAGATATCTGGATGATGTCTTAACGCGGCTTTGAGCAAAGTCGAATAATCCATTTGAGCCTTTGGATTTACTTGGACTTGCAAAAAACTATCTTCTCTGATCTCGATCGGATCTTCAATACACATTACCTGCTGTTGCTTTTGATTTTTAGCCAGTTGATACATTGCTGTGGTCTTTCCCGAACCCATCGGACCAGCAAAAATAACCAGTCCCCGTTTTTGACACGCTTGTTCTAAGAGCGTCCATTGCTCAGGTACTAAATATTGATATTTGACGCTTTTTAGTGGATATATCAATCGAATGACCATTGATTCTCGACCTAAAAAATCACCAACTGTCGAAAAACGCAGGTACAGCTGCTGCTTGCCGATCTTTTGTTGCCACGCACCTAATTGTGGCCTCCGATGTTCACTTAGCATCATATCCGCTTTGAACTTAAAAAAGGCCAGCAACTTTTGGGCTTGTTCAAAAGTTAATTCACTTTGGACAAGATAACGATCACGGATAAAGTATTTAACTTGATAACACGTTTTGGTCGGCAAAAGTAAAATATCTAAGGCCGATACAGCTACCGCATCCGTCAATAGTTTCGTTGCTAATTCCATCTTTCATCCCTCCTTCACTTTATAAATACGCAAAGCAGGGAAAAATATTTTTTGAATTTTGGGATAAAAAAAATGACTGCCGCAACAGTCATCAAATGTCGTTATATTATTAAAAATTCGCTTCACCTAAAGCGTCATTGACTTCACTTAATTGTGGGATCGATGGGATCGCCCCCAATTTTTGTACAGCCAAAGCCGAAGCCATGCTAGCAAAAACGATCGCTTCTTCAATATTAGAGAGATCTTTGTGTAATTGCGAACTAAGCGCACCTAGGAAAGTGTCACCTGCTGCTGTCGTATCCAAAGTAGCAACTTTAAAAGCCTTGATAAAGCCTTCAGCAGTTGTCGTCTTATAGTAAGCACCCTTACTTCCTAAAGTGATGATCGTATTTTTCACACCCATTTTAGCTAACTTAGCTGCAGCTTGATGCCAAGATTCTTCTTCATCGATCTTGATCTCAGTCAACAATTCTGTTTCGGTCTCATTTAATACGATCAGATCAACATTTTTAAGCAATGCTTCTGGCACACGTTTGGCCGGTGCAGGATTTAAGATCGTTACCACATCATTTTCTTTAGCATATTTAAAAGCCGTGATCGAAGCTTCGATCGGTGTTTCAAACTGAGTGATCAAGAAATCTGCTGTTGTGATCTTTTCCTTGGCAGCTTCGATATCGTCATCAGTGATCGCTTGATTAGCACCGCCTAAGACGAGAATACTATTTTCACCGTTTTCTTGTAATAAAATAAATGCTTGGCCAGTTTCTTCAGTTGCCAACGTCACACTAGTTGCATCGATCTTTGCATCTTCGAGGTAACCCTTCATCAAACGTCCCTGTTCGTCAGCTCCTACTTTACCGATAAAAGCGGTTTGGGCCCCAGAGCGAGCAGCAGCGATCGCTTGGTTAGCACCCTTGCCTCCTCCTGCAATTTTTTTAGCTGACATCGTCATTGTTTCACCGGGCAACGGCAGACGCTTGACTTGCATGATATTATCGACGTTCAAGCTGCCTAAAACTGTTACTCTATTGACCATAGTTCCCTCCATAAGTTTTATTACTAGCATATCTTTTAACGTAATTTGAAAATCCAAATCTTTAGTCACAGTCCATATTATAGCATAAATAGCGTTAAAATACTTGGCATTCCTGGATTTTTATGTAAAATAAAAGGGCTGCAAAAATTGCAACCCTATGTTTAATTAGTCTTCATCTGGAAATTCAGCTGAAGTAAATACTTCAGACACATCATCTTCGTCTTCAAGGCGATCGATCAAACGTTGTAATTGTTCGACCTTGTCTTCTGGAACTGGGACCGTATTTTGTGGTACCATCGTGATCTCAGCTGAATATAAGTCATACTTAGCTTGTAAAGCATCACGTACATCTTCGAAGATCTTTGGTTCTGTATAGATCTCAAAGACTTCATCAGATGTTTGCAGATCTTCAGCACCTGCTTCAATCACATCTTCAAACATTTGATCTTCATCCACATCTAGGTCTTCACGCACGATCGCAATGTAACCTTTACGATCAAACATGAAACTAACGGAACCTGTTTCACCTAAGTTACCGCCATTACGGTTGAAATCAGTCCGCACAGCCGAAGCAGTCCGGTTACGGTTATCTGTCAAAGCGTGAACTAAGATCGCTACCCCAGCTGGGCCATAACCTTCATAAGTGATCTCTTCGTAGTTAGCACCATTTGCACCAGTAGCTTTATCAAGGGCACGTTTGATGTTATCTTTTGGCATGTTAGCAGCACGTGCTTTTTCCATTACAAGGCGCAATTGTGGGTTGGCGTCTGGGTCAGGACCGCCACTCTTTGCAGCCATGTATAGATCTCGCGAGATTTTTTGGAAAATTTTTCCACGTTTTGCATCTTGAGCGTTTTTACGCCCTTGGATGTTATGCCATTTTGAATGTCCTGACATTTCTAATACCTCTTTCCGAAAAGTAAAATTTAGCAATAAGCCGTGTATATTTTAACAAAAAATATTATCCGTTGCAAGATTCTCAACGATTTCGCCGTTTTTGCAACCTATATAAAAACAATACTGCCAACATGACCCCTAATAACGCTCCACAGGAATCTAAGATCACATCTTGGATCAGTGGTGTCCGGTCACCAGTAAACATTTGGTGAAGTTCATCAGTCTCGGCATAAAGCGTTGCTAACGCCCAACTAACAAACGCTACGTGTCCTAACTTAGACCAATAGCGGGCGAGTCCTAAAGCGGTAAGCCCTCCTAGTAGAAAATATGTCCCAAAATGGGCCCCTTTGCGGATAAAAAATTCCACAAATTTATAATAGCCAATATTTGCGATACTGATCTCTTTCCCAGCATATCTGAATGAAATTTGACTTAACCAATTTTCGAGTGGCTTTTGGGCTAGATGCTGTTCTAAAAATGGGACTGAAGTTTGTTTAGTGTAGGGCATTGATGAACTGATAAACAATACGAGTATAATGAGCCCAGCCCCAAATAAACATAAATTTTGCCAATTAAATAATTTGTTTGTTTTCATTTTTTATCTTTATGACCAAAAACGAGCAAGGGCTTTCCCTGCTCGTTAGGTGACTTATTTAGTTGAAGCGCGCTTGATATAGCCGTATGGTAATTCGATCGTCTTTTCATCTGAAGACATATCTTCTTTATTCATCATCTTAGTCAAGAAGCGCATTGAGACCGCACCGATATCATACAGTGGTTGTGTGATCGAAGAAAGCTGTGGTCGAACGATCTCAGTCAACTTAGAATTGTTGCTGGTAATGATCTCAAACTCAGCTGGTACTTTGACCCCTGCATCCTTAGCCCCGTTCAAAACACCACAGGCTAATTCGTCATCCCCGACAAAAGCAGCTGTTGCTTTAGCCGATGCCAACGCAGGCCATAAAACTTCACCTGCACGATAGCTATAGTCTGTTTCAAATACAAGATCTGGATCATATTCGATACCATGCTTAGCCAAAACGTTCTTGTAACCCTTCAAACGGTATTCACCGTTGATCGGATCACTCATTGGTCCGGTGATGAAAGCTACTCGCTTGTTACCGTGGTTGATCAGATCAGCTACGGCTTCTTCGACCGCAGCCACGTAGTCAACATGGACACTTTCAACTTCATTTTTAGCATCAACTGAACCCGCTAAGACGATCGGTGTCTTAGAGCGGGTAAATTGTGCGCGTAACTCGTCTGTCAAATTGTTGCCCATAAAGATGATCCCATCAACTTGTTTAGCCAATAAAGTATTTAAAACTTGTGCTTCCTTTTGAGGATTGCCATCGGAGTTAGCTAAAATAATGTTATATTTGTACATTGAAGCTACGTCGTCGATCCCACGAGCTAAAGAAGAAAAATAGACGTTTGTCACATCAGGGATAATGACCCCGACTGTGGTAGTCTTTTTACTTGCCAAGCCACGAGCGACCGCATTTGGACGGTAATCCAAACGATCGATAACTTCAAGCACTTTTTTACGTGTTGCCGGTTTAACATTTGGGTTGCCATTAACGACCCGTGAGACCGTAGCCATTGAGACAGCAGCTTCACGTGCAACATCGTAGATTGTAATTGTTTGTTTTTCCATGGTTTTATCCTCTCACTAATTTTATTTTCAAAATCGTTTTCATTGCGACCCTATTTAATTTATCAAAGTTTTTAGCCAATTGCAAGCGTTTCAAGAATTTGTAAGCTTCTTTTCATGTATTTTCATTTTCAAAGATATCTAGCCATCACTTATTGCTAAAGTGTGTTATAATGTAGTCGCTTTGAAAACAATTAAAGGAAGTGCTTTTATGTCACATCTTAATACTATCCAAACATGGTTGGCTGACAACAACTTGGATATTGCTTATATCAGTGATTGGAAAAACATCCAATATTTTACCGGCTTTGGTAGCGATCCGTTTGAACGGACACTAGCACTCTTTATCTTCCCGGATAAAGATCCTTTCATCTTCGCACCTGCACTTGAAGTCGAAGCGATCAAAAAAGCCGGCTGGAAATATCCTGTCTATGGCTACTTAGACCATGAAGATCCTTATGCTTTGATCAAAGAACATATCACCGAGTTAGCATCGCCTAAGCATTGGGCTTTGGAAAAAGATAACTTGACGGTAGTTCGCTTTGAAGCTCTCCGCAAATATTTCCCCCAAGCTGAATTTTCCGGCAATCTCTCGCCTGTGATCGAACGTGAAAAGCTCTTTAAGACACCAGAAGAGATCGAATTGCTAAAAACAGCTGGTAAATGGGCTGATATTGCCTTTGAAGCTGGCTTTAAGGCGCTTTCGACCAAACGGACTGAACAAGATGTTGTGGCCGAGATCGAATACACGATGAAGAAAAACGGTATTATGCATATGAGTTTCGATACGATCGTCCAGAGTGGTGCTAATGCTGCTGATCCTCATGGAGCTCCCAAAGCTGATCTTATCAAACCAAATGAACTTTGCTTGTTTGATCTAGGTGTTGATTACAAAGGCTATATGTCTGATGCTTCCCGAACGGTTGCTTTTGGTAAAGTCAGCGATAAAGCTAAGGAGATCTACCAAGTCTGCTTAGAAGCACAATTAGCCGCTCAAGCTGCAGCTAAGCCTGGGATGCGTGCTTTTGAATTAGATAAGATCGCACGTGACATCATCACTAAAGCCGGCTACGGTGAATACTTCATCCATCGCTTAGGACATGGTATCGGTCAAAGCGATCATGAATTTCCATCTATCATGGAAGGAAATGAATTGGTCCTTGAACCTGGCATGTGCTTCTCGATCGAACCTGGGATCTATGTTCCTGGAGTTGCTGGTGTCCGGATCGAAGACTGTGTTTACTTGACTAAAGATGGTAATGAACCATTCACACATACGACCAAAGAACTTCAGATCATCCCTTTAGATTAGAAAATTAGAGTACAAAAATAGCGCTCCAATGATGGGGCGCTATTTTTGTACTCTAATCGTTGTGTGGATAAAATGTTTCAGTTGGTTTTTCGTAAGGTTGATCTTTTTTATCCTTAGCTTCACCAAAAGCAGAACGGCCATCGATCACGATATCGTCGTTCCAATCTTCAGAAGCTTCATCTTCAGCTAGATCATCGAACTTATCTTTAGTATTCTCCAACCGTTCTTTTAAGTCAGAAGTTGCTTGTTTCAATGAAGCCAAAGCATCTTGAACAGCTTGTTCATTCTTGAATTCGTCAGCTCGGCTAATAACTTTTTCTTTTAAGTCATCTACGCCATTTTCTTCCAAGAATTGTTGCAAGTATTGATTATATTTCAATGCCTTTTCGCGTCCGTTCAAGACGGTCTCATCGACTTTCATCGCTAACTTATCTTTTTGGTCAGCAGTCAACTTCTTTGAAGCGACCAAAGCTGCACCTGCACCAGCTGCAAGCATTCCTAGACCAACTAACAATTTCTTACTCATAATACTCCACTCCTTAAAGTTTACTTACTTTGCTTTTGTTTGTGTCGTTGGTAAAAGCCAAGTGCCATTTTACCGACGCGCAATGCAGCACTTGTCTTAGCTGCACTTTCAGTTGAACGTACTACCTTATCAGCCATTGAACGACTTGCTACGTTCAAATCAGATACACTTTCACTTAGCTCAGCCGCCGTTTTAAACAAAGGATCTAATTCGCTTACTTTATGGTTGACATCTTCCATCAAAACATTCGTCTTTACCAAAAGCTCATCCACATTGCCAGCAATACTGTTAGCGTCCTTGGTCAAGATCTGAATGCTGTTATTCATCTCTTTAACAGTCGTCACTAAATGCTTTAGCACTGTACAAATGAAAACAACTAAGATCAAAAATGCTAACGCTGCAATTAACCCAGCAATCTGTCCAAACGTTATTGTCATTTTATACCCTCCATTAAGTCTTCATTGTCTTTAGAATATCATTCAATTACAAAAACTGCAATTATTACGCAAAAAATATTGTTCAAAATAAAAAAACTTCTTTCGCACTTTTCAAAAAAATTTGCTATCATTAGTACATAAATTCTGAACATAAAGGACGGATCATACTTGTATCTATTAGTTGCAACCGATAAGACGCTCTCATCCGACGTTTCAAAACAAGTGGTCAAACAAACGGGCGTCTTGGACAATTACATAAAAAACATCAATTGGGACAACATTATCACTAAGATCATCATGGTGACTATCTCACTTGTTTTGATCTCCCTACTTTTCTTGATTATTCATTCTATCGGGAAAAAGATCATCACTCGCAGTTTTTCTACCGCTAAGAAAAAGAATTCTAATTACTCGATCGGGCGTTTAGGAACGATCTATACGCTGACCCAAAACATCTTTCATTACTGTGTTTTGTTCTTCTACTTTTACGCCATCCTTTCGATCTTAGGCATCCCTGTCAGTACCTTGTTGGCTTCAGCTGGGATCGTCAGTGTGGCGCTTGGTTTAGGGGCTCAAGGCTTTGTCACTGATATTGTGACTGGTTTTTTCATTCTACTCGAACAACAATTTTCTGTCGGCGATGTCGTTAAAATAAATGCGATCACGGGCAAGATCCACGCTATTGGTCTACGCACAACGCAAGTAATCAGTGATGACGGAACATTAAACTTTATCCCTAACCGCAGTATCACCGTCGTTAGCAACATGTCACGTAACAATATGCAAGCTGTGATCGATATTCGCTTAGATCCTAAAAAAGATGCTAGTGAAATGAAAAAAATCATCACCCAAGTAAATCAAAAAGTCGTCCCTAATTTACCCGAGATCGTCACAGGCCCAACGATCTTAGGCGTGGTGCCCCTTACAAATGGCGAATTAGTTTTCCGGGTCACTGCATATACTAAAAATGGTGCTCAAGCTACAGTCCAGCGCATTTTACTGGATAACTACTTACGGGCCCTAAAAGATGCAGGCTTCAATATCCCGACTTCACCGTTGAATTTAGGTGCTACTGCATAAAATCAATGCTCAAACTGCAGATCTGTAGTTTGAGCATTTTTTTGGTTATTTTTTTTCGACTGTATATTCTTTTTCTAAATCATGCGCTAAATAATTGACAGCTTTCATCACTTCGCGGCGGGTCAAGATCCCGGTAAAGACTCCTTCTTCATCGACGACTGCCAAAAAGGTCTGATCGACTAAAAGATGCAAGATCTCTTCCATTTCATATGGCGGACAGATCGTTGGAACATCTGTCTGCATGACATCTTTGACCTGGATCCGGCCCAAACGAGTCGGATCGATCCCGGTCAAGCCTAACATCGTCTCTGTGATCATCGCCAACGACAATAGTCCCTTGAAATGTTGATCTTGGTCTAAGACGGGGATCTTAGCGTATTTGACCTTACTTAAAACTAAAAATGCATGTTCAAGACTATTATTTTCTTGGACATTAGCTACGATCTCAGCTGGGATCAAAAATTTTTCTTTACGCTGATTTAGCAATTGTGCAACTGCTTTTGATATCATATAACTTTTATTTAAAACTATCCTTTCATCCAAATATTGATACTACTCCTATAATTGTATGCGTTTTAGTGAAAAACACAACCCTTACCCCCTGTTTAGCTCACTAAAACGCTACTTTTTTAGTAAAAAAATATTTCTGAAAGCCTATTGACACCCGCCATTGCAATCATTATAGTTATATGAGTGTATTATTTCATTGTTATTTATTAGGAGGAAAATATGGAGTTCGCATTAAACTCAAGATTAATGGCCGAATTTTTCGGAACAGCCCTCATGATCATGTTGGGTAACGGTTCTGTGGCCAACGTTGAATTGAAAGGAACTAAGGGTTACCACAGTGGTTGGATCGTTATCTCGATCGGTTACGGTTTTGCCGTAATGATCCCAGCTTTGATGTTTGGTAAGATCTCAGGTAACCACATCAACCCCGCATTTACTTTAGGTTTAGCTATCGCAGGCGATTTCCCATGGCATGAAGTCTTACCTTACATAAGTATGCAATTCTTAGGTGCAATTGCCGGACAATTGGTCGTATTAGCTTGTTTCAAGCCACACTACGATATCACCGAAGATCCAGAAGCTGTTTTGGCTACCTTCTCAACGATCGATGCGACTGAAAGTCGTTTCAATGGTTTTGTCAATGAATTCTTTGGTACATTCACCTTAGTTTTCAGTGCTTTAGCGATCACACATTCACCGATCTTCAACCATGGTAACCAAGGTGCCGGCTTTATCGGTATTGGTCTCTTAGTTATGGTTATCGTAACTTCCTTTGGTGGTCCAACTGGTCCTGCTTTGAACCCAGCACGTGACTTGGGTCCTCGTATCGTCCATGCGTTGTTCCCACTTAAGCACAAGGGATCATCCCAATGGCGTTATGCGTGGATCCCAGTTGTCGCACCATTTGCAGCCGGTGCTTGCGCGACCCTTTTATATAAAGCTATTTTTGGGTTATAATACCTATGTTAAGGCTTGACGTCATAACGTCAGCCTTTTTTTATTACACTTTTTACAGAAAGGACTTTACTATGAACTTAAAAACACTAGGAAGTTATGCCTGGCGCACTATCAAATTCATTTTATTAGGCTTGTGCTTGATCTTGCCGCAACAAGTTTTTTCCTTACCTCATATTCTCCCCCAAAACTTCAGTCCGTTAGCGACAAATATTTTGACATGGGGCTTACTTTTACTGGGATATGCACTCGTGATCGTTATTTTTAACTGGCAATTCAAAAAAGATCAGCCTAATACTGATAAGATCTTCCAAAAATTATCTAATCAGGATATCAATGCCATTATCACAGGTTTTATCACTTTGTTTATCATTAAGATCATCTACGGAATGTTCATGAATCAATTTGGACAGACCCAAAATGATCAAGCTTTACAACAAATGTTTAAACTTTCGACTAATGCCGCACTCATGATGTTTCTGATGACAGCGATCTTTGCTCCGCTATGTGAAGAATTGCTCTTTCGGGGGATTTTTATGCGTTACTTCTTCCCTAAAAATACCGTTTTAGCGATCTTTTTTAGTGGACTAGTCTTTGGCATGCTTCATTTCCATCTCGGTGATATTTTTTGGACGCTCCTTTTATATTGTACTTTGGGCTGGGTCTTAGCATATTATTACAAAAAGACAGGTAAACTCTTGGTCAGCATTATGATCCACTTCCTAAATAATATTTTGCCCGCACTATTCATGCTCTTTTCAGCATTATTTACCAAATAAAAAGATCCGCAAACTGAGATCAGTTTGCGGATCTTTTTTATTAATGCCTATTTATCTAAACGAGCATTCAATTCTTTAGTTAATTCTTCGTAACCTGGGCGACCGAGTAAAGCAAACATGTTCTTCTTGTAAGCTTCAACACCTGGTTGGTTGAATGGGTTGATACCATTCAAGTAGCCTGAAATACCAACTGCGATCTCGAAGAAGTAGATCAAGTAACCTAAAGTATAAGCTGTTTGATCTGGGATGTTAACGATCATGTTAGGCACATCACCATCAGTATGAGCCAACACAACACCTTCCATTGCACGATCGTTGACATAGTTCATTGTCTTACCTTCAAGATAAGCTAAACCGTCCAAGTTTTCTTCTTCCTTAGGAATTTCAGTATCATGTGTTGGTGTTCCAACGTGGATAACTGTTTCCATCAAGTTACGACGGCCTTCTTGGATGTATTGACCCAAGGAGTGCAAGTCAGTTGTAAAGTTAGCTGAAGATGGGTAGATACCCTTTTGATCTTTACCTTCAGATTCACCCATCAATTGCTTCCACCATTCAGCGAAGTATTGTAAGGTAGGTTCGTAGTTTTCCAAGATCTCAGTTGTGTAACCCTTGCGATACAAGATGTTACGCAAAGCAGCATATTGGTAAGCTTCGTTTTTAGCAAGATCTGCATCAGTATATTCACTACGAGCATCAGCAGCCCCTTGCATCAAAGCATCGATATCAGCACCTGAAACCGCGATCGGTAATAAACCAACTGGTGTCAAGACTGAGAAACGACCACCAACATCATCAGGAATCACGAATGTTTCGTAACCTTCTGCATCAGCTTCGGTCTTCAATGCGCCACGTGCGCGGTCTGTTGTAGCATAGATCCGCTTCTTAGCGCCTTCTTCACCATATTTTTCGATCAATTTTTCTTTAAAGACACGGAAAGCGATCGATGGTTCAGTTGTTGTACCTGATTTTGAGATCACGTTGACAGAGAAATCTTTGTCCCCGATGAGTTCGACCAAGTCATGAACATATGAACCAGAGATCGAGTTACCTGCAAAGAAAATTTGTGGTGCATTGCGTTTTTCTTGTGGTAACAAGTTGTAGAATGTGTTTTGCAAGAAATCAATTGCAGCACGTGCACCTAAGTAAGAACCACCGATACCGATCACAACTAAAACTTCTGAATCGTTTTGGATCTTTTTAGCTGCTTCTTTGATACGGGCAAATTCTTCTTTATCGTAGTCAACTGGTAGATCTAACCAACCGCGAAAATCTGCGCCTGCACCAGTACCTTGACGAAGTTGTTCGTCAGCGGCATTGACCATTGCTTGCATTTCGTTTAATTCATTGTCGTGAACAAACTTTGTTAAGTTTGAACTATCAAATTTAATATGTGCCATGTTATAATTCGCTCTCCCTTTACAATTTTATTACGGGTTTAATTATACTATAAAATACAGAATTTTAAAGTCAAAATCAAATATAAATTAAGATTTACGCTTAAAAACCCTTAATTTTACAATTAGACGATCACCATAAATGTAAACGCCACCGTTCTCCATATATAAAAAGCCATGCCGCTCGTGCGCCATGGCATATAGATCATTATTTTAAAAGACCTAACATTACGCCACCGATGATGACCATCAATGAACCAACTGTAACATAGACCATTTCTTTTTTCGTTTTGTGTTCGCCTAAGAGTAAGATCGAACCAAATGTCGAGATAACGATCCCGGTTTGTGAAAGTGAAAAACTTACTGCTAACCCGATCATTGCAGTTGCTTGGAACATACATAAGTTACCTGTGCCCCAAACTAGACCTGTAATGATATTTTTGAAGCTTTCCTTCTTGAATGCATCTTTACCTAAAGCAAACATCGAAGCGCCAGCGACCATCCCTAAAGCTTGAGGTAAGACCATCGCTTGGGCATCAACTTTTAATAAGTTGACAACGACCGTATAGCCTAAGTAACCAGCTGTTGATAGCACTAAGGCAGTCGTTCCTTTTTTCCAGTCTTCATTTTGTTCGCTACTATTAGCACTCTTATCACGTAAAGCCGTTAAAACAGCACCTACGACTAAAATGACTAAAGCTAGTGAACCTAATGATAATTGGCGCGTTGTTGTCCACTCATGGAACAAGAAGATCCCCGCTAAGGCGTTAGTCACCAACTGCGCCCCCGTTGAGATCGGCACAGTCTTGGAGATCCCAACTGCTTTCATTGCGTGGAACTGTTGATTTTGACCTAAACTCCAGAACAAACCAGATAAGATACCGGCTACCCAAAGTTGCCAATTGTTATTTGCTAAAAAGTTTCCTGGAGCAACCACGGTCATTACGATCGCAAAGAGCAAAGCCCCCCAAGTCATCCCTAAGGTTTGTTGATTAGCATTACCACCCAACTTACCACTGATCAATCCAATACTTCCCCATGCTAAAGCGGGGATCAAGGCTATCCACATAATTAATTCCCTCGTTTCTCTTTAATTCTTTTCTCAATAATTCTCATGCAAGATAATATTTTAGCAGTTTTATGCAAACCATTACAAGAAGAATTTTAGGTTAATTCTTTCATTTTATTTTATATGAAAACTTTTTTCACATACTTTTTTTCACAAATTCCCATCTTTATCACCACTAGGCTTTGCCACAGTAGTAATTTTTTTTATGTGAATAAAATATATATTTTTTAAGAAATCCATAATAATTGAAAACGATTTTTCTGTTTTCATAACTTCAAACTTACCCAACGATATCTTTAATATTTGCTAAAATTCCCTTGAAAAATTGACGCTTGACCGCTAACTGGTTTAGAATTAGGTGATATGTCAATTACTTTGAAAGGACGGTTTGCACCTGTGAACTGGACAAAATTACGAAATTTTATCAATACACGGTGGGGCTTTTTTGCACTTGTCTCGTGCCTGTTTTGGTTAAAAACGATCCTAGTTTATTTGATCGATTTTCACCTTGGTGTTCACGGGATCTATCAGTATTTCATCCTATTGATAAACCCGATCGCGACGACACTCTTGCTCTTTAGCATCGCACTTTACATCCGAAAAACGATCCCTGCCTATTTATGTCTATTATTACTTTACATAGCTAATACGGCATTTTTATTGATCAGCGTTATTTATTACCGCGAATTTACTGATTTTATGACTATGAACGTGATCTTTGGGTATTCTTCGGTCTCTCAAGGGCTAAGTGGCAGTTCCTTCTCACTCTTAAAGCCCCAAGACCTTGTGATCATTATCGATGTAGTAGTTGTCTTACTGCTGCTATTAACACGGCAGATCAAGCTCGATAAACGCTTCATCCCCAAAAATCAGGCTGTCGCCATGACATCTTTTTCCTTAATGTTTCTACTATTAAATATCACATTAGGTGAGATCGATCGTCCGCAATTACTGACACGGACCTTTGACCGCAACTATTTAGTCAAATACCTAGGGATCGATGCCTTTACCGTATATGATGGGCTAAAAACAGCTAAGACGAGCCAAACACGGTCTAAAGCTACTGGGGCTGATCTAAACAAGATCATTGATTTTACCCAAGCTAACTATGCTGCTCCCGATCCAAAGATGTTTGGGATCGCTAAAAATAAAAATATCATCGTCATCCATCTTGAAAGTTTCCAACAATTCTTGATCGACTATAAATTAAACGGCCAAGAAGTCACACCGTTTTTAAACAGTCTTTATCACGGTAAAGAGACGTTCTCGTTTGCTAATTTCTTTAATCAAGTCGGACAAGGCAAGACTTCCGATGCTGAAACGATGCTTGAGACTGGCGCATATGGTTTGCCTCAAGGTTCGATGTTTTCAACTTTAGGCACAGATAACACCTTTGAGGCTATGCCCGCGATCTTGAATCAGAGTCAAAACTATTCTTCAGCCGTTTTTCACGGCAATTCCGGTTCATTTTGGAATCGCGACAAGGTGTATAAGAACTTTGGTTACCAATACTTCTTTGATGCAAGCTACTATAACCAAGACGCTAACAACCTAAGTGAATACGGCCTTAAAGATAAGTTGTTGTTCCATGATTCAGTTAAATACTTAGAAAAGTTACAACAACCGTTTTATGCTAAATTCATCACGGTCTCTAATCACTTTCCATTCAGTTTAGACGACCAAAACAAGAGCTTTGAAGCAGCTAATACGGGCGACAGTTCAGTCGATAATTACTTTGTTACGGCCCACTATTTGGACCAAGCCGTTAAAGAATTCTTTGATTATCTCAAAGCGTCTGGACTTTATGATGATTCGGTGATCGTACTTTATGGCGATCATTACGGGATCTCTAACTCACGGAATTTAAAATTAGCTTCTCTTTTAGGCAAATCTTCCTCGACTTGGAGTGACTTTGATAATGTTCAAATGCAACGTGTTCCATTTATGGTCCACATCCCAGGTCAAGAAAATGGTGGGATCTTCGAACAATACGGTGGTGAGATCGACGTCATGCCGACGTTACTTCATCTAGCCGGGATCGATTCGAAAAAATATCTTTTGTTTGGTTCAGATCTCTTCTCAAAAGATCACGATCAAACTGTCGCTTTTAGAAATGAGAATTTCATCACACCAAAATATACCGTTGTTGGTAGCACGACCTACGAAAACAGCACTGGCAATGTGGTGACGCATCCGTCTAAAAAAGTACAAGCTCAACTAAAAGCAGCACAAGAATATGTTAACTCGGCGCTTTCACTTTCAGATTCGCTCAACAATAAGAACCTCTTGCGCTTCTATGTGCCAACTGGTTTTACGCCGGTCGATCCCAAAGATTTCAACTATAAAAACCAAGTTGAGCAATTGGATAAGATCCAAGCCGCGCTCAAGGGACGTTCAACTAGTCTATGGTCTAAAAATAACGATCACACGACGGCTGATAAATATCACTCCGATGCTCCAGAGCTCAAACAAAGTGATAGTGGCGAAAATACTAACGAACAAGCCCCTACCGTTGAATCGACTTTAGAGGATACACAATAACAAAAAGCCCTTATCGAAAATCTTATCGATAAGGGCTTTACTTATGGAGATGGCGGGAGTCGAACCCGCGTCCAAGCATATCGTAACTCAAGTCTCTACGCTCATAGTCATACTATTTGAATTTCATCGTTGATCACGCCGGATGACAGGGCCAACATCAACGACTAGCCTAAAAGTCTCTTCTCAGTATTTCAGGCTAAAACACTGAGCGTAGTCTGCTAATATAGGACCCGCAACTGACACACAGACGATATCAGACGGATCTACGCAGTGCTGACTAGGCAGCTAAAGCGTAAGAGTTGTTATTATTTTTTGCAGTTATAATTTAAACTGAGCGTTTTATAGTAGCCGCAACCTACTAAGCGCAACTCAAGCCCGACCTATACCTGTCGAATCCTAAACATCCCCAAGTTGACTACTGAGTTATTGTAGCACACCTTTTTTAGAAAAGCAAAAAAGTGATTTTTTTAATTGACAACTAATTTTTAGTATAGTACAATTCACTCATAATCAATTCGGAAAGGAAGAGAACTATGAACAAGACAGTTATGCAACTTACAAATATTCGTTGGCAAAGCCAGCACTAGGTTGCTTCTGTGTGCACAGATGCGACCGTACGTAACGTATCGTTCGTATCTGTGCTGGTTCTCTTAGATCGACCCGCATGGATCAACTACCATGCGGGTCTTGTTAAAAGCACTTCCCGCGCTCAGTGGGAAGTGCTTTTTTTCTTATCGCAATAGATACGAACGTAAAAAATCAAAAGGAGGAATTTACTTATGAAACGCTTAATTAGCACAATTGCAGTTTTATTTTTATTTTTGATCTTTGCATTTTTCCGCTCAACTGATCAAGCAAAAAAAAATCAGACCCCAACTGTTGGGATCTTACAATTAACATCACATCCCGCTTTAGATGAGATCCATCGCGGGATCGTTGCCGCCTTAAAGGAAGAAGGCTTTGTCGCGGGTAAAAACATCAAGATCGATTTTCAAAATGCCCAAAACGATCAAAGCAACCTCAAATCCATGAGTCAACGCTTTGAAAATGAAGATGCCGCGGTCATGATTGGGATCGCGACCCCAGCCGCCCAATCATTAGCTAATACAACTAAGACGACCCCTATCGTTATGGGGGCGATCAGTGATCCGATCGGAGCTGGCCTAGTTAAAGATCTCAAGCATCCCGGTGGTAATATCACGGGAGTTCAGCACCGAGAACCGATCGCCCGCCAACTTCAATTGATCAAAGCGCTCATGCCTGATCTAAAAACCGTTGGCGTCTTACACACTTCAAGCGATGATTCATCGGCAGCTGAAGTCAAAGAGTTCTCAAAACTAGCTCAAAAATCGGGGATCCAAGTCAAAGAATACACGATCACTTCGACTAATGACATCCAACAAGTTTCCGCTACAATGGCAAGCAACGTTCAAGCGATCTATATTCCAAATGACAACACTGTGGCCTCAGGCTTTCAAACGGTCCTCAAAAATGCCAACCAAAATAAGATCCCGATATTTCCTTCAACTTCTGAAATGACACGTCAAGGTGGACTAGCCACTGTCAGTGTTAGCCAATACGAACTTGGTAAAATGACAGGGAAGATGACCGCTGCGATCTTGAAAGGAAAAGATCCAGCCGACATGGCGATCGAATACCCGACCGAAGGGACTACCTACCTCAACCAAAAGCAGGCCCAACAACTAGGGATCACTCTCCCTAATGAATTAATTACACAGATCAGTAAAAAAGGAGTTGTTATCAAATGAATCTAATCGTATCAGCAATCGGACAAGGTTTGCTCTGGGGCATCCTTGGTCTCGGACTTTACTTGACCTTTAGGATCTTAAAATTCCCCGATATGACAGTTGAAGGGACCTTTCCCTTTGGCGCCTGTGTCTGTGTTTCCCTGATCACCCAAGGAACATCACCTTTTATCGCAACTTTAGCTTCCTTTGGGGCAGGACTTTTGACCGGTTTTTTGACAGGGATCTTATACACCAAAGGAAAGATTCCTGTGCTATTGGCTGGGATCTTAGTCATGACAGGGATCTACTCGATCAACCTCCGTGTCCTAGGAAAAGCGACCGTTGGCTTACTCAACCAAAATACTTTACTCAACACTGGGATGTTACGCGAACTACCTAACAGTTTTCCTTCAGTAACTCTGGGCTTGATCTTGCTTACCCTTTTGATCTTACTGCTAGCTTTATTTTTAAATACTGATCTAGGACAAGCATTTATCGCGACGGGTGATAACAAACTGATGGCTCGTTCATTAGGGATCAATACGGATAACATGGAGATCTTAGGCTTGATGATCTCTAACGGCTTGATCGGTCTTTGCGGTGGCTTGATCGCCCAAAATGACGGTTATGCCGATGTCAATATGGGGGTCGGTACGATCGTTATCGGCTTAGCTGCGATCATTATCGGTGAAGTTGCCTTTGGTGAACTCAGTTTGACTGCTCGGTTAGTCGCGGTCATCCTAGGTAGCATCTTCTACCGTTTCGTTTTACTTATCGTTTTAAAACTTGGATTTAGTACTAATGATTTCAAATTGCTTTCATCTTTGATCTTAGCATTATGCCTAATGTTACCGGTCTTAGAGAAGAAATTTAATTTCAGCAAGACATTGAAGAAAGGAGTCCAAAAGCCATGACACTCGAATTAAAAAATATTACGACTGTGGTCAACCCCGGAACAAGTGAAGAAAAAAAGATCTTAAAAGACCTTTCACTTACGATCGAAGCCGGTGATTTTATCACACTTCTAGGTACAAACGGTGCTGGAAAATCGACCCTTTTAAATGTGATCAACGGTTCGCTCAAACCAGATACCGGACAGCTTCTTTTAGACGGACTTGATCTGACCCCACTCTCAGAAGTCAAACGTGCTTCCTATATCGCGCAAGTCTTTCAAGATCCTAAGATGGGCACCGCTCCTCGAATGACAGTCGCTGAAAATCTTTTACTCGCTTTAAAACGTGGGCAAAAACGCACTTTGCGTCCCCGACGCTTACAAGCTCATCTCCCCCAATTCAAAGAATTGACAGCTAAACTCCCTAACAATCTATCCGAGCGATTACAAACTTTCACCGGTGATCTCTCCGGGGGGCAACGGCAAACATTGAGCTTTTTGATGGCAACGATCGCACGCCCAGATATCTTACTCTTAGATGAACATACAGCTGCACTTGACCCTAACACGAGTGCTGAACTATTAAAGCTGACCGATGAAGTGATCACCGAAAAGGATCTGACCTGTCTAATGATCACCCATCGTCTTCAAGATGCTTTACGTTACGGCAATCGTATTATCGTCTTGAATGATGGTCAGATCGTCTTAGATACCCGTGACAAAGAGAATCTAACTGAAGAACAGATCCTGACTTACTTTGCTAATTAAAACAAAAGAGGCGCTAGAAAATTTCTAGCGTCTCTTTTTATATTCTCGTAATAAAAAAAATTGTCCCAACGGTCGCACCCGGCCTGCTTAAAAGCCTAGTGCAAGCTGAAACAACTATCTTACTATTTAGTTGTTGTATCCACTGTCAAACGAACTTGATGGATCGCATCTTCCAAGCTTTTTAAAGGTGCTTCAAGTGTTACATGGTAAAAGCTTTGCAATCCCTCTTTTTTAAATGAAACTAGACCAGCTTCGCGCAAGATTTTTAGATGATGTGAAACTGCCGGTTGGGTAATGGCCATCATTTTGGTGATTTCAGTAACAGTCATTCCTTCATGGAGTCGTTCACATAATAAAAGAATTATCTTTTGCCGATTGCGATCAGCTAATGCATTTACAGTTTCAAATTCGTTAGCAAATCCTTTTAACGCTCTGCGCTGTTCTGTCGTCAACTGTATCGTTGGCATGAGTACCACTCTCCTTTCTTGAGACACTATCCTCTAAGATAAGGATAACATTAAATAGCACTCGTCGCAAACGCTTCCACCTAAAAATAAAATATTTTTATTTTATAGATAAAAATAGATCGAACAAAACATCAAAGCTGAGCCTAAGATCACCAGCAAATGCCAATAAATATGGACATACTTCAGTTTTAAGCTATAAACGACCGCGCCTAAAGTAAAAGCAACGCCGCCTGCTAACAGCAATAATAACCCGGGAAAACCTAAGACCTGAAATAGTGGTTTAAAACTTAAGACACACAGCCATCCCGCTAAAACACAGATCACGGTCTCAACGATCTGGCGCCTAGGGTCAGCTAAAGCATGATACAAGATCCCAAAGAGCATCAAAAGAGCTACCGCGATCCATAATCCCCAACCAAACTTGCCGCCGATCCCGATCAGGCAATATGGCATATAGGTACCGGCTATCAGTAAATAAATACTGGAGTGGTCGAATGCTTGAAATAACCGCCTAGCTTTGGTGAAATATAGACAATGAAATAAAGTCGAAGCTAAATACAAGCTCAACAAACACAAACCGTAGACCAAATATGCTATAAAACTGACAATATTTTGTGTTGCGATCCCCTTTAAGATCAATAAAACTAGTAACCAAATACTTAGTCCTACTCCGATACCGTGTGTGATCGCACTCCAAACTTCATTTGTGATCTGTTCACGTCGATCCATATTTGACACCACCTTCTAAAATCTAGTTTCAGTCTACACCTATTGTATATATAAGTCAATTATATATAGATTTAAAGTCTAGTTTAAAAGTTTTTAAAAATCAATAGTTCTTAAAATAATGTGTTATAATACACTTAAACTAGATAAAAGGACGAGCGCGATGGAGAAGTTAAACATCCAAAAGCAATTAGATCGTTTCACGAATAAACGATTGCCCTATTGGGAAGATTTCCCTGATTTCGAACTATATATGGATCAATTGGTCAATCTTGGCAATCGCTATTTGACTGGCTTTTTAGGAGCACCTTTGACGCCTTCAATGATCAACAGTTATGTCAAAAAAGGCCTCATGTCACGTCCCCTTAAGAAAAAGTACAATGCAACTCACTTAGCCGAACTATTGGTGATCAGTCTCTTAAAATCGGTCTATCCTTTAGAAACGATCAAAAATTATAATGAGCAATTGTTACATGAATTTTCGATCAAGGAATCCTATGATAGTTTTGCGCAGATCTTCAATCAAGCACTGCAAAATGGCGGTTATACCAAGCCACTACCCACCGGTCTATCACTGAGCAAACTAACAAAACACGTGATCATCAATGCTGTGATCTACAAAATGGTCGGCGAACAGCTATTGCAATACAAGAGTAAACATGATCATATCTAAAAAAAGGCCCTAGGAAATTTCCTAGGGCCTTTTTGGCAATCTTTAGATTATTTAGCTTCTGGTGTACCGATCCAGTCGATGATTTCTTCAACTGTATCTGTGATAGCTTGTGTACCAGGTGCAAGAAGTTTACGAGGGTCGTAACCTTTACCTTCTTTATCCTTGCCTTCTTCGATGTACTTACGTGTTGCTTCAGCAAATGCGATTTGGCATTCTGTGTTGATGTTAAGCTTGGAAACACCCATTGAGATAGCTTTAACAACTTGTTCTTGAGGGATACCAGAACCACCGTGCAATACTAATGGCATATCTGGCATAGCGTCTGCTAATTCCTTCAAGCGGTCAAAGTTAAGACCTTGCCAGTTTGCTGGGTATTGACCGTGGATGTTACCGATACCGCATGCTAAGTAGTCAACGCCAAGTGCAGCAATTTGTTTTGCTTCTTCAACGTCAGCTAATTCACCAGCACCAACAACACCGTCTTCTTCACCACCGATAGAACCAACTTCAGCTTCAACAGAAATGCCTTTAGCATGTGCTAATTCAACGATTTCTTTTGTCTTAGCCAAGTTTTCCTCGAATGGTAAGTCATGGCCATCAAACATAACTGATGAGAAACCTGCTTCGATACATTCCTTAGCAGCTTCGTAGTTACCATGGTCTAAGTGCATAACAACTGGAACAGTGATGTTCATTGATTCCATTTCGCTTGCAACTAAGTCACGAACTAATTTGTAACCGCCCATGTACTTAGCAGCACCCATTGATACTTGGATCAATACAGGTACGTTCTTTTCTTGAGCGCCTTTAAGAATAGCACGTGTCCATTCCAAGTTATTTGTGTTAAAAGCACCTACTGCATAATGGCCCTTGCGAGCTGCAGAAAAAATTTCACTACCGTTTACGAATGACATAAAACAGCCTCCTAAAGATTTTACAGTAAATTACTCACTTTCGAGTACACATACATTTTAACACACTTGCTTAAGAAAACGTACTATTTTCCCAAGATTTTAATTAAACTTCATCAAGCTAGCGTAAAAATCCTTAGAAATCGTTGCGCCCTAATTCAGTGATCTTACCTTTTTTGGTATATACGATCCATTCCGCGATATTAGTGATATAGTCGCCTGAGCGCTCTAAGTGATTAGCGATCTGCAAGTAATCGATCCCCTCACTGGCAAATTTAGGATTTGTTTTGATCAAATCCATCGCACGCTTTCTGATATCCAAAAAGATCCCATCATTACCGGCATCCATTTCGGCGATCTTGATCGCTAATTTTTCATCCATCTCAGTGTAGGCTTTCAAAATACTTGCTAGCATCTCTAAAACATTATCACCCATCTTAACGATCATCATATCGATCTCATCGTCACGGCGTTCTTCTTTGAGTAATAACACATTTTTAGCGATACTTACAGCGTGATCGGCTAAACGTTCAAGATCAGAACTAGCTTTTAAGATCGAAATGATCTCACGCAGATCGCCTGCTACTGGACTTTGCAAGGCAATGATCTGAGCTGTCTTTTTCTCTAAATGTGTCTCGTGATTGTTGATCACTTCATCGTGTTCGATGATCTCTTTGGCAGCTTGTTTGTCATCTTCTTTAAGTGAGATGATCGCTTTTTCAAGTGACGCCTTAACTTCAAGGCCCATTGTGATAAATTCCTGACGTAAAGCTTGGATCTGAGTATCAATGTGGCGTTGCATAAAATTCCTCCTTGTTCAATTAACCAAAGCGACCGCTTAAATAGTCATCGGTCTCTTTTTTATTCGGATTAACAAAAATCTGTTTCGTCAGTCCCGTTTCAATCAGATTTCCATTCAAGAAAAATGAAGTCGTATCTGAGATCCGGGAAGCTTGTTGCATATTATGGGTCACGATAATACAAGTATAATCATCTTTTAGCGTTAAAAGCATCTCTTCGACTTTATTACTTGAAACTGGGTCAAGCGCACTCGTCGGTTCATCTAATAAGATAACTTCTGGTTTGACCGCAAGCACCCGGGCAATGCAGACCCGTTGTTGCTGCCCACCTGATAAGGATAAAGCACTCTTATGCAAGTCATCTTTAACATCATCCCATACGGCTGCTTGCTTCAAACTCGTTTCGACCCGCTCATCCAACAGTTGTTTATCTTTGACCCCAGCGATCCGTAGACCATAGACAACATTTTCATAGATCGAAAACGGGAAAGGATTGGGCTGTTGAAAGACCATACCAACTTTTTTGCGCAATTCGACCGTATCTGTCTTAGGACTATAGATATCTTGCCCGTCTAATTTGATCGCTCCTGTAATTTTAACATTATCAATCAAATCATTCATCCGATTCAAACATCTCAGATAAGTCGACTTCCCACAACCTGAAGGCCCGATCAGCGCATGGATACCAGATTTAGGAAAATCTAGATCGATCCCTTTTAAAGCTTCTTTTTGCCCATAGTACAAATGGACATTTTGACTAGTAATAATTTTTTCTTTTTCCATGATAAACCTCGTCCTAACCAAAATTCCCTGAGATATAATCTTCAGTTGCTTGTATCCGTGGATTGGTAAAGATATTTTTTGTCTTATCGTATTCGATCACATGCCCCATGTGGAAAAAGGCTGTATAGTCACTGGCCCGCGAAGCTTGTTGCATATTATGGGTCACAATGATGATCGTATATTTTTTCTTTAATTCAAGCATCGTTTCTTCAACTTTTAAAGTTGAGATCGGATCAAGCGCACTACAAGGTTCATCCATCAATAAGATATCAGGTCCCATTGCGATCGCCCGCGCAATGCAAAGTCGTTGTTGCTGTCCCCCAGATAAGGCCAAAGCACTCTTATTTAGGTCATCTTTGACTTCATCCCAAAGTGCAGCCCCGCGCAAACTCTTTTCGACGATCTCATCTAATTTTTGCTTATCTTTGATCCCATTTTCCTTGAGTGCAAACGTGATGTTTTCTTTGATCGATTTAGAAAATGGATTAGGTCGTTGGAAAACCATCCCGATCTGTTTACGCATCTCATAGAGGTTGATCTTCTTAGAATTGATATCGATCCCGCGATACATGATCTCACCCGTCACTGTTGCTACATCGTCATTCATCCGGTTCAAAGAACGTAAGAAAGTTGATTTTCCAGATCCCGATGCCCCAACTAGAGCGGTGATCTTATAGCGCTCAAATTGAAGGTTCCCATCAAAAAAAGCGTGTTTGTTACCATAATAAACTTGCAGATCATGGGTCGAGAGCGCAACTTCTTGAACTTTTGGATCAAATTTTAAGATCGATGTCTCATTTAAATCATATTTACCTACATTCATTGTCATCTTCCTCATCTATTTACTTGCAGTTAAACGTTTATACAAGCGATTACCCAAATAACGCGCCGATAAATTAAAAATCAAAACGGCTACGATCAAAACTGCTGACGCACCAGCTGAGATCTGTTCAGCATCCGGCATGATCCCTTCCGAGTTGATCTTCCAGATATGCACCGCCAAAGTTTCCGCTGGTCGGAAAAGGTTGAGCGGACTGGATTCACTAAAAGGATTCCAATTCATAAAATCGATATTAGTTGCACTTTGACCAGCAGTATAGATCAAGGCTGCTGCTTCACCAAAAACACGGCCGGCACAAAGGACGATCCCGGTAATGATCCCCGGTAAGGCCTCAGGTAAAATGATCTTTGTGACCGTGTGCCATTTAGATAAACCTAAAGCTAAGCCCGCTTCACGTTGCAATTTAGGAACGTTATTCAATGAATCTTCAACATTACGCGTCAATAATGGTAAGTTGAAAAATGTCAAAGCGATCGCACCCGAAATGATCGAAAAGCCCATCTTGAATTGAACAACAAAGAGCAAGAAGCCAAACAAGCCGACAACCACTGACGGTAAAGAACTCAAAACTTCGATCGCCATTCGCACAGTTTCGGTCACACGATTTTTAGGTGCATATTCGGCTAGATAGATCCCAGCGCCTAAAGAAAGTGGAAATGAGATCAACAGCGTCAAGACCAAGAGATAAAAGGAATTGAACAACTGGATCCCGATCCCGCCACCAGCAGTAAAGGAACGTGAAGGTGTCGTCAAGAAATGCCACGAAACATGTGGTAAACCGTTCAATAAGATCCGACCGATCAAAAAGGCTAAGATCAAGACCACGATCCCGGCGATCAATTTGATCACACCTAAAGCAAGTTTATTTACTTTTTTCGTATTCATAGATTACATCTTTCCTTTCCGACTGATAAAGCGCACTGCAATGTTGAAGATAAGTGACATCAACAAGAGGACTAACGCCAATGACCATAAAGCGTTGTTTGAGACAGTGCCCATGACCGTATTACCGATTCCCATCGTCAAGACACTGGTCAAGGTCGAAGCAGGAGCCAATAAGCTTTCTGGTAACAGGGTCGCATTCCCGATGACCATTTGAACAGCTAAAGCTTCACCAAAAGCTCGTGCCATCCCAAAAACGATCGCAGTCATGATCCCCGGCAAGGCCGCGCGTAATAAGACGCGGTAGATCGTTTGCCATTCAGTCGCCCCTAAAGCTAGGGAAGCTGATTTGTAATATTTTGGTACAGCGCGTAAACTATCGACTGTCATTGAAGTGATCGTTGGTAAGACCATCACAAAGAGCACAAACGCCCCGGACAAGATCCCATAACCTGAACCGCCAAAATGATCGCGCACAAAAGGTACCACGACCGTCAATCCGATAAACCCGTAAACAACCGACGGGATACCAACTAATAATTCGATGACACTTTGCATAAACTTTTGACTTCGTTTAGACGAAAGTTCTGTCATGTAAAGTGCTGTCCCGATCGCAAATGGGGTCGCAAACAGCGCAGCCAATAAAGTCACCCCAAAAGATCCTAAGATCATCGGTAATGCTCCTACTAGCGGTCGGCCATTTGGTCCAGTAGCTCCTGGATTCCATTCACTTCCTGTCAAAAATTCCACTAAGCTAGCTTTATTTTGTGTAAAAGTCGCGATCCCCTTCGACGCAACAAATAAAAAGATCGCTAGCACAACTCCGACGATCAAGAAAATACTGGCATAACTCAATGTTTTACCAATGAAGTCTTGGCGCGTCTCCTTAGACGGTTTTAAAATTTTTTCTCTAATTGGATCCATCTTGTTTCACCTCATCTGTGATAATTGGTGTTACTTGGTTATTAGCATCTTTTTGCACTTTCATCTCATTGATCGGAATGTAACCTAATGCTGTCACCAAATTCTTTTGCACGACATCTGAGTACATATAGTCTAAAAACTGTTTTGTCATTTTATCTGGTTTGCCCTTAGTATACATATGTTCATATGCCCAGATCTTCCAAGAATTATCTTTGATATTTTGAGCGGTCGGTTTGACGCCATCCACTTTTAGGGCCGTCATATCCTTATTGATATATGAAAATGATAAATAGCTGATCGCACCAGGCGTACTTACGACCATACGTTGCACCGTCCCATTTGATTCTTGTTCTTGAGCTTTCAACATTTTCTGTCCCTGCATCACGTTATTTTCAAAAGCAACACGTGTCCCACTACCTTGGGCACGATTGATGACCATGATCTTTTGATCTTTACCACCCAACTGCTTCCAGTTAGTGTACTTACCAGTAAAGATACCACGTAATTGCGCCATTGTTACTTGTTTTACGCCACTGTCTTTATTGACAACTGGCGCTAGCCCTAAAACTGCCACGGTATGATCGACTAGTTCTTTCGGTTTGATCCCCGGTAATTCTCGGGCAAACACATCTGAGTTACCGATCGTGACCGCCCCAGCCTGAACTTGGCTCAAACCTGTACCTGAACCGCCACCTTGGACTGTGATACTTACATCACTGTGATCGCGTTGATATTCTTCAGCCGCCATTTCTACCATTGGTTGTAAGGCAGTTGATCCAACGATCGTAATATTTTGTTTATCACTCTTTTGTCCCGCACAGCCCGCAAGAAAGAGGACTGCTGTCAAGAGCATTACGAAACTAACAATTGCTTTTTTCATCCTAATTTCTCCTAAAATATTAGAGTTAATTACACCTTTAATTTTATGCCTTTTTTGTAAAAACATGTGGGTCGTTATGTAAAGATTATGTAAAAAAACAAGCGTATTCAACACACAGAACGAACTATAAAAAATACCACGATCACAAAAAAAATAGTGTCTAGAAGAACTCGCTCCTAAACACTATTTTTATTTAACAATTATCAGATGTTAGCGTGAGGCTTTCAAACGGTCCAAATTCTTTACCATTGGCCTTAGTCGTCATTGCCCGTAGATTCCATTCATCATGGAATTGCTGTAATTTATCGGCATAGAATATACTTGGTTTTTCACTGGCATTCAACAGATAGACTATCTCACGTCCAGCTTGATAGCGTCCGACTCCAAAGAAACCTTCACCAGCTAGCAGCGTCAACTCTCCCTTGGTCAAAGCGGGTTCAGCTTGACGTTTAACCGTCAATGAACGTACATGTTCCAAAAGAGCGTGATCTTCACGATCCCAAGGATAAAAGCGTCTATTATCTGGATCAGTTCCACCAGGCACCCCAGCTTCATCACCATAATAGATACATGGTACTCCTGGGAACATGAAAAGTAGTTCAAAAGCCCGCTTGACTTTAGTCATATCGCCACCTAAAGCGGTCAAGACCCGCTTTGTATCATGGGTCCCGATATTATTGAGCGAATTTAGATAGAAGTCCAGGGGATAATTTTCCCGTAATTTCATCATCTCTTTAGCGATCGTCTCAGCGGAACGCTTTTGCTCCAATAGATCTAAGATCGCTTCGCGTAAAGGATAGTTCATAACACCATCTAACTCATCACCCTTGACATAGTGGCGACGTTGACTGTAAGCAACTTTATTAGATGCATCTTCCCAAACTTCACCTAACAACAATCGGTCACGATAACCGTCTAAATTCTTACGGATCTTAGCAATAAAAGGATCAGGTAACTCATCGGCGACATCTAACCGCCAACCATCTACACCTAATTGATTCCATTTAGCTAAAACACTGTCTTTTTCACCGTAGATAAACTGTTGAAATTGCGGGTTGTTCTTATCTACAACTGGGAGATCGGCATTGCCCCACCAACAACGGTACTTGTCGGGATAGCGTTCAAAACTAAACCACGGATAATACTCGCTATTCTTATCCTGCGCAGCTCCAACATGTTCACCGTAGTTGCCGTTAAAGTTAAAGTACTTACTGTTACGCCCCACATGCGAGAAGACTCCATCCAAGATCAAGTGGATCCCAGCTTTATGCAACTTAGTCACTAATTCTTTAAAGACTTTTTCATTGCCCAACATCGGATCGATCTTGAAATAATCACTCGTATCATAACGGTGATTACTTGCAGCTTCAAAGATCGGATTCAAATAAATGATCGAGACACCTAATTCCTTTAGATACGGGATCTTTTTAATGATCCCTTTGAGATTTCCACCATAGAAATCCCAGCGGGCAATACTGCCGTCGTGATTTCTGATGTACATCGGATCATCTTGGATCGTTGCATAGATAAAAGTATCCCGCTTTTTACCTTCGATGTAACCATCGAGATTTCCATTGTAAAAACGGTCGGGAAAGATCTGATAACAGATCCCATTTTGATACCATTCAGGTGCATTGACCGTTTTATCATAACAGGTCAGCTGGTAAGAATTATTTTCCAATATTTCGCTACTCTCAGTTAACTGTCCCTGACCACCACCATTAGCACAGTAATAGCGCACAAGTTCATGTTCATTTTGCCGGATCACCAGTTTGAAATAATAGAAGTATAATCCACTTTTTCTTGGGATGTAAGTCGTATAATAACGCCCTGAACTCTTATTTTCCATTCCGATGATCTCCGGGATCAACTTTCCATCAGCATAGACGTAAAGTTCAACACTGGTAACATCAACGTCATAGGCCTCAAGCATGAATTTTACCGGTCGATCGACTTTGATAGCCCCAAATGGTTTTTTATACTTTTCTTGCCACGAATCAAAGTGGATATACATCTTTTGCTTTTCCCCTCATTTCAGTTGAGTTTGGCTTGATATCCCAAATCTCTTTAGCATATTTTTCAACCGTATCATCAGCTGAGAAATAGCCTGCATTGGCAATATTTATCAAACACATCTTGTTCCAGTTTTGCTTATCTTTGTAAGCCTCACTGACAGCCTCTTGCGCTTGGACATAGGAAGCAAAATCACGTAAAACAAAGTATTCATCATTGACCCGCAATAAGGAATCATAGATCTCATGCCCTTCAACTTCAATATTTGGGATCGTTCCATCAACAAAAGCATCTAAGACACGTTTGATGACAGGATTGCTATTGTAGTATTCGGCAGCATAGTAGTGATGATTCTTCTCGTATTCTAAAACTTCATCTTTGGTTAAACCAAAGATAAAGATGTTATCTTCACCAACATGATCTTTGATCTCAATGTTAGCTCCATCTAAGGTCGCCACTGTCAAAGCACCGTTTAACATCAACTTCATGTTAGAAGTCCCTGAAGCTTCCTTAGTTGCAGTCGAGATCTGTTCACCCACATCAGCAGCTGGGATGATTTTTTCTGCCAATGAAACACCGTAGTTTTCCAAGAAGACAACTTTTAACTTATCATTGATCGTCTTATCGTTATTGATCATATTGGCAACTTCATTGATACACTTGATGATTGTCTTTGCATAGTGGTAACTTGGTGCGGCTTTAGCCCCAAAAATAAATACCCGTGGTTCAACATCGCGGTTTGGATCATCTTTAAGATCTAGATACAATTTAACGATGTGTAACAAGTTGAGCAATTGTCGTTTGTAAGCGTGAAGTCGCTTGATCTGAACATCAAAGATCGCATGCGGTGAAACTTCGATCCCGGTATCTTCTTTGATAAAGGCTGCTAACTTTTTCTTATTATCCAGTTTAGCTCTACCGATCTTTTCTAGTAACTTCTTATCGCCGACATGTTTTTCTAGCTCATGTAATTTCTTAGCATCAAAGCGCCAAGCCGTTCCGATAGCTTGATCGATCGTCTTGGACAATTCAGGGTTAGCTACTTGGAGCCAACGCCGAACTGTGATCCCATTTGTCTTATTATTGAAACGTTCAGGGTACAATTCGTAGAAATCACGTAAAACATCATTTTCTAACAGCTCTGTGTGTAATTTAGCTACACCATTAGTGCTATGTGAACCAATAATTGCTAAGTGAGCCATCTTGACCATACCGTCTTTGATGATCCGTGTCCGTTCGATAAAGTCATGATCTTTTTTACCTTCAAGTTCCAAGGCATAGCGCCGATCGATCTCTTGGATGATCTGCAAGATACGTGGTTGGACTGTGGCCAACATTTCAACAGGCCATTTTTCCAAAGCTTCAGCCATGATCGTGTGGTTAGTATAACTCATCGTCTTGACTGTTTGTTGCCAAGCTTCATCCCAATCCATGTGTTCTTTATCGAGCAAGATCCGCATGAATTCAGCCACACACATAGCTGGATGCGTATCATTGATATGGATCGCAATATGTTCACTGATCTCATTTAACGGACGATCATATTTCTTATAGTGCCGAATGATACTTTGGATCCCAGCTGAGGTAAAGAAATATTCTTGCTTCAAGCGTAAAATACGTCCTTCGTAGTTCGAATCATCAGGATAAAGCACTGAGGTCAGATCCTCGACCCGACGACGGTCCTCGATCGTTGGATATTTAACTTCTTCAGAAGCTGGGATCTGAGCATCCCAAAGGCGCATCGTATTAACGTGATCATTGCGATAACCGACGATCCCCGTGTCATAAGGGACAGCCTTGATCACATCGGCCCCTTCATAGATCGCTTCTAAATATTTACCATTATCGATCAAGTGGACTTGACCACCCATCAAAACGTCGACCGCTTTACTTTCACGTGCTACAGCCCAATTGTTACCGTCAGTCAGCCATTCATTTGGTAACTCGATCTGGTAACCATCAACAAATTTTTGCTTGAACAAGCCATATTTATAGCGGATACCATTTCCATTACCTGGTAAGCCATCTGAAGCTAAAGCGTCCATAAAGCAAGAAGCTAAACGACCTAAGCCCCCGTTGCCAAGTGCCATATCAACTTCAGACTCCGAGATCTTATCCAGACTAAGTCCCATTTGCTTTAAGCCTTTATCGACCACATCGTACCAACCCATGTTCAAAAGATTGCTCTTTAATAAACGACCTGGTAAAAATTCGATCGAAAAATAATAAACTTGCTTTTGGTCATTTTTGACATAACTCTTCCAAGTATTACGCCAAATTTCGGAGTAACCGGATTTGACCACTGAAACTAAAGTCTGATATAACTCGATCGGAGCAGCATCTTTGACATCTAAAGCAAACTTCTCGGCTAATTGCTTCTTAAACTCGCGTACAAAACGCTCCTGTGTGATTTTCATTAAGTATCCTCCCTTATAAACCGATAGCTGACAAACTCCTTGCGACTATCTTAAAATCTGTGTATACAAGTCCAAATAATTTTGACTTGCACTATCCCAACTAAAATCTGATTCCATTGCAATGCGCATCATCTTTTGCCAAACCTTTTGTTGATCATTGTAAACGCTAAGCGCCAACTTGATCTCTTCCATCATCCAAAATGAAGAGAATTTCTCAAAACCAAAGCCGGTCCCGACCTGTTCAATTGGATTATAAGCCCACACACTGTCACGTAACCCCCCGATCTGATGAACGATCGGCAAAGTACCGTAACGCATTGAGATCAATTGTGATAATCCACATGGTTCAAAAGCAGATGGCATCAAGAACATGTCACAGCCAGCATAGATCTGCTGAGCTAAATTAACATCAAAGTCGATGCTGACGCTGCATTTATCTGGATAACGTCCTGCAAAATAAGTAAAGTCATGCTCAAAATTCTCATATCCGGTGCCCAACAAGACAAATTGGACGTCAAATTGCATCAAATTTGCCATCTCTTGGACTACCAACTGAAAGCCCTTTTGATAAGTCAAGCGACTGACGACCCCGATCAATGGGACATCTTTTCTGACTGGCAACCCAAATTTCTTTTGCAAAGCAGCCTTATTTTTAGCTTTACCCTTTAAGTTCTTACAGTCGAATTTATACGGCAATGCCTTATCAGTCTTAGGATCAAAAGTATCATAATCGATCCCATTCAAGATACCTGAGAGCTTGTAATTGACCATCCGTAAAACTTCATCTAAGCCACATCCAAATTCAGGCGTCTGGATCTCAGCGGCATAAGATGGACTGACCGTATTGACCCGATCAGAATAAAAAATACCTGCTTTCATAAAGTTTACGGCTGTGCCCATTTGGATCGTTCCATCATCGTAGCGTTTAGTCGACATGCCAAAGAGTTCAGGCAAAACTTCACGCCCATACTGCCCTTGAAATTCAAGGTTGTGGATCGTAAGCACAGTTGCAATGTGGCTGAATGCTTCGATCCAACCGTATTTTTCCCGTAACAAGAAAGGAATAAAGGCAGTATGATAGTCATTGACATGTAAGATGTCAGGAATATAATTGATCCGCCCCATCAATTCGATCACGGCTTGTTGGAAGAAAGCAAAACGTTCGCCATCATCGTAATAGCCATAAAGATCAGGGCGATCAAAATAATACTTGTTATCTAAGAAATAATATTCGACCCCGTCTAATTCTAAAACTTTGACACCACAATACTCATTGCGCCAACCAACAGCAACATAAAAATTAAAGAGATCAGTCAACTGTGACTGATATTTTTCTGGCATTTTTGTGTAAAAAGGTAAAAAGACTTTAACTTCATTGCCCTTTTTAGCCATGCTCTTAGGTAACGCCCCGGCCACATCACCGAGACCCCCCGTTTTAAAAAATGGTGCGCATTCCGCTGCGGTAAATAAGATCTTCACTAGTTTTCGCCCCCGTAGATATCTGCCACAATATGACTATCTTTTGTGATCACAACTGGATTTTCAGGTGTTCCTTGAATGGTGACGCCAGCTTCTACTTCAACGTTTTTATCTAAGATCGCATATTGCAACTTAGCTCCGCGTTTGATCTGCGCATTACTCATGATCACAGAATCTTTGACACGCGCACCCTCTTCGATCGTAGTCCGTCGTGAGACCAAACTGCGATCGACTTTACCTTTGATGACACAGCCAGTCGCAAATTGACTGGAGTTGACATCAGAAGAATCGTAAAAGTGGGTCGCCACTTCGTTTTTAGTCCGAGTGATCACACGCTGACTGGAGAACAACAAAGTGTTGAAATGCTCTGGATCAAGCATATCCATGTTGGCATCATAGTAGCTCTTGATGTCATAAATATTGCTCAAGTAACCCGTATATTCGTAAGCACGTGTGTTGGTCCGTGTCATCTCACGGTTCAATAATTCCTGCACACTTGCTGGTGCACCTGCATTTTGACCCTTGTGTAACAGATCGATCAACCAATCAGTTTTGACTAAAAAGATGCTCATCGATAAGTTGTAAAGGTCAGAAGCTTCATCAAGCTCGCTGAAAATATCTGTTTGCTTAACTCTATTATCGTCTTCAAGCGTCAAAATGCAATCATCGGGCGCTATCTTTTCTTTAGGTACCCGTTTAAAGACGACCGTGATCTTGCTATCGTGAGCTTGATGAACATCCAAGATCGAACGCAAGTCGACATTACATAACATCTTATTGCCAAAGAAAACCGTATATTCTGATTTTGATTTCTTCAAAAAGCCGATCATATCACTAAAATATGGTTTACCTTCAACTTTTTTACGTAAGATATCTTGATAAAAGCCAAGATATTGGTAACTCCCGATGCTATCCAAGCCCCATTCACGACTACCACCTAAATGATCAAAAACTGACTTAAAGCGCCCTTCATTTAAGATCATGTAAACTGTCCTGATATTGGCATTGACAGCACTTGATAGTGCAAAGTCCATGATCCGATATTTACAATCAAAATAAAGTGTAGAGAGTGGGCGATTTGCCGTTAATGGCAATAACCCGTTATATTCATGCTCATTACCTAAAATCGCACACATCTTATTAGCCTTCATTAATTGTCACCCCTAATACTTCTGAATTGCCTACGACTGCGATCTCATCAGTTCCGTCGATCACAGCACCATCACCAATAATTGCATTTTCACCGATGATCGCACGGTTGATGATCACATTTTTACCGATCGAAGCGCCCGTCATCACAACACTATCCTTCACGACTGAGCCTTCTTTGACTTGTACATTAGCTGCTAAAATACTGTGATCGATCCTACCTGAGATAAAGCAACCATCCACGATCATCGAGTTTTTAACGCGTGCAGTGTTAGTGATGAATTGCGGTGGTGCGATCGGATTTTTCGAATAGATCGGCCACGTCTTGTCGCGCACATCTAGATCGCCTTCATTGTCGATAAATTCCATGTTGGTCGTCCATAAAGAATCGATCGTCCCAACATCTTTCCAGTAACCTGAGAAGTGATAAGCCTGCACATTATCGCCACTTTTAATGTAAAATGGAATAACGTTTTTACCAAAATCATACATATCAACGTCTTTTTTGAAACTATTCAACAAGACATCGCGCAAACGAGCCCAAGTAAAGATATAGATCCCCATTGAAGCGTGGTTGCTCTTTGGCTTTTCGGGTTTTTCTTCAAATTCAATGATCCGGTCATTTTCGTCGGTATTCATGATTCCAAAACGACTAGCTTCATCCCAAGGAACATCGATCACGGCCACACTGAGAGTTGCATTGCTCTTTTTGTGTTTAGCTAACATATCTTCATAATCCATCTTGTAGATATGATCACCTGAGAGAACTAAGAGATACTCTGGGTCCATTGAATCAATGTAGTCGACATTTTGGTAAATTGCATGTGAGGTACCTTCAAACCACTTAGAACCCTCATTATTTGAATAAGGTTGCAAGATCGTGACCCCAGAATCCAAACGATCCAAGCCCCAACTAGCACCATTACCGATATGATTATTTAAAACGAGCGGTTGATATTGGGTCACGACCCCAATATTTTTGATCCCTGAATTGACACAGTTACTCAAAGTAAAATCGATGATACGATACCGTCCCCCAAACGGTACGGCGGGTTTAGCGATATTTTGCGTTAATTTCCCTAGTCTGGTACCCTTACCACCAGCTAAGATCATTGCTAACATTTCGTTTTTCATTATTTTTTCGGACGCTTCACCTGACGTCCTTTACCTCCCTTAGCTTGTTGTTTTTGCTTTTTAGCGACTGTTTTTGCTTTAACTTTCTTTGGTTCTTTAGGTTCGAGATATTTCTTGTTGATGTAGCGCAAATTCACATCTTCTGGTTTTAAGATCACGACGCCTAGAGCCGGAACCGTTAAGCTGATCACTTGATCATAGTTCTTAAAGATTTTTTCTTTCGTCTTAGCCAATGGGTTATGTTTAGTCCAAGTCCCACCGAATTCTTCCATTTCCGTGTTCCAAACTTCACGATAACTCCCTGGATAGGGTACGCCGATCTCGAAGTTTTGTTGCTCGATCGTGGTGAGATTCATGACCACCACTAAGAAATCTTTCTTCCGCTTGCCATGGCGAATAAAACTCAAGATGGTCGCCGTCTTGTTATTAGCATCGATCACTTCTAAACTCTCTTCTTTATCCTCTAACTCCCATAGCGCACGGTGTTCACGATAAAATTCATTGAGTTTAGCTGTGAAATGTTGCATTTTCTTATTCAGTTCGTCATCTAAACTATCCCAAGTCAACCCTTCGTAGTAGCGCCATTCGATAAATTGACCAAATTCGCCCCCCATAAAGAGTAATTTTTTTCCGGGGTGTGTTATTTGATAAGTGAGTAAATTCCTAAGTTGGGCAAATTGCTTGTAGCGATCCCCACCCCACATTTTGTGCAACAGGCTCTTCTTACCATGAACGACTTCATCATGAGATAATGGCAAAATATAATTTTCCGATAAGCGATACATCCAAGAAAAGGTCAACATATCTAAGTGATCTCCTCTAAAGAGTGGATCCATTTGATAAAAGTTCAAGACATCATTCATCCAGCCCATATTCCACTTGTAATCAAAGCCTAATGAATCTTCTTCTAACATGCCCGTCACTTTCGTCCCAGCCGAACTTTCTTCAGCGGTCAAGATCACCTTAGGATGCGCAAACTTGACTTCTTTGTTCAACTTGCGCAAAAAGTGCCAACCCTCTAAATTTCTGTTTCCACCATAAATGTTTGGTTTCCAAGGACCTTCATCATAATCCAGATAGATCATATTGGAGACCGCATCGACCCGTAAACCATCTAGATGGAATTTTTCGATCCAGAAAAAGGCACTTGAAAGCAAGAAGGATTGAACTTCTGGTTTGCCCAAGTCAAAGTTTTGCGAACCCCAACCGATATTTTTGGCGCGATCGGGATCTTCATATTCAAAAGTCGGCGTCCCATCGTAATATGGCAAGGTATCATCATTGATACAAAAATGACCTGGGACCCAATCCACAATCACTCCGATATTTTCTTTATGACATGCATCAACGAATGCTTGGAATTCTTCAGGAGTTCCATAAGCGGAACTGACCGCAAAATACCCGATCAATTGATACCCCCAAGAAGCACCTAAGGGATGTTCCATTAAAGGCATAAATTCAACATGGGTATAATTCATTTTCTTTAAGTATGGGATCAACTCTTTTGTTAGATCACCGATCGTATACGGGGTACCATCAGCATGTGACTTCCATGAACCGGGATGGATCTCATAAATGTTCATTGGACGTTCAAAGTAATTCGAACGTTTATGACGTCCACGCCATAGTCCATCATGCCATTTATATTCTGGAATATCATAGATGATCGAAGCATCATTTGGACGTTCTTCAAAGCGAAAGGCAAATGGATCGATCTTATATACGATACGCCCATCATGTTGTTTGACTTTAAATTTGTACATTTGGCCACGTTTGGCATTGGGAGCCACCGCACTCCAAATACCATGATCTCCCAACTTCATTGGTAGATCTTCTTCCCAATCATTAAACTCACCAACTAGCCAAATTTGTTGAGCTTTTGGGGCCCACACGCGAAAGACATATCCCGCTTCTGCAGCTAGATGTGCCCCCAAAAAAGTTTGCGCATGAAAATTTTTGCCTCGGGCAAACGCTTCCATTTCCTGAGACAAATCAAAACCAGCGGTCATTCCTCTTTCCTCCTTATCAAAATAATTAACACATATCCTGTATACATAATAACATATCAATGTAAAAAACATTAAAAATATACCCTGTATTTTTAACAAAAAAATATATAACATTCTGTTAAGATATTTAAAAATATCCGTATTTTTACAGGTTTTTTTGTTTGATACTCACTCTCACAAGGTGTATAATTAAATTTTAAGAATTAATTGAGCCTTTAATTAACATTTTACTAATATATAAAATATTAAAGATAAAATAAAAACCAGAGTTTTGAGAATATCATCTCTTGACTCTGGTTTTTATATATAATTAGGCAATATGATTTTCCCGCAAGATCGTATTTACAACTTCTTGCATTTCAGGTGTTTTGACCCATTCCTCAAAATGATCAAAATCTTCAGCTGGCATTTCAAAATTTTCATTGATATATTTTTCGTACTTGATCAAACTACTTGAACGTGGGATATTCAGTTGTAAGATCCTAACGCTCTCAATAAATCCCCGTACAGCCGCTAATTCAGCCCGACCGTTTTGCGGAATATTGGAGATCTCGTAATATTTAGTGCCATCTTTACGCGTGATCTCTTCGATCAAATTCAAAGTTTCATTACTTTTCATCTAATGGCGTCCTCCCTTTTATCAAAAGTCCCATTCATTATACACAAAAACCGCTGTAGCTTCTAGTAAGACTACTAAGACTACAGCGGTTGCATAAGAGAGAAAGAGAATTGATTAGAAGGTAATTAATCATACCTTACACTCTCACGATATACCTTTTTGAAAGCGATGTCAAACTTTAACTCTCAAACTTTTAAATTTTTATTGTCCTTCAAAAAATCCCTACTCAAGTCAGCTTATCCATATTATAATAAATCTATAGTTCTAACACTTTAGACTTCACTAGTCTAAACGTTTTAGTAATAGATAAAGAAAGGATTCGCTATTTAAACTAACGCAGATAGCCTGGCTACTATTCATGATCAATCGTACTCAATTTAAAGCAAGCCTCTACTTAGGATTCTTCATTTCGCTTATTCGTCTAGTTTTTTTACTCTTAGATCAAACAAAGGGCGCTAAGGCTGAACTTCAGACTATGTTAGTCTTGTTTCATACCAATGCTTGGTTTGTTCCGATCTTATTTGCCCTACTTTACTTTTTCATCGTAACTAGCTGTATCTACTTGGCATTCAGGGTCTTAAATTACATAATCAATTTATTTAGATAAAGTGAAATATTAAAAAAGCAGGTATACACACCTGCTTTTTTTGATACTATTCTTCGATACCCATTTCAGCCTTAACGACATCTACGATCTGCATCACGTAGTCGTGGACCAATTCTTTAGTTGGTGCTTCTGCCATTACACGCAAAAGATCTTCGGTACCACTAGGGCGAACCAACACACGTCCTTCATTTCCCATTTGTTCTTCAACTTGTGCGATAACATCCTTGATTGCTTGATTTTCAAGGGCTAATTTCTTATCTGTTACACGAACGTTGACTAATTCTTGTGGATAAGTCGTCACTTCGGCAGCCAATTCTGAAAGTGGCTTACCAGTTTGTTTGATCACATTCAATAATTGAAGTGCTGTTAACATCCCATCACCAGTTGTGTTGAAATCCAAGAAGACTACGTGTCCTGATTGTTCACCACCAACATTATAGCCACTCTTACGCATTTCTTCGACCACATAGCGGTCACCGACCTTTGTCTTGATCGAATTTAGTTCATGTTGTTCCATTGCCTTATACAAACCAATGTTACTCATGACGGTCGTTACGATCGTATCCTTCTTCAAACGGCCACGTTCACTCATATATTTCCCACAGATATACATGATCTTGTCACCATCGATGATATTTCCTAATTCATCGACTGCGATACAGCGATCGCCATCACCATCAAATGCTACCCCAACTTGAGCTTTAGTTTCTAAAACAAACTTAGCCAAAGCTTCTGGATGAGTAGAACCTACCCCAGCATTGATATTTAGACCATCTGGACTTGTAGCCATTGTTTCAAATTCAGCCCCCAGATCAGCAAACAACCGTGAAACTAAAGCACTAGTTGCACCATTAGCCCCGTCAACTGCGATCCGCATTCCACTGAGATCATCTGGGATCGTTTGTTCCAAGAATTGCGTATACTTTAAGGCACCTTCACGATAATTATTCAAAGTTCCTAAGCCTTCAGCTGCTGGACGCGGTAAGATATCTTCATCTTTTTCAAGTAATGCTTCGATCTCTTCTTCTTGATCGTCGGATAATTTGTAACCATCGCCCCCAAAGAACTTGATCCCATTATCTTGAACTGGATTATGCGAAGCTGAGATCATGACCCCTGCATCAGCGGCTTGTAAACGAACTAAGTAAGCAACACCTGGAGTTGTGATCACACCAAGTGAAAAAACTTCGATCCCGACTGAAAGTAGACCTGCGATCAACGCCTGTTCTAACATTTGGCCCGAGATCCGGGTATCACGTGCGACTAAGACCCGTGGTGGTTGTTCGCTATTTTTAGCGTGTTGCGTCAAAACATAGCCCCCACAGCGTCCTAACTTAAATGCTAATTCTGGTGTTAATGTTTGATTTGCAATCCCTCTGACACCATCAGTCCCAAAATATTTCATCTTAAATCCTCATTTCTTTATATACTCATTTTCAATTAGTAGTTTGATCGCTTGAAACTTCTGAACTACTTGTTGCACTGGAAGTTTCAGTCGTATCTTTTTTTGACTCATCCGTTGAACTTGGCTGACTTGAACTTGTGCTTTCCGCCGCTTTACTTGAACTCGAACTCGTTGGTAGTGAGCGTTCGAGCGGAGCATCAGCTTGCTCATCGCCAACTGTTATTTGCACAACGACCGAAGCTGGCGTAACACTGGCTACTCCCGCTTGGGTCGGACTCAAGCTGACCGTCTTAGTCGTTGATTCATTGACCCCAGTAACTGAGACTGGGACCCGCAAGCTATTTATCTTATTTAAAGCACTCTTAGTCCCTCGCAATTTGATCGACTTAGTTTCCGTTGAAAGCTGATACGTTTTACCAGGAACGCCGTTATTCTCGGTCACTAATTCTAATTTGACTTCCTTAGTTGCGGTGGCTTGGCTGATCGGTAAATTGACCTTGACCGTTTCTGGCGATAAGCTGACGGGCAAAGGATGCCCTTCTTTATCTAACGCCTGCAATAAAACGGTCCGACCATAATCGCCGTGACTATTTTCAGGTAAATTGAGGTTAGCTACCACACTATCCAACTTATTGATATCGACTTTAGCCCCGGTCACATCGACTGTTTGGGTACTTAGTGACGGACTGCCCGCCACATAACCATTTTGGATCAAGCTGGTATCATATCTGACCTGGATCGGCATCTTGACCGTCTTTTTAGGCGCGATCTTGACTTTGATCTTTTCAGGCGATAAAGCTACACTCAATTCTTTATTGAAACCGCTCGTCTTTAACTTAACGGTGTGTGTACCTGACTTTAGATCTGATAGATCGGCATAGACTTCAAAATTCCGGGTATTGTCCAAGGCCGTGACCAGCGCACTAGGTCCTGAAATATCAACTTTGACTTGTTCAGGATAACCCGTAACGTAATACTTACTATTGTCAACATTTAAGGTCAACGGCACTTTAAGTGATAACGTCTTAGTCGTCGTCAATTTCGAATTAGCAACTTCTTTATCCGAGATCCGCGTCGTTCCTAGCCTTTGATAGCTAACATAGAAAAATAAGAGCAGTGCAAAAAACAGTGAGAGTAACCGATACATATTTTTAGTACCTAAAATTTTGTCAAATTTCAATGTTTTTGCCCCCTCTTACCAAAGATCTCAGTAAAAAAGCGCGCAACGGCATTCGTCTTTTCTTCTTGTGTTGGTACTAATTCATTATACAAGAGTTTACGATAATCTTGTTGCGTTAGATCACGGATCAATTCATTATTTTTAGTGATCGTCACACCACCAGTCTCTTCGGATACAACGATCGTCAAAGCATCAGTCACTTCGCTGATCCCAACAGCTGCTCGGTGGCGCGTACCTAATTCCTTTGGGATCAAATTACTTTCAGATAAAGGTAAGTAAGCCGCAGCAACGGCGATCCGATTATCTTTAATGATAACAGCCCCATCGTGTAACGGAGTATTAGGGATAAAGATATTGATCAATAATGCCCCGCTGACATCCGCATCCAGTGGGATCCCGGTTTCGATATAATCATCTAGCCCTGTATTCATTTGAACCGTGATCAAGGCACCGATCCGCCTTTTTGACATATATTGGATCGCTTGATCAAGGGCATCGACCAATTTTATCTCGGCTTCATTTTCTTTCTTATTATAGTTAGCAAATAACGACCCACGACCTAGATGCTCTAACCCGCGCCTGATCTCGGGCTGGAAGATCACGATGATCGCGATGATCCCCCAATTGATCACTTGGTCCATGATCCAAGAAACAGTCTCAAGTCCGATATACCAACTCACCAACTTGATCAAGATAATAACTACGATCCCACGAAAAAGTTGGACCGCTTTGGTTCCGCGTAAGAGCATCATCAGCATGTAGATCACATACCAAACGACCAGAACATCTAGTAAGCTAACTAGATTCTGCCATGAAAATAGATTGCTCCAATCAAAAGACATAATTTCCCCCCTCTGCTACATTTCAACAATTTGTATTATAGCATGGATCACAAACTTTGGGGCAGGGAATACTTACTCACCCAATAATTTAAGATTTCGCTAAATCGAGTCAAAGATTACTCATCGTCCCTGATTTTTGCTACAATAGAGGGCAATAATGGCAGGTGATTTTTATGACAAAAAAATTGACTTGGATCGTTAGGGTCACGTTTTGGCTATATATACTCTATGTTTACTTGACCGTTTATCGGCAAGGATCGTTTTACAGCTTTCTTTTGCTCAATACATTCCTCGGCTATATTCCGATCGAGATCGCTATGCATATGCACAAAACACAACCTAAACTGATCTACTGGGGGTTATTTTTACTATGGCTTTTATTCTATCCCAATGCCCCTTATGTGATCACCGATCTTTTTCACTTAGCGCGGATGGATCCGTATAATCCCACCAACGGATTAATGAGCTTTGATCTTCATATGTGGCTCAACTTTACCAATCTAGTTGCCAGCGCCTTTGGTTGTGCACTGATGGGGATGTGGAGTTTGGAGCATGTTGCCCAGACGCTGCAAGCCCGTTTCAAATTACGAGGCTGGATCCCGCGCACATCGCTTGCTTTGATCTTGACTTTAGCCGCTTCGATCGGGATCTATGTGGGGCGTTTCTTACGCCTTCACACAGCTTATCTTTTTATCGAGCCTGATGCCGTCATCAAGCAACTCATTGCGATGTGGAACCCACGCATGTTGATCTTTGTGATCTTTATGACGATCATTCAACTCATCATTTGGGCTGCGATCGCCATTGGTCGCCAGTTGATCAACCAATATGACAGTCAAAATAAGCTTCTCTAACATAAATGGTTAGCAAAAGACCCAGTATGGTACAAATCATGCTGGGTCTTTTACTACATTCTTATTTTATTTTTCTTCACCGATGATCCGGACCTCAGTCTCCAATCGAACATCGAATTCTTTTAAGATCACAGCTTGAATATGCTTGATCACAGCCAAATAATCTGTCGCTGTTGCTCCACCGATATTCACGATAAAGCCAGCATGTTTTTTAGATACTTGCGCCCCACCGATCGTAAAACCTTGAAGTCCTGCATCGTGGATCAATTTCCCCGTAAAATGGCCAACTGGACGCTTAAAGACGCTCCCACATGACGGATACTCCAGTGGTTGTTTAGATGCCCGCAAGAAATTGAGTTCATCCATCCGTTGCCGGATCTGTTGCTTATCACCTGTTGCCAATTCAAAGGCGGCTTCTAATACGATATCGTCTTCGGCTTGTAAACGGCTCATCCGATAACCAAATCTTAATTCTTCGTTAGTGTAAGTTTTTAGCTCGCCTTGAGGTGTCACCACGGTAACTTGGGCTAAGACATCCTTGATCTCGCCCCCGTAAGCACCAGCGTTCATAAAGACCGCGCCACCGATCGAACCGGGGATCCCCGCGGCAAATTCCAAACCGGTCAAACCGTGTTGATATGCCACTTCAGTCGTTTCGATCAAAGAAGCCCCAGCAGTCGCGTGAACTTTGTTTCCATCACACCAGATCTCATTTAATTCGGTCAAGATCATCACTAATCCACGGATGCCACCATCTTGGACGATCAAATTGCTAGCATTGCCGATCACGGTCAAAGGCAGATCATTTTCCTTAGCAAATACAACTAAAGCTTGGGCTTGTTTGCCCGTTGTGGGAAATGCTACGATATCCGCTGGCCCACCGGTTTTTGTGTTGGTGTACAAAGATAACGGTTCAGCTAAACGGATCTTGATCTCTGGAAATTCATTTATGATTTTTTCATTTATTGTCATTGTCATGTTTTACACCTTTAAATCTCTTTTATCTTCTTAATTTTACCATTTTTTATTTTGACTTGCGATAGTCCTTACCTTATCCTTAGGTAAATAAGTTTATTTAATAGTGAGGCGTGCTGATGAAATTTATTTCGTGGAATGTGAATGGCTTGCGAGCTGTTTTAAAGAAAAATTTTTTAGAAGTTTTTACCGACTTAGATGCTGACTTCTTCTGCTTACAAGAAACTAAACTCCAAGCAGGTCAAGTTGACCTAGATCTACCTGATTACTATCAATATTGGAATTATGCGCAAAAAAAGGGCTATTCCGGAACAGCTATCTTCACCAAGAAAAAGCCACTGGCTGTAACTAAAGGGCTCGGACTTGCTGAATTCGATCAAGAAGGTCGGGTTTTAACGTTAGAATATGAAGATTTTTATCTCGTAAATTGTTATACCCCTAATTCGCAAGATAAATTAAAGCGCTTGGATTTTCGCCTTCAATGGGAAGCAGCTTTTAGCGATCATCTAACCAACTTAGCAACCAAAAAGCCCGTTATCTTATGCGGCGACCTAAATGTGGCTCATAATGAGATCGACCTCAAAAATCCTAAACCAAATCAAAAAAATGCCGGGTTTAGTATCCAAGAACGCCAAGCGATGACCGCCTTATTAGCACGGGGCTTCACCGACACTTTCAGACACATTTACCCTGATAAAACTGGCGCTTACTCGTGGTGGAGCTACCGGTTCAATGCTAGAGCACGCAATGCTGGTTGGCGGATCGATTATTTCATCTGCTCCAATGCTCTACTCCCCCAAGTAAAGGACAGTCAGATCCTACCTGAGATCTTAGGTTCTGATCACTGCCCCGTAATGCTAGAGACCAATGAACTAAATTAAATTTATCATACTATGAAAGGAAGTTATCAATGAATTTTATTGCTTTTGATTTCGAAACTGCTAATGCTAAACGCAGTAGTGCCTGTTCATTAGCCCTTTCTGTTGTTCGCGATGGTCAAATCGTTGATGAGCTTTATTCTTTGATCGATCCCCAGACTTATTTTTCGAGTTTTAACACTAAGATCCACGGTATTACCGCCAAAGACGTCGCCAATGCCCCAACGTTTGTGGAGCTCTGGCCCCATATCAGTGACTTTTTTACTCCCGATCAATTAGTGGTAGCCCATAATGCTCCATTTGACTGTAGCGTCTTAAACAGGACCCTAGCAGCTTATGATCTAGCGACCCCGAGCTTCATGGTCCTAGATACAGTCAAAACCAGCAAGAAATTTTATCAAGATCTCCCCAACCATAAGCTAAACACCGTCTGTGATAGCCTAGGTATCGACTTAAAACATCACCACAATGCGCTTTTTGACAGTCATGCTTGTGCTGAGATCTTATTGCACCAAGCTAAGGAATTTGGGACAACAAAGTTAAAGCCTTTTGTGCGTCAATACAATAAATAGTAAAAACGTTCAATACCGTATAAACAACAAGGGACCTAGCATGAATTTACATCGTACTAGGTCCCTTGTTGTATTGAATTTTACCCGCTATAAGTTGGCTATCAATTGTTCATAGTGAGCTCCATGTGGTTCAAAGACTAGTGTCCGCTTGTCATCGTCTGTTTCGTCTTTTAACAGCTTGACGACCAAATATTGCGCTGGAAGTTCATCAGCAACAAATTGTGACCACTCGACCACACTGACACCTTCACCATTAAAATATTCTTCTAACCCTAGATCAGCTCCACCAGTATCTTCTAAACGATAAACGTCCATATGATACAAAGGCAAACGACCTTCATGGTACTCACGGATCAAAGTAAAAGTCGGACTTTTAACATTTTTTTTGATCCCAAGTCCCTTAGCTAAGCCCTTTGTAAAAGTCGTCTTTCCCGCTCCAAGATCACCATCTAATAAGATAAGATCTTGGGGCTTTAAATATGACGCCAATTTTTGAGCGAGCGCTTGTGTTTCTTCTGCATTACTTACTTGAAATTCCATGTTACTTCCCATCTGCTGCCTGTGCGGCTGTGATCAATGATACTTTGTAGACTTCTTCTTCGTCACATCCCCGTGACAAGTCTGAAACTGGTTGATTCAAGCCTTGTAAGATCGGACCGACCGCTTCAAAGCCGCCTAAACGTTGGGCGATCTTATATCCGATATTACCTGATTGTAATTCCGGAAAGACAAAGACATTGGCTTTTCCAGCTACCGGTGATTCGGGTGTTTTTTTAGCAGCAACTCCGGGTACAAAAGCAGCGTCAAATTGTAATTCACCATCGATCTCTTCTTCGGGTGCTAATTTTTGAGCGATCTTAGTTGCTTCGATCACTTTTTCAACTAATGGTGATTTAGCAGAACCCTTAGTCGAAAAACTCATCAAAGCGATCCGGGGTTCAATATCAAATAAGCGTGCTGTTTTAGCACTTTCGACCGCGATCTCAGCTAGATCTTGGGCATCGGGATCGATATTGATCGCACAATCTGAAAAAATGTATTTTTCATCGCCTCGTAGCATCAAGAAAGCCCCACTTGTCCGTCTGACATTTGGTTTTGTCTTGATGATCTGTAATGCTGGTCGAACTGTGGCCCCAGTTGAGTGGATCGCCCCCGAGACCATTCCATCGGCTTGACCTAAATAAACCAGCATCGTCCCAAAATAGTTTACGTCCTTTAACATCTCGGCAGCTTGCTCGGGCGTATTTTTGCCCTTCCGGCGCTCCACAAAAGCAGCCACTAACTTATCAAATTCTTCTTTAGGATAAGTTTCTGGATCTAAAGCTTGTAAATTTTGTGGTAAAGGCTCACGGCTATGCGCTTGAACTTGTTCTCTAGAGCCTAACACGATCGGCGTCAATAATTCTTCTTTGGCTAGACGAACCGCTGCATTGACGACCCGACTGTCATTTCCTTCTGGGAAGACCAACGTCAGTGTTTGCTTACTTACTTTTTGCTTTAATGTTTCTAAGATCTCCATTTAAAATCCTCCTTTTTGTGACACATTTACGGTCTGTGGCAATTGCCAGTCGATCGGTGTTTCCCCCATTGCCTCTAAGGCTGCATTCGTTTTTGAAAATGGTTTTGAACCAAAAAATCCCCGACTTGCCGATAACGGACTCGGATGTGATGACATGATGACTACATTTTTACTCTGATCGATCAAAGCCAGCTTATTTTGTGCTGCTTTTCCCCACAAGACAAACACAACTGGCATAGGTCGCTTGGACAATTCCTGGATGGCTAGATCTGTTAAAGCTTCCCAGCCTTGACCACGATGAGAAAATGCTTGCCCATCTCGGACAGTCAAGACCGAATTGAGCAATAATACACCTTGCTTAGCCCACTTTTCGAGATAACCATGGTTTACCGGTGCGATCCCTAAGTCACTTTGCAATTCTTTATAGATATTTTGCAGTGACGGTGGGACTTTGACTCCAGGTAAAACTGAGAAACTCAAACCATGAGCTTGATCGGGGCCATGATACGGATCTTGGCCTAAGATCACCACTTTGACTTGTGAAAAAGGTGTCCATTCAAAGGCCTCGAAGATGTGGTACATATCTGGATGGATCGCGTAATGACCATATTCATATTTTAAAAAGTTATGCAGTTTGGCATAGTTTTCCGATTCGAACACTGGCGCTAAAACTTGCTGCCAATCATTATGAATCAATTCTTTCAATATATTACACCTCTCATTAATTTTACCATAACTGAAAAATAATAACACCGTCAGCGCTTACAAGTGCTGGGTGTGTAAAATTTTTACTTTCATGTTAGAATAAAGTCATTAGATAAATTAAGGTGGGATATTATACTATGGTTCAAATTATTGCGTCTGACATGGACGGAACATTGTTAAACGACAAAATGGTCATTTCCAAGCGAAATGCTGCTGCAGTCAAGGAAGCACAAAAACAAGGGGTCCATTTTATCGTTTCAACTGGACGTGCTTATGATGAAGTTAAACCGTTGATCACCGAAGCAGGCTTTAACTGCCCAATGATCACCTTGAATGGAGCCTTTGTTTTAGACGAAGAAGGTAAAGAGATCAGCGCTGCTCCGATCCCAGACTCCATTGCCAAAAAGATCATGTTGACTTTGAAGAAAAATGGACTCTACTTTGAAGTGATCACAGCTAAAGGCGTTTGCTCTGATAACAAGGCTAAACGGATCGAAAATTTTGCTGAATTATTAGCTAGCATCAGTCCTGATACCCCTTATAAATTAGCTGTGACTCTGGCTTCGGCCCGCATGGAACTTATGAATATCAATTACGTTGACAACTATATGGACTTAGTTGATGATCCTAAAACTGTTATCGGTAAGATCGTGGTCTTTAGTCCTGAAGGCCAAAAAGTTTTAGGACCGATCAAAGATGAACTTTCTAAAAATGACAATCTTGTGATCACATCTTCGGGTCCCGGAAATATCGAGATCAACCACGTCAATGCACAAAAGGGTGTCGCACTCCAAGCTTATGCGGATAGCTTGAACATCCCAATGGACAATGTAATGGCGATCGGTGATAACAACAATGACGTCTCGATGCTCAAAGCTGCTGGGATCAGCTATGCCATGGGCAACGGTAGTGATGAAGTTAAGATGTTAGCTAAATACGTCACTGCACCTAACACCGAAGATGGCGCTGGGATCGCGATCGAAGAAGTTTTGGCTAAGAAAAATTAAAGTCAATCAGTGCTAGCAAGAGCGAGGTGCTTAATGTGCGCAATCTATATACTCGACGCACCGAACTGTCCAATCGTGGGACCATCCGCGTCAAAGATAGTTCTGGTCGCCTGATCTACCTATTAGTTGGCAAATGGGGCCTTTCACCTGGCGTCTTATCAGTCTATGACGTTACAGGTAAGCGACTAGCCGAGATCAAACAGCGGACCCTGGGCTTTTTTCCAAAATTTGATCTCTATGACAAACGCCACCATGTTGGTTCTTTGCGACGTTATTATGGTATCAGCCATGAAATGCTCTTTGTCAAAGGGCTCAATTGGTTTATCATCGGTAATCTAATGACATTTAACTACAAAGTCTACCATGGACGCCAATGTATCATGACGATCTCAGAAGTTCAAACCGCTACTGGGACTGCCTTAGAATTTCATATTGCTGAACAGGCCGATGAACCGCTATGTTTTTGTATTGCTGCGATCCTCGATCACTGGGCACGTCTTGACCTAAAAGCCAAGAACAAAGCTTACTATGGTAAATTAGCTTGGTGACTTGACACACTGAATGGGTGATAAGAATGCAAATTTTTTTACTAACTGTCGGTGGATCATTTTTAGTGCTATGTATTCAATTTTTTAGAGGTAAATGGTTACGTTTGCTGGCTGGTAACACTTTTGGTGACATTTCACCGCTAGCAGCCACTAAAGCTGGTAAACATGTTGCTTTGATCATGCTCAGCTTTGGCTTGGCTTTGATCTTATTAGCTTTTGCTGACTCTAGGACAGATATGTTAAGCCTGATCTTGTTTAGCGTAGGTACGATCTATACTATAAGCTTAGTCATTTTGACTTACTACTTTTGGCTCAAGAGCTGATAAAAAAGAGCATTCGAAATTCTTTAAATTTCGAACGCTCTTTTTTTATCCCAGTTTTGCGACCAATTCTTCTAATTTTGTAGTGATCTCAACGGGTAATTCTTCTTGTGGATGCGTCTTGGTGTAATTATTTACCCAATCTAGACGATCTTGCAAACGTTGGCGTAATTTTTTAGCATAGGCGGTATCATTTAAATCAACCTCATACCCTGGAAGACTTAGATAACTCATCTGTGGTAATGCACCAAATTCAGTCCAATCAGCTGTTTCATTGGCGATCGCTTCTAAAATGCCCAACGTCGTATCTTTATCGATATTTTTACCGTTATACGAATCCGTATTGATGATATAACAATTAGCCTGCTGTTTTTCAAAGAGTTCCTTGAAGTCTTGATAATCCTCTGTCAGCGGATAGACTCTAAATGGGTTAGCAAACGGCTCGATCACTAGCTTATTGCGGGATTCACCGATAACATTTTCCGCCGTCGAACGCTTAGTCGCTAAAGTCAATCCAAAGGTAGCTGCGATCACGGGATCCGATAATTTAACGACTGGTGGCAAACTGTCATCTTTCATGATCCAAAAGATCGAATCAAGTGGTGCTTGTTCACGATCGACCCGATTTTTAGCCGAATAACGTGATTTGATCGTACGACCATTACCGTTGCGCAAGTCATCAGTTACTAAGATCTTCTTGCCCTGCATATCTTGTGTAACTCCAACATTCATTACGGTAGTGAAGTATTCCATTTCTTTTGATCCAGGTAAATAATCACTTGTCTTGTCAAAATATGCTGGTTCAAGCGCGATCGAACTCCCATCCTTACGATCAATGATAAAAGCATCATCGTGTAAGATCGTGATATCATCGAATTTTCCAGCATGTTTGGCATGAGTCAGAGTCGACTTGCCTGAACCAGAAAGACCGTAGAAGGCAAAGACTTTATCCTCTTTATCTTTGAAATGAAATGTCTTTTCCCCTCCATGACATGCAGTATAGCCATTGCGATGCGCTGTTGCCCAAGCAAGGGTCAAAGTTGCCTTTTTTAACTCACCAAAATAGCGTAGCCCTAGGATCGCAGCTACATTATGTTCGGGATCAAAAAGCGCTAAGCCATCTGGATATTGAGGATCATTCCATTCAGGATCACAGTAAAGATAGATATCGTCTTCACTGTACGCTTTAGAAGCTGCATAGCGCTTAGCATACTCTGAATCAAGGATCTGGAAATTCAGTAAATATGATAGCAAATTGACCTCATAACCCTTTGGTACCATCAGATGCGCTTTTAACATGAACTCTTCATCCAAGCCTACGATCGCTTGTGCTTGATAAAATTGACGCTCATTTCCTTGATAGACTGCTTCACGCAAAACGGCCTCTAATTCATCATTATCTACTCCAGGGCGACCTAAGATCTTCCGTGCAGCTGCTGTTCGACCCACGATCCGTCCATGATTATCGACTAACATCACAGCATCTTTAGGTAAACCTAGTTCACTGGTATGCTTGATCGGTTGATCGGTCACGATCGTTTTTGGACTCTTTTTAGCTAGCTCGTATGCCATCTTTAAGTCAGTTACCGCCTGAACATTATTTCCATAGAAGGCAGTCTCAATGATCGTTTTAGTTGGCGAAAATAAGCGATTACGCCCATTTATCTCAGTCGTTTCAAATCTTTCACGTGTACTCATCTTCCGCTACACCCCATTCTCTAAATATTTAGTAAACCTTTAAAAATAGCAATTAAAGCACTTACATTAACAAGAATAGTTTAGCACAGATCGTATCAAAATAGTTAAATTTTATACCTTAAAAAAAAAGTAAGAATTACTTCTCACCCTTTTAAAACTATAAACGTTCTTTTTTATTGATCTTTTGGACATCGATCAGCGGACAGCCGGCATTGTGGCACGAACTACATTCGCTGTTTTTTTGCTTAATGATCCTAGTATACACGACCCATGCAACTAGCCCAAAGATCACTAGACCCAAGATCACCGTTGCGACCATTCTGAATCCCTCATTTCTATTGCTTGTTCTAACGGTTGTGGTTTACTTTTCTTGATAAATAAGCCGTAAACGATCAATGTGATACCTAATAAAACAAGGATCACATTATAGCTTGAATAATCACCACTTGCAAGGACTGAGATCTGATAGATCAACATGGCTGCTAAATAAGCTAAAAACGTTTGGTAACCGATAGCACGCCAAGTCCAACTCGCATCCCCATATTCTTTATGCATTGCTCCGATCGCAGCAAAACACGGCGCACATAACAGATTGAACGTCAGAAAAGCATAGGCTGCCATTGGGGTATAGGCTGCTGTCAAAAGTTGGTCAAAGCTCGCTTGGGTCGGCGGATTGCCAAAAGCCACTTGAAGAGTCGCGACACAATTTTCTTTAGCGATCAAACCAGTCAAGACAGCTGAGACAGCACGCCAATCGCCAAATCCAAGGGGCACAAATACTGGAGCTAATAAGCTTCCGATACTCTTCAACATACTGCTTCCTTGGGGAACTTGTTCTAATCTAAAATTGAAATTCGATAAAAACCAGATCACGACCATTGAAGCAAAAATGATCGTTCCTGCTTTTTGGACGAAACCTTTACTCTTTAGCCAAACATACCGTACGATATTATCTAATCTGGGGAGATGATAAGCGGGCAACTCCATCACAAAGGGCTGAGGATCGCCAGCAAATAAAGCCGTTTTTTTCAAATAGATCCCCGAGCCGATCACAGCAATGATCCCTAAAAAATAAGCCGCTGGAGCAGCTAAACTTTGACTCTTAAAAAAAGTCCCCACGATCAAAGCAATCACGGTCAATTTAGCCGAACATGGCATAAAAGTCGTTAGCATGATCGTCATCTTGCGATCTTTTTCGGCTTCGATCGTTCGGGTCGCCATGATCCCAGGAACTCCACAGCCCGTAGAAACTAATAGCGGGATAAACGATTTGCCCGATAAATTGAAACGCCGAAAGATCCGATCCATCACGAAGGCGATCCGAGACATATAGCCACAGTCTTCTAAGATCCCTAAACATAAAAAAAGCATCATGATCTGTGGCAAAAAGCCGAGCACCGCTCCGACCCCACCGATGATCCCATCAATGATCAGTCCTTGCATAAACGGAGCTACTTGCCATGAGCTAAGCAGATCTGCGGTAAATTTAGGAATATACTCTCCAAATAAAACATCATTTAACCAATCCGATCCAGCTGTTCCAATAACTTGGATCGATAAATAATAAACAGCCCACATGACTCCAAAAAAGATCGGCAATGCCAAAAAGCGATTCGTCACGACAAGATCGATCCGATCAGAGATGCTCAATGAAAAATCGCCTTCATCGATCACACATTGATCCATAACGCGTGAAATAAAGTCATAGCGGGCATTAATGATAATACTGCTACTCTCATCGTCAAAAATCTTTTCTGCTGTTTGGATCAAGTCAGCGATCGTTTCTCGGCGTTTAGCATCTAACTTCAATTCAGCCCGGATCTGTTCATCGCGTTCAAACAACTTGATCGCGTAAAACCGCAACTCATCTTTGGCTACGATCCCCTGTAACTGGTCTGCTATTTGAGCTAAAGCTGATTCTAACCGGGGATCGTATTTGGGAATGATCTCTGGTGGGGCTTGCTTTTTTTGTATCTCCCCCACTAATATATCGATATTTTTCCGTTTGAGCGCACTGATCTTGATCACTGGGATCCCCAAAAGATAAGCTAACTTTTTCGTATTGATCCGTCGCCCTTGTTTTTTTAAGAGATCGGCCATATTTAACGCCAATACAAGCGGTATCTTAGTTTCTAATAATTGCAAAGTTAAGTATAAATTGCGCTCGATATTGGTCGCATCAACTACATCAACGATCTTGGCTGGTCGTTTTTCCAATAAATACTTACGTGTGACTAATTCTTCTGGTGTATATGGTGATAGTGAATAGATCCCAGGTAGATCTTGTAATAAGATCGCCTTATCCTTTTTTAAATACCCTGCCTTACGCTCGACCGTGACCCCTGGCCAATTTCCAACGCGCTGATTAGCTCCAGTCAAATAATTGAATAAAGTCGTTTTACCACTATTGGCATTTCCGGCTAGTGCTATTTCTTTCATATGCTTATCTCCCTTACCATGATCAACTCAGCTTCCGATCGACGTAAGGTCAGCTTATAGCCCCGTAACAAGATCTCGAGCGGGTCGCCTAATGGTGCTGTGTTTACTAGAGTAACTAAAGTATTTTGCGTCAATCCCATATCCATCAGGCGCCGCTTTAATTCTTTTTTACCACCTATCTTGGCAACTAAACAGCTTTGTTTTAAATTCAACTGGGAAAGCGGCTTTAATTCTTGCTCCGCTAGCTCATTAACACTTAAAACCTCAATACAACTTGCAATACTATCACTTAAAGCTAGACGTTGCCCTTGAAAATGGATCATAGCCCCATTGGCCTGCATATTTTGAGTGATCACTGTTAAAACTTTACCTCGCACCATCCCCATCTCGCTGAGACGTTTTTTCAATTGATGCTCCGCCGTCACTTGAGCTACGACATATTTGCCCCGCGTCATTACTTCAGATAATTTTTGCATTATCTCACCCCCCCAATTCTAATTGAGAATTATTTTCAATTACAATTTAAAAATAGCATAATTCCGCTTTCATTTCAAACAAAGACCTGTAAAAATAGCGTACTATCAGCAGATAGTACGCCATTAACTAAAAGAATAATTTAGCAGCCCCAGCGGCTAAGATCAATAATACGATCGAAGAGATCAAAGCTGCTGTAAAGACGCTTTTACCACGTTTAGCAATCACCGCAAAGTTGACCGACATTCCTAAAGCAGCCATTGCCATTCCCAAGAAAATATAAGCTGCTTGAACTAAACCATCGATCAAAACTTGAGGTAACGGAATAAAAGTTCCAATGATACTTGAGATCAAGAAACCAGCCATAAACCATGGAATTGGTAATTTTTGTTTTCCAGTAGTCGTTGTGCCCTTAGCTTGATTTCTTTTAGCAAGTAGTTTTTGATACCAAATACCGATCAATAACGCTACGGGAGCTAACAATAAGACACGTGATAGTTTCATGATCAAAGCATCATCTAAACTAAGTGTCCCCCCAGCTCCACCAGCAGCAACGGCATGGGCGATCTCATGTAGTGAGCCCCCTGCCATGATCCCAAACTGCGACTGCGTCATATGTAATACTGGCTTTAATCCGATCTCGATCAAAGTAAATAAAGTCCCCATCACGCAGACCACTGCGATCGCTAAAACTTCATTTTCTCGCTTAGTCTCTTCATCAACACCATCACCGGTGATCTGTGGTGAAACACCCATAACAGCAGCCGCGCCACAGATACCACAACCGGCAGCTGTTAAGATCGCTAAATCACTTTCCGCTCCAAAACGTTCACAGAGATAATACGTTAAACAGATCGTCACGGCAACTAAGAAAATAGCGATCAAGATCGTTTTAACACCAGCCTGAGCTAATTTCATCAAATTGAGTCTAAACCCTAACAAAATGATCCCTAGCCGTAAAAATTTATTAGAAATAAAACCAATCCCTGTTTTGGAAGCATTGATCCAACTAGGTTTAACTTGTAAAGCCATCCCTAATAACAAGGCGATCACTAATGTCCCGACTAATTTTAACCCTGGCAGTTTAGCAAGTAACACCCCTAATACAGCACAAGCTAGCGTTAAAACCGCAGCTTGCCAAAAGGAACGTGTTTTAAGTACTTTCAACATTCTCACTCCTATATGGTAATATTTATTGTATATATTAGCCTAAAAATACTAGCTTTATTTAAAAAACTTGGTAATACTAGATTCTTAAACAAAGCATCATAATTTACACCAACATTAACATAATAAATTATAACTAATTTTTTTGCACGAAAAAAGGCTAGATTTAATATCTAGCCTTTAAAATGATACCGGTGATCGGGGTCGAACCGATACGTCCTCAACGGACACTGGATTTTGAGTCCAGCGCGTCTGCCAATTCCGCCACACCGGCATAATTAAATTTTATTAGTTACCTTATATTAAGCCAACAAAAGGCGGTAACCGGATTTGAACCGGTGATAAAGGTTTTGCAGACCTCTGCCTTACCACTTGGCTATACCGCCATTTCAAAAGGAACAAATCCCTAAACTGGGGTAGCTGGATTCGAACCAGCGCATGAGGGAGTCAAAGTCCCTTGCCTTACCGCTTGGCTATACCCCAATCAAAGGGCGATAGGTGGGAATCGAACCCACGCGTGCCGGAGCCACAATCCGGTGCGTTAACCACTTCGCCACTATCGCCATCATGGCAGGGATAGTAGGAATTGAACCCACACCGACGGTTTTGGAGACCGTAGTTCTACCTTTAAACTATATCCCTATCATAAAAAATGGAAGGGAGTGGATTCGAACCACCGAACCCGAAGGAGCGGATTTACAGTCCGCCGCGTTTAGCCAGACTTCGCTAC
>NZ_JBCOAR010000013.1:0-55534 GCF_040226755.1 Ligilactobacillus sp. RTP31139st1_D10_RTP31139_211217
AAACTATATAATTCTTTCTAACAATGTAGAAGAATGTACTTAAACTTCTATATTGTTCTACATTTTATATAGCAGAATTAGGAATTTTGGAAGTGGTACCATATATACAATAAGTGGTTCTTGATTAGGGGAATGCTCATGACATGAAAAGCCCTAGATTTTTTTGAGAAAATTTAATTAAAATCTGCAAAAATGGACATGACGACTTGAAAAAAGCCTTAAAAAAGTGCACAATGGTATATAAACTTATAAATTGAGGAGTTATAAAGCGCATGGCTAAAAGAGGAATGTTGATCGTCCTTTCAGGTCCTTCTGGTGTGGGGAAGGGTACTGTGCGAAAGGAGATCTTTTCACAAGAAGGAAACAACTTTGACTATTCGATCTCAATGACGACTAGACAAATGCGACCAGGCGAAGTTGACGGTAAAGATTATTACTTCGTTTCAAAAGAAGAGTTTGAAAAAGAGATCGCTGACGGAGGCATGTTGGAGTATGCTCAATATGTTGACAATTATTATGGTACACCATTAAAATACGTTAATGAGATGCTTGATGCGGGTAAGGATGTCTTTTTGGAGATCGAAGTCAAAGGTGCAATGCAAGTACGTGAAAAAGTTTCTGACGGCTTGTTCATCTTCTTGACCCCACCTGACCTAATGGAACTTCGCCAACGGATCATCAATCGCGGGACTGATGATCTAGAAACGATCGATAAGCGTATGGAAAAGGCAAAAGACGAGATCGAAATGATGCAAAATTACGATTACGCGGTCGTAAACGATGAAGTTGCTAAGGCAGCTGAAAAGATCAAAACGATCATTCGGGCTGAACGTTGGCGTGTTAAACGTTTCTTGCCTGATTATAAGAAACAATTAGGGGTCGACTGACCGCTTTAAGTCGAGAGCTAAGAAGTTTAAATGTGAGGCAATAGCGCAATAAATCTAGGAAAGGAAGAGACTATATTCTTCACAAGTTTATTTTGACTTGTTCACATTCATATAGTCGAGAATATTCAATGATTTTATATCCATCAGTAGATGAACTTTTAGAACGTGTCGATTCACGTTACTCTTTGATCATGCTTGCATCTAAGCGTGCCCATGAACTTGATGCTGGGGCACATCCAATGTTAAGCGAATATGAATCGGTAAAAAGTGTTGGCCGAGCTTTAGAAGAAATCGTTGCCGGTGACCTTAAGATCAAATCTGAAGGTGAAGAAGGCTAATATAGTAGAGTGAGACTGAGGTTGACCTTGGTCTCATTTTTTTTGAACAACTAAAAATATTAAATTTGAGGAATGTGCTAAAATATGTATAGATAATTAAAGGGGCTGATTTTTTGGAGAAAAAACATATAGCACTCTATGTAAGTGGTGGGATCGCGGCCTATAAAGCAGCTATTTTGGCGCGACTCTTCGTTAAACAAGGGGCAAAGGTCAAGGTCGCAATGACTAAAGCGGCGCAAGCGTTTGTTACACCACTAACTTTTAAGGGCTTGACCCATCAAGAAGTTTATACCGATCTCTTTGAAAATGATTCACCTGTACCACATATCAAGTTAGCCGATTGGACCGATCTAGCTGTGGTAGTACCAGCTACAGCTAATGTGATCGCTAAAATGGCTAATGGGATAGCTGATGACTTTGTAACGACTGCTCTATTAGCGACGGCAGCGCCTAAATACGTTGTGCCTGCCATGAATGATAAAATGTGGGCTGATCCTGCAACAAGGCGCAATATTGCACGATTACAGGCCGATGGTGTTGCAATTTTAGAGCCAGTGAATGGTCTATTAGCTGAAGGTTATGCCGGTAAAGGCCGGATGCCCGAACCAGAAGCTATCTATGCTTGGATCGCTGACGTAGAAAATATCGAACAAGATCTTAGAGGAAAAAAAGTTTTGATAAGTGCAGGCGGGACCCGAGAAGCGATCGATCCAGTCAGATATATCGCCAATCGTTCGAGTGGAAAAATGGGATATGCCTTAGCCAAGCGAGCTTTAGCCCGGGGAGCAGAAGTTACCTTGGTCACTGGCCCGACTAAACTAACGCCACCAGCAGGGGTCACGACATATGAGATCCAGACTGCCGCAGAATTAGAGGAAGCGATGCTCACCCATTATGCCAAACAAGATATTGTGATCATGGCAGCCGCAGTGGCGGACTATCGCGTTAAAACAGTTGCAGAACAAAAGATCAAGAAAAATGCTGAAACATGGCAGTTAGAGCTCGTAAAAAATCCGGATATCTTAAAACGGTTAGGCGAATTAAAGCGTGAGCAAGTATTGGTTGGCTTTGCGGCTGAAACGACCGATCTTTTAGCGCATGCAACTAAAAAGTTACAGCAAAAAAATGCTGATCTCTTAGTTGCAAATGATGTTTCACGAAAAGATATCGGCTTTGGGGCTGACGATAATGAAGCCTGGCTATTGACAAGAAAAAACGCACCTAAAGCTACGGGTAAGCTAAAAAAGACGCAATTAGCTGATCTGATCTTGAGTTCTGCTTTGCAGTTACGAGGTGAGAGCTGATGGCACGTTATGCGCAAGTTATTGTTGATGTGCCCGCCATGCAGACTAATCGTCCCTATACGTATGAGTTACCGCAAGAATTACAGGATCAAGCTCAGGTAGGGATGCGAGTGATCGTTCCTTTTGGTAAAGGAGAACGCCAGATCCAAGGGTTTATCGTCGGTCTGACTGATGAATATGAGCTTGCGATCGCTCCTAAGCGCGTTACAAGTTTAATGGACTTAGCCCCAGTTTTGAATAATGAAGCTTTACAATTAGCCGATTGGTTAGCCCAAAAGACATTTTCATTTAAGATCCGTTGCCTGCAAGTGATGTTGCCTAATGTCATGCGTGCGAGTTATTCTAAGAGTTTACGTTTGCTTTCGGCTGTTGAATTACCGCAAGAACTGAACTCACTTTTTGCTGGAGGATCCGAGATCGAATTTGATGAGAGCAAATTGTCGGCACAACAATTGAATAAGTTAGCACAAATGCGCCAAGCTGGTCATTTAGAAGTGGTCTATCATGTTAAAGATCGGGCTAAAGCTAAGCTAGTCGGGGTGGTGACTTCACTGGTCGATGAACAAAATTATACTCAATTCAAAGCTAAAGTGCGGAAAAATGCCCATAAACAATTGGAGTTATTAGAATTTTTATACCAAAATCCGCACCAAAGTTTTTTGCAAACAAAGCTACAAGCAGATTTACAAGTCAGTCTAAATCAATTAAAAAAAGCGGCTCAGCAAGGCTGGCTAAAATTAGCTCAGCAAGAACGCTATCGTGATCCCTATGGTGATAAAACGCTCCAAGTAACTACGCCCAAGCAATTAACGCCTGAACAACAGCGAGCGGTCGAACAGATCGATCAAGCGATAACAGCTAAAAATGCGACTGCATTTTTATTGGAAGGTGTGACTGGCAGTGGTAAGACAGAAGTCTATCTGCAAGCGATCGCCCATGCATTGAGCCAAGGACGTTCGGCTTTGATGCTCGTACCAGAAATATCGCTGACGCCACAGATGGTCCAAAGAGTCAAAGAGCGTTTCGGCAAAGATGTTGCGATGTTGCATAGTGCGTTATCAGATGGAGAACGTTATGATGAATGGCGTCGGATCGAGCGCAAGGAAGCCAAAGTCGTAGTTGGTGCGCGCTCAGCTATTTTTGCTCCTTTAGATGATCTTGGGCTGATCATTATTGATGAGGAGCATGAAGCGAGTTATAAACAAGAAGATATGCCCCGTTATCAAGCCCGGGATGTGGCGCTTTGGCGTGGAAAATACCACAATTGTCCCGTCGTTTTAGGCTCAGCGACCCCAGATCTAGCGACGCGTGCGCGGGCGCAAAAAGGTGTTTATCAACAATTGAATTTAACTAAACGGATCAATGGTAGCTCTTTGCCACAGGTCACTTTAGTCGATATGCGTGAAGCGGTCAAAACAGCGCCTGCTCCAGATTTTTCGCAGATATTGCTTGATCAGATCACCGAACGTTTAGCTAGAAAAGAACAGGTCGTCTTGATGTTGAATCGGCGTGGCTATTCGTCGTTTGTTTTGTGTCGCGATTGCGGCTTTGTCTTGAAGTGTCCGAATTGTGATGTTTCGTTGACCTTACACATGGATACGCACTCGATGAAATGCCATTATTGTGGTCATGAAGAAGCGATCCCGAATCGCTGTCCGAGTTGTGATAGCAAAAAGATCCGTTACTATGGGACCGGAACTCAAAAAGTCCAAGCTGAGTTAGAAAAGTTATTGCCTGAAGCAAGGATCTTACGGATGGATGTGGATACAACACGTAAAAAAGGCGCACATGAGCGGTTATTAGCTAAATTTGGAGCGCATGAAGCTGATATTTTATTAGGAACACAAATGATCGCTAAAGGGTTAGACTTCCCCGATGTGACTTTAGTTGGAGTTTTAAATGCTGATACATCTTTGAGTTTGCCAGATTATCGTTCGAGTGAACGGACTTTTCAACTTTTGACCCAGGTAAGTGGACGGGCTGGACGGGCCGATAAGACCGGCCAAGTGGTCATTCAGACTTATAATCCCGAGCATTATGCGATCCAGTTAGCCTGTCGTCAAGATTATGAGCAATTTTTCTTCTATGAGATGAATTTGCGCCATTTGAACAATTACCCGCCGTATTACTATACGATCAAGATCACAGTTAGTGCTAAAAGTGAGGCAGAAGCTGCTAAAGAAAGCTTTGCGATCAAAAAAGGACTCGACCAATGCTTGAGCCCACAAGCGCTAGTTTTAGGGCCAACGCCAAGTTCGATCTTAAAGATCAAGAATCGGTTTTATTACCAATTAGTGATAAAATATAAACAAGAACCCGCTTTGGAAAAATATTTACAAGACTTGCTCTTACAAAGCCAAAGCGGTGAGAAAAAAGGGATCATGGTCGTGATCGATCGTGAACCAGTCAATTTTTTATAATGTTAAGTAAAGAGGATGATAAGTGAAATGACATCAGTAGTATTTATGGGGACACCACAATTTGCTGCCCCGATCTTAGAAGGTCTAGTGACCAATGGATATGACGTAAAAGCAGTCGTGACTCAACCAGACCGTTATACAGGACGTAAACGAGTCTTGACAGCTTCACCAGTCAAAGAAATGGCTTTAAAACATGGGATCAAGGTTTTACAACCAGAAAAGATCTCAGGGAGTCCTGAGATGCAAGAGATCATTGATCTACATCCAGATTTGATCATTACCGCCGCTTTTGGTCAATTTTTACCTACTAAACTGATCCAAGCAGCAAAGATCGGCGCGATCAATGTTCACGGTTCCTTGTTGCCTAAATACCGTGGGGGGGCTCCGGTACAGTATGCGATCATGAATGGGGATGATAAGACAGGTGTCACGATCATCTATATGGTCAAGCAGATGGATGCGGGCGCAATGTTAGCTCAAAAAGAGATGCCGATCGGACCAAAAGACGATACAGCTTCGATTTTTGAAAAGATGAGTATCTTAGGGCGCGATACCTTACTAGAAATGCTACCACAATTGATCGCAGGTGAGATCAAACCAGTTGAACAAGATGAGACTAAAGTCGTCTTTTCACCAACGATCAAACCAGCAGAAGAGAGCTTGAGTCTAGATCTGACAGCTAAAGAACTCGACTGGAAGATCCGTGCATTACGCCCAGCTCCAGGCGCATACTTTGCCGATCTCAAAGGTAAGCGGACTAAATTATGGGAGATCGAACCATTGACGCAAACAACTGAGTTTGAAGCTGGGACAGTGGTCGAAGTTTCAAAACATGAGCTGATCTTAGCTGCAGCTGAAAATACGACTTATAGTGTCAAAATTTTACAACCAGCAGGTAAGCCTAAATTAAAGATCACCGATTATTTAAATGGTGTTGGTCAAGGACTAAAAGTAGGGCAAAAGGTAATTTCAGATGGCAAAGAAGATAAATAAGACACCACGTTATTTAGCGGTTGAATTGCTTGAAAAAGTCGAAAAGCAAGGCGCATATTCAAATTTAGCACTCAATCAAACGATCAAGCAAAATGAACTGACAAAGCGGGATGCCCATTTATTGACTAATATCGTCTATGGTGTGATCCAACATAAGCTTACTTTGGAATATTATTTAAAGCCTTTTATCAAACGGCCAAATAAATTACAAAGTTGGGTCAAACAACTGCTTTTAACGGCGCTTTATCAACAGATATATTTGGATAATATTCCTAAACGGGCGGTCTTTAATGAAACGATCGAGATCGCTAAAGTTAAGGGGCATGCTGGGGTCCGAAAGTTTGTCACAGGGATCTTACATGCGATCGATCGCCAAGGCATACCGAGCTTAGATGCGATCACTGATCCGATCGAAGCTTTGAGCATTGCGACTAGTACACCGCGGTGGTTGGTCGAGCAGTTGCAAAAAGAGGTCGGTACAGCTAAAACTAAAAGTATCTTAGAAACTATCAATCAAGCACCAAAGCAAACCGTCCGTATCAATACTAAAGTAACGACAGCTGAGGCCCTAGCGGCGCAGTTAGAAGCGGAAAAACTTGAAGTAGCTAAAAGTCCAGTCACGCCGTTAGCATTGCAAGTCAACACTGGCTTTATTCCAGCAACAGAAGCTTTTAAAACTGGTCAAGCGATCGTGCAAGATGAAAGTGCGATGTTGGCAGTTGAATCGATGGCGATCAACGCTGGTGACCAAGTTTTAGATGCTTGTGCAGCACCAGGCGGAAAGACTACGCAGATCGCTGCCCAGTTAGAGACCGGCCAAGTTACTAGCTTGGATATCCATAAGCATAAAGTCGCTTTGATAGAACAAAATGCGCTCCGGGCCCATGTTGAGGCGCAAGTGAAAGCTTTACAAATGGATGCACGCAAGGCGTCCGAAGAGTTCGCTAAGGAAAGTTTTGATAAAATACTAGTAGATGCTCCTTGTTCAGGGATCGGTCTGTTACGGCGCAAACCTGAGGTCAAGTATGAGAAAAAATATCAAGACTCATTAGACCTTCACCGGATCCAAGTTAGCATTTTAGATGCGGTGGCACCGTTACTAAAAGTCGGTGGCACCCTGACATATAGTACCTGTACGATCTTAGACAGTGAAAATCAACAAACTGTCTCGGCGTTTCTAAAAGCCCACCCAGAATTTGAGCAGGTCAAAACCAAAACGGCTTTTGAGCTCAAAGCCGACCGTCAAGAGCTGGGCTTGACGATCTATCCTGATGATCACTTATCGGATGGATTTTATATCGCAACATTAGTTAAAAGAACTGAGGTGTAACAGATGAAGATCGCATATACAAGTGATGTTGGTCAAGTCCGCCAAGTCAATGAAGATCGCGTCGCAACTTTTAAAAATAAAGCTGGCTTTAGCTTTGCGATCGTAGCAGATGGCTTAGGCGGACATTTAGGTGGGGAAGTTGCCTCTGAAATGGCAGTTTCTCACCTCGGCTACCTATTTGAACAGACAGAATTAAGTGATGCAACAGCAGCGATAAAATGGCTCGAAGATCAAGTGATCGTTGAAAATAATAGTATTTTGAAACGAGCTGATCAATATCAAGATCTAGCTGGAATGGGAACGACACTTGTATGTGCGATGATCTTTGCCGACCAGATCGCGATCTCAAATATCGGTGATAGTCGAGCGTACTTGTTACATGCCGGTGAATTTGAGCAGATCACAGAGGATCACTCTTATGTCAATGAATTAGTCAAGCGTGGTGAGATCAGCAAGGAAGAAGCTAAACATCATCCGCACAAGAATATTATTACACGGACGTTAGGGGTCTCTAAGCAAGCTAAGATCGATTCATGCATTTTAAAGCTATTGCCGACCGATATGTATTTACTCTGTTCGGATGGCTTGACGAATATGTTAGATGATGAAAAGATCAAGCAGATCTTAGAGTTGCCCGAATTGTCTTTGCAAGCAAAAGCTGAAAAACTAGTTGAGCAAGCTAATTTAGCTGGAGGTTCGGATAATATCACAGTTTTGATAATTTGGTCAGATGAGGAGGACGATGAAAAATGAGAGCCGGTTATGCGATCAATGGTCGCTACCGCATCATCCGCTCTTTAGGCGAAGGTGGCATGGCTAATGTTTACCTAGCTTACGATCTGATCTTAGAACGTGAGGTGGCAGTCAAGCTCTTGCGTCTAGATCTAAGCGACGATAAAGCTGCAATCAGGCGCTTTCAACGTGAAGCCAATTCGCTGATCGAGCTCGATGATCCACATATCGTTGATATTTTCGATGTTGGTGAAGATCATGGTATGCAATATTTGGTAATGGAATATGTTAAAGGGATGGATCTCAAGCGCTACATCGAAAAGCACAAGCCATTAGCCTATGCTACAGTGATCGAGATCATGGAGCAGATCTTGTCAGCCGTAAAAGAAGCGCATAGTCATGGGATCATCCATCGCGATCTAAAGCCCCAAAATATCTTATTAGATGAAGCGGGAAATGTTAAAATAACTGATTTTGGGATCGCGATCGCCTTAGCCGAAGAAACTATGACTAAGACCAATACGCTGATGGGATCAGTTCATTATATCTCACCCGAACAAGCGCGGGGCAGCATGATAACTCAACAATCTGATATTTATTCATTAGGGATCATTTTGTTTGAAATGTTGACAGGGCGCGTTCCATATGATGGTGAAACAGCTGTTTCGATCGCATTGAAACATTATCGCAGTCAAATGCCATCGCCCCGTTCATTTAAGCAAGATATCCCCCAAGCCTTAGAAAATATCGTTTTGCATGCTACTGCTAAAGATTGCGCTGATCGTTATCAAAACGTGGAAGAGATGCAAGCTGATCTAGCAACTTGTTTAGATGAAAAACGAACAGCTGAGCCACGTTGGCGTCCGCGGATACATGTGGAAGAAGAGACTAAGATCTTACCTAATTTTTATGATGAGGTAGCTCGTGAAGATAAAAACTTAACTAAGACGGTACAAATTACACCAGAACCTAAAAAAGCCGTGAAAGTTCGGCCTAAGCGGTTGAAAATTTGGTTGCTAGTGATCTTAGCGTTACTAGTGGTTCTTGGGGCGATTGTTTATACGCTTCCAAGAGATGTATCGGTCCCTAATTTAAAGGGAATGCATAAGAAAGAAGCGGTCCAGTTATTGGAAAGTCAACGCTTGAGTCTAGGTAAAGTGACTTACCAATACGATGACCGCTATGATGTAGGCTGTGTGACCTTTACCTCTCCAAGTAAGGGAACGACAGTCAAACAGCGCACTAAGATCGATCTGATCTTATCTAAGGGGCTACCTAAAAAAGCTTTTGGCGATTATCGTGGTCGTGATTTTAGTGATGTTAGTCGTAAATTGAAAGCTCAAGGGGTCACGGTCAAACAAAAGAAACAGTATTCAGATAGCGTAGCAAGTGGTGAAATAATTGCCCAATCGATCTCACCTAAAAAGAAAGTTGCCTTTGCCAAAACGACGGTAACATTTACAGTCAGTCAAGGCCCTAACTTAGAAGGGATGATCGATCTAACAGGCTATACTTTGAGTGAAGCTAAGGAATATGCAAGTGAATGTGGTTTAGAATTAGTTGTGAAAAAAACATCAAGTTCAAAGAAGAAAGCTATGTTCGTGATCGCCCAAGAGCCAGCAGTAGGGACACCTTTGCACGAAGGTGATGTTTTGGAGATAACTTTGGGTAGTAAGACTGAAAATATTCCCTACAACTATGAAGTAGAATAGAAATGAAAGGTGATAGAGTAATTGACAAAAGGACAGATCAGACAATCTTTAAGTGGCTACTATGATGTGGTCACTACTGATGGTGTAGAGTATCGAACTAGAGCACGAGGAAATTTTCGCAAAAAAAAGCAAACTCCGCTGGTGGGGGATTGGGTAGAGTTTAAAGCGCAAAAAGCCGACGAAGGATATATTTTAGAGATCTATCCGCGAAAAAATCAGTTAGTCAGACCACCAATGGCCAATTTAGACACAGCTCTAGTAGTTACCGCATGTGTCCAACCGGATTTTTCCAGTAATTTACTTGACCGTCAGTTAGCGATGTTAGAGGCGAATGATGTCTCACCAGTTTTGTATTTTTCAAAATATGATCTTCTTACCGAAGAACAAAAAGCCAAGCTTGATCCGATCCTCAACTACTATGCTAAGTTTTATCCGGTCTATCGGGGCAGCTTGCCAGCTCGACCGGAGACGTTAGAGACGATGTTAGCAAATTTACATCATCAAGTCATCGTTGTTATGGGGCAGACTGGTGCGGGCAAGTCCACACTCTTGAATCAGTTAGAGCCCAGTTTAGAGCTAGCAACTGGCGAGATCTCTAAGGCCTTAAGTCGTGGACGGCATACGACACGTAAAGTTTCACTTTTGCCGATCGGAGATAATCTATTAGCTGATACGCCTGGTTTTTCATCCTTTGAATTATTAGAGATCACTAAAGAACAACTTCCAACGCTCTTTCCAGATCTAGTAGCTCATCAAGCTGACTGCAAATTCAGGGGATGTATGCACATCAATGAACCTAAATGTGCAGTCAAGGCAGCAGTCGAGGCGGGAGAGATCATGCCTAGTCGCTATGCTAATTACCAGTTGTTTCATGATATGATCATAAATCAAAAACCTAAATATAGATAACGGAGGAATTTAATATGAAAATTGCACCTTCAATTTTAAGTGCTGATTTTGCAAATTTAAAAGATGATGTTTCTGTAGTAGAAAAGGCAGGCGCTGAATATTTACACATCGATATAATGGATGGCCATTTTGTCGATAATTTAACATTTGGAGCTAATGTAGTAAAGGCTTTGCGCAAGCATTCAGAATTAGTTTTTGATTGTCATATGATGGTCGATGAACCAGAAAAATATATCACTGATCTAAAAAATGCAGGTGCTGATATCGTTGGGGTCCATTTAGAAGCCACACCGCATATCCATCGTGTTTTGAGCCAGATCAAAGCTAGTAGTCTGAAAGCAGAAGTTGTTTTGAATCCAGGGACACCAGTTATGGCGGCAGCAGAAATTTTACCGCTAGTCGATCAAGTTTTGATCATGACAGTCGATCCAGGTTTTGGTGGTCAAGCTTTTATCCCTGAAACAGTTGCTAAGGTAGCTGAATTAGCAGCTTATAAAAAAGAACATGGGCTTGACTTTGAGATCGAAGTTGATGGTGGGATCAATGCTGAAACGATCAAAGAAGTTGCCCAAGCGGGAGCAACAGTTGCAGTTGCTGGTTCATACGTTTTTAACGCAAAAGATCCAGCAATGCAGATCGCAACGTTAAAAGAAGCTGCTAGATAGGATGCAAGTAAATTTATTAGTCGGAGGTCCAGTGGATCATCTGCCACCGGGGCTTTTGCAAGCTAAGAAAAATGAACGCTGGGTCGGAGCTGATATGGGAGCAGTCCGCTTATGTCAAGCAAAGATCAAGCCCTTATTAGCTGTTGGCGATTTTGATTCTGCAACTGCAGAACAAGTCAAGTTAGTCACAGAAGCCAGTCAAGCTATCTGTAGTTTACCGGCAAAAAAAGACTATACCGATACTGAAGTAGCATTGTTAGAGATCGAGCGCCGGTATCATCCGGAACAGATCGTGGTCTACGGGGCCACTGGGGGACGAAGTGATCATTTTTTGGCTAATTTATTTAGCGTTTTACGTTTAGATTTTCCGACATTTGTGCCTAAAGTTTGCTTCAAAGACTGTCAAAATGAAATTCGATTTTATTTACCTGGAAGTTATACATTAACTAAGTTAGAAGAAATGAGTTATCTCTCATTTATTTCCTTAACACCGGTAACTAAACTAACGCTCCCTGATGAAAAATATCAATTATTTGAGCAAGATCTTTCACTGCCAACTGCATATGTCAGCAATGAATTTGTTGGCGAAAGTGCTAGTTTTAGCTTTGATAGTGGCGTGTTGTGTGTTATTCAAAGTAAAGATAGTTAAAGAAATAATGGTCGTCAATTATTTGGCGATCATATTTTTTTGCAAAAAAATATTGCTTTTTGATTTGTTTTAGATTAAAATTAACGAAACATTAATTAATGTTAAATGATATATAGCATGAGGGGGAGTATTATGAAATTTAAACGATTGGTGACTGGGGCACTTGCTTTAGCAGCCACAGGCTTATTAGTGACAGCTTGTTCAAACAAGCAAAAGGCAAATTCTACAGGGCAGGTAGCTTCAAAACAAGTCTTGAATTGGAGTTATCTAGCTGAACTGGCAACGCTTGATCCATCGAAGGTCTCGGATGCCTATAGTGGTGATATCATCAATAACTCGATGGAAGGGCTATATCGCTTAGGAAAAAACAGCAAGATCGAACCAGGATTAGCGACACAAACAGAAGTCTCAGATGATAATTTGACATATACTTTTAAGTTAAGAAAAGATGGTAAATGGTCTAATGGAGATAAGGTGACCGCGCATGATTTTGTTTATGGTTGGCGCCGAACTGTTGATCAAAAAACGGCCTCACCATACGCTTATCTCTATAGTGGAGTCAAAAATGCTGATGCGATCGTTAAAGGTGAAGCTAAACCTGAAACTTTAGGGATCACAGCTAAAGATGATCATACCTTAGTGGTAACTTTGGAGAAGCCGATCCCATATTTCCAACTATTATTAGGCTTTGAACCATTCTTACCTCAAAATCAAAAAGCAGTCGAAAAATTTGGTGATGAGTATGGAACTTCGGCTAAAACCATGGTCTATAATGGACCATTCGTAGTTGAAGGTTGGACAGGTTCTAACTTGAATTGGAAACTTAACAAAAATCCAAATTATTGGGACAAAAAGAAAGTCAAACTCGAAACGATCAACTTTAAGGTCAATAAGAGCACAACGACATCGTATAATCTCTATCAAAGTAAGCAACTCGACTACACGACTTTGAGCAATGAACAGGCTAAGCAATTGGCAAAAGATCCAGCATATAGTGCCTTAAAACAAGCCCGGACTACCTACCTAGACTTTAACCAGACAAAGGAAAGTTTTAAGAATTTAAAGATTCGGCAAGCACTATCCTATGCTGTCGATCGCCAAGAATTAGCTAAAAATATCGTTGGCGGTGGTTCGCAACCAAGTCTAGGGATCGTTTCTCAAGGTCTAGCTGAGTACAAAGACCAAGACTTTGCTCAGGCAGCGAAAACGACAGCTGGTGTCAGCTATGACAAGAAAAAAGCCAAGGAATTATTGAAGGAAGGTTTGGCTGAATTGGGCCAAGATAAATTATCATTTACTTTAATGAGTAGTGATGATGATATTTCAAAGAAAGTGGCTGAATTTATCCAAAGTCAGCTGGAAGAAAATCTATCTGATGTTAAAGTTTCAGTCCAAAGTGTGCCATTGAAAACACGGATCGCCCGTGGTGAAAAAGGTGACTTTGATGTTCAGTTAAGTGGTTGGTCAGCCGATTTTGCTGATCCGATCAGTTTCCTAGATCTCTTTACAAAGGATAATTCTTATAACTTTGGTAAATGGGAAAATGCAGAATACGACCGCTTGATCGAAGCTTCCAAAACGACTGATGCGAGTGATAAAGCGAAGCGTTGGGATGATCTAGTTCAAGCGTCTAAAGTCTTAAGTGAACAACAAGGTGTGGCGCCGCTTTATCAAACTAATGTACCGCAGTTGATAAATGTGACTGTTAAAGGTTTGATCCAAAATTCGGCAGGTGCTACTAATAATTGGAAAGAAGTTTATATCATTGAGTAGATAAAAACTCCCCGTAAATAGCCTAGTGCTACCTACGGGGAGTTTTTATGTGTTTTTAAGGTAAAATAAAAAGCCCTCAAGTTGGGGCCTGTAAACGCCTCGATTAGACGCGTGTAACTTTACCGGATTTCAAAGCACGAGCTGAAACCCATACCTTCTTAGGCTTGCCGTCAACCAAGATGCGTACCTTTTGCAAGTTTGGCTTCCAGCTACGGTTTGTTTGGTTCAAAGCATGGGAACGCTTCTTACCAAAAGTTGTCTTACGACCAGTTACAAAATCTTTAGCCATGATTATATCCTCCCTTATCTCGAATTAAGGAGCAAGGGGTCTTGCTCATTCACTAAATAAAATTATCATAGATAGCGCGCGATTGCAATAGTTTTCTATAAAGTAATTTTGCTTGACAGCTATAAATGCCTAAAATATAGGCTTTTCCAAAAGTTAAATTTTTATCTAAACCAATATTAGTGGCCTAATAGGGGAGAATGCTAGTATTTAAAGGGTAAAAAAGATAAAATGAACAACTGTTTTTGGGCAATTGCGATAAACATGGTATAATGAAAGGACAAGTATTGATTGAGCAGTGAAAAACTGAACATCGATTTGATATTTCTTTTCCATTTTTTGGGAAAAGGGAATTGTCTTATTAGTTAAGGAGGCTGTATAAAATGGCTGTTAAAATTCAAAATCAATTTGGAAATATCGATATCAGCAATGAAGTGATCGCAACTGTTGTTGGTGGAGCCGCAACTGAAATTTTCGGGATCGTTGGTATGGCCAGCAAAAACCAGATTCGAGACAATTTGAATGAAATTTTAAAGCGTGACAATTACTCTAAAGGTGTTGTGATTCGTCAAGAAGATGAAGGCATCGCTGTGGATGTATATATTATTGTCGGTTATGGTACAAAGATCTCAGAAGTTTGCCGCAATGTACAAGATAAAGTTAAGTACAATTTAGATTCAATGTTAGGCATTACCGCTGAATCTGTGAATGTTATCGTTCAAGGCGTACGTGTCATCAACGATTAGTACCGCGAAATAACCAAGGAGGAGTTAGTAACTTGAAAGTGGAGAATATTACTGAAACAGAATTTCGTAAAATGATTCTGGTCAGTTCGAAAAGATTGACTAATAATGCAGAATTTATCAATTCATTGAATGTGTTTCCGGTGCCCGATGGGGATACAGGGACAAATATGAGTCTTTCCTTTGCGAGCGGTGAAAAATATGTTGCCGAGTCAACTTCAAGTAATGTTGGGGAATTAGCTAATGCTTTAGCTAAAGGTCTGTTGATGGGGGCACGTGGTAACTCGGGTGTTATTTTATCCCAAGTTTTCCGTGGCTTTTCAAAAAGTGTTACCCAAAAAGAAACTTTGAGTGCGGCTGATCTGGCTGTAGCCCTTCAAGGTGGGGTCGAAACAGCTTATAAAGCAGTTATGAAACCGCAAGAAGGTACGATCTTGACGGTAGCACGGAAGGCAGCTGAAGCAGCTAAAAAAACGGCTGCCCAAACAGCTGATGTCGTTGAAGTTATGAAAGCGACTTATGAAGCTGCGGAGGCTGCGTTACAAACGACCCCAGATCTTTTACCCGTTTTAAAAGAAGTTGGCGTTGTTGATTCTGGTGGTCAAGGACTAACTTTTGTCTATCAAGGATTTTATGATGCTTTAGCTGGCAATGAACGCCAAGAAGATGAAGTTCATACACCAAGCCCGATCGAAATGGATGAAATGGTCAATGCAGAACACCATAAGAGTGCCCAAAGTCAATTGCATACTGAAGATATTGAATTTGGTTACTGTACTGAGATCATGGTCCGTTTAGGGGCAGGACGCTTAGTCGACAAGGAATTTAACTACGATGAATTCCGGGAACATCTATCTAAGATCGGGGATTCATTACTCGTTATTGCCGACGATGAAGTGGTTAAAGTTCACGTCCACACAGAGCATCCAGGTAAGGTATTATCCTATGGTCAAGAATTTGGTTCTTTGATCAAAGTCAAAGTCGATAACATGCGTTTGCAACATGAAACGATCTTGGAAAAAGATGATGAAATGCCAGCACCTAATATTCCGGCTACCCCAGAAGTTCAAAAAGAATATGGTGTGATCGCGATCGCTTCAGGTGAAGGGATCGCTAATATCTTCAAAAACTTGGGCGTAACGCATATCATCAATGGTGGTCAAACGATGAATCCAAGTACGAAAGATATCGTTGAAGCGATCGAGCAGACCAATGCTAAGAAAGTGATCATCTTACCAAACAATAAGAATATCTTCTTAGCAGCTCAACAAGCAGCTGAAGTAGCTGATGCTCAAGTTGCCGTAGTTTTGAGTAAGACGATCGCCCAAGGTATGAGCGCAATGCTTGGCTTTAATGATGCAGCTTCGATCGAAGAAAATACCGAAGCGATGACTGAAGAAATGGATGCAGTTCTTTCAGGGCAAGTTACGGTCGCGGTACGTGATACAACGATCGAGGGTCGCCCGATCAAGAAAGATGATTATATGGGGATCGTTGATGGTAAGATCGTAGTCACCCAACCAACTTGTGAACAAGCAGCGATCGAGATGGCTAAGGTGATGTTAGATGAAGATAGTGAGATCGTAACGATCATCTATGGTCAAGATGGTTCAGAAGAACAAGCAAACGAAATTGCAGCTCAGCTTGAAGAATTAGATCCTGAGATCGAAATTGAGATCCATGAAGGTGACCAACCAGTTTATCCATACTTGATCTCAGTCGAATAATGCGCGATAAATTCTAACTTCTAGCGAGCATAGAAGTTAGAATTTATTTGTTTGAGGGGGATTATTTATGGCACGAGCCTTGACGGACTCACCTGCAGTGTTGAAAGGCGTGGGTCCTAAAAAATTACAGGCGTTGAACAAATTAGGGATAAATACGATCGAAGACCTGTTGACCTATTACCCATTTCGCTATGAGGATCTGACGGTCAAACAACTAAGCGACGTAGCTGATGGCGAAAAAGTCGTCTTAAAGGGTGTCATCGCTGCACCACCAGTCGTTTCTAATTTTGGCCGGGCTAAAATGCGGTTGAATTTTGGCTTATTGGTCGAAAATGATCTAGTTAAAGTGACCTTTTTTAATCAAGGTTATTTAGCTAAACAATTGAGTACGGGGCAAGAGGTCGCGATCTATGGTAAATATGATCAACGCCGCCAGAGTTTGACTGGGATGAAAGTGATGTATCAGGCTAAAGATGAAGATCTAGCTGGTGTTTACCGGGCTTCAAAGGAGATCACGGCTAAAACGATCAAAGATCTTGTTTCACTAGCCTATGCTGACTACCATGATCTGATATTTGATATCGTCCCCGATAGTTTGCGCCAAAAATTTCGCTTAGAGACACGTGCGCAGATGATCCATGATATGCATTTTCCAGTGACTTTGGCTCAAGGAAAAGCAGCCCGGCGTTCAGCGATCTTTGAAGAGTTTTTTAAATTCCAATTGCGGATCCAACTGCTTAAGCAAAAACACCGTAAGGAAAACGGGATCGTTATCAAATACGACAACGATAAATTGCGTCAATTCATCAAACAGTTACCGTTTGAACTGACAGCGGCCCAAAAACGGGTCGTTAACGAGATCTGTCGGGATCTACACCGGCCGGAACACATGAATCGTCTCTTACAGGGGGATGTGGGTTCAGGAAAAACGGTCGTGGCGGCTTTAGCCATGTATGCTGCTGTTACAGCGGGGTATCAAACGGTCTTGATGGCACCGACTGAGATCTTAGCGCAACAACATGCCCAAAAGTTAGCCCAATTGTTTGAAGGTATACCAGAGGTCAACGTAGCCTTATTGACCAGTAGTGTGACTCGCAATCAAAAGGCTAAGCAGACTTTACTGGATAATTTAGCCAGTGGGGAGATAAACCTATTAGTCGGGACACATGCAGTGATCCAGGACAATGTCAATTTTAAAAAGCTAGGCTTAGTCGTTACTGATGAACAGCATCGCTTTGGTGTTGGTCAGCGTCAAGCTCTACGCCAAAAGGGAGATTCTCCTGATGCCTTAGCGATGACCGCGACTCCGATCCCACGGACATTAGCGATCACGACTTATGGTGAGATGGATGTTTCGATAATTGATGAACTACCTAAGGGCCGGCAAACCATTAAAACAAACTGGTTACGCCAAAAGCAATTTACGCAAGCACTTGACTTTATGGAACAACAGTTGCAAAATGGTTCACAAGCTTATGTGATCTCACCATTGATCGCTGAGTCAGAAATGCTAGATCTTCAAAATGCTACAGAGATCTATGAAAAGTTAAAGGCTCACTATGCAGGACGCTATGAGTTAGGATTGTTACATGGTCAGCTGACGTCCGAACAAAAAGATGAAGTAATGGATCGCTTTAAAGCAGGTGAGCTAGACGTTTTAGTCTCGACTACAGTGATCGAAGTTGGGGTCGATGTTCCTAATGCAACAGTCATGGTGATCTTAGATGCTGACCGCTTTGGTTTAGCGCAGTTGCATCAATTGCGTGGTCGTGTCGGACGGGGCAATAAACAATCATATTGTTTGTTAGTAGCTGATCCTAAGAGTGAGTATGGGATCGAAAGAATGAAAACAATGGTCGAAACGACAGATGGCTTTGTGATTGCCCAAAAAGATCTAGAATTACGCGGCCCAGGGGATGTTTTAGGTAAGAAACAATCGGGGCTACCGGATTTTAAGATCGGTGATCCAGTGAGTGATTTCAATATTTTACAAGTAGCACAATTAGAAGTGGCTAAACTTTTAGCCGACGAAAAATTCTGTTATCGTCAGGAAAATACCGGCTTGATGCGCTATTTGAATCAAGAGCTTACTTATTTTACCAGTTTTGACTAAAGAGAGGATGTATGAAATGAAAATTGCGATCGATGCAATGGGGGGCGACAATGCACCCGAAAGTGTTGTTAAGGGTGCGCTCAAAGCACGTGATGAGTTCAGCGACCTAGAACTTGTTTTGTATGGTGATAAGACCGCGATCGAGAAATATATAACTGATCAAACGCGGATCACGATCGTTAACACAACTGAAGTGATCGGGATGAATGATGAACCGGTCCGGGCGATCCGGCGTAAGAAAGATTCGTCTTTGGTCGTGGCAGCTAATGCAGTCAAGGCTAAAGAAGCCGATGCGCTGTTTTCTTGTGGGAACACAGGGGCTCTTTTGACAGCGGGACTTTTACTGGTCGGACGGATCAAGGGGATCACGCGTCCGGGCTTACTATCGACTTTACCTGTTGTTTCAGGACAGGATGGAGCATTCAACTTACTTGATAGTGGGGCTAATGCCGATAGTAAACCAGAGCACCTTTATCAATATGCCCTTTTAGGTACGTATTACGCTAGCAACGTTCGCGGGATCAAAGAACCACGGATCGGACTATTGAACAATGGGACTGAACCGCATAAGGGAAGTAAAGTGACACAAGAAGCTTACCAACTTTTAGCAGCTGATGAAAATTTGAATTTTATCGGAAATGTTGAGTCTAAAGATCTGATGAAAGGTGTCTGTGATGTAGTCGTTGCGGATGGCTTTACAGGGAATGCAGTCTTAAAAGCGATCGAAGGGACGGCTCTAGCTGTAATGAGTTTGTTGAAAGACACGATCGCCAATGCTGGTGCTAAAGGCAAATTAGGTGCACTATTACTAAAAGACGATCTAAAGAGCATTAAGGGTCGCATGGACCAAGCTCAATATGGTGGTGCGGTCTTACTTGGGGTCAAAGCACCGGTCGTTAAAGCGCACGGGTCAAGTGATGATCTGACAGTGTATTACACATTAAAACAGATCAGGACCATGATCAATGAAGAAATGGTGCCTAATTTTACAAAATACTGGCAAGCCCAACAAGCGAAAGAAGCTTTAGATAGCAAAGACGCTGAGTAATATGATATACTTGTTTGCGAAAAACTAGGATAGGTGAGGTTGATATCCATGACAGAAAACGAAATTCTTACAAAGATCACAACAATTATTGAGGATCACTTCGATGTCTCCACTGATAAGGTGACAGAACAAACAAACTTTAAGACTGATCTTGATGCCGATTCGATCGATCTGGTAGAATTTGTTTTGGAATTAGAAGATACTTTTGGTGCTGAAATTTCTGACGAAGATGCCGAACAAATCGTGACAGTTAAAGATGCTGTAGATTATATCGCTTCACATCAAGGATAGAATTATCTTAGACCAGCTGTAACAAAGCTGGTCTTTTTTGCTATAATGGATAATGCATTAATAAAGTGAGGAGAATCATTTTGATAATTGGACTAACACAAATGCTAAAGGATGATTTTGGCATTGATTTTAAAAATACAGCTTTACTTGACGAAGCTTTTACCCATGCTTCTTATGTAAACGAACATCCACGTGAAAAACTAAAATATTATGAACGGATCGAATTTCTAGGCGACGCTGTGATGCAACTTTGCGTCTCAGAATACCTATTTAAACGCTATCCTACTTTACCAGAAGGAAAACTCTCACGCTTGCGTGCGGCGATGGTCTGTGAAGACAGTTTCAGCAAATTTGCTAAGGAATGCCATTTTGATGAATATATCCGCTTAGGCAAAGGTGAAGAAAAAGCCAATGCACGTAATCGGGCGTCGTTACTTTGCGATATTTTTGAAGCTTTTATCGGGGCATTATACCTTGATCAAGGTAAAGGCGTCGTAGTCAGCTTTATCAGTCGGGTCGTCTTTCCTAAGCTTGATCTGGGCTGGTTTGATCACTATTTAGATCATAAAACTGAACTTCAAGAATTATTGCAACAACATGGGGATTGCAAGATCACTTATGTAAAAGTTGCTGAAAATGGTCCGGATAATGAAAAAGAATACACCATGGCGGTTTATGCTGATGGACAAAAGATCGGTGAAGGAAAAGGAATGTCAAAGAAAGCTGCCGAACAACAAGCGGCTTTCCAAGCATTAAAAGCACTCCAAAAAAATTAGTTTATTTGAAGGGAAGAAATTCAGCATGAAGTTAAAGTCGTTGACTCTAAACGGATTTAAATCCTTTGCTGACAAGACCAAGATCGAATTTCAAGGTGGTATGACTGGGATCGTTGGGCCCAATGGGAGTGGTAAAAGTAACATCATCGAAGCTTTACGTTGGGCTTTAGGGGAGCAATCCGCTAAGAGCTTACGCGGGGGAAAAATGCCAGATGTTATTTTTGCTGGTTCTCAAACAAGGGCTCCGCTAAATCATGCCGAAGTTGAATTAGAATTTGATAACTCAGACCATTTTTTAGATCTAAATGCCGATCAAGTTGTGATCTCGCGTAAGATCTACCGAAATGGCGACAGTGATTTTTTGATCAATAATGCTAAAGTCCGTTTGCGTGACATTGTAGAATTGTTCATGGATACTGGCTTGGGTCGGGAATCATTTTCGATCATCTCACAGGGGAAAGTTGAAGCGATCTTTAACAGTAAACCCCAAGATCGGCGTGTCTTGATCGAAGAAGTCGCCGGTGTGGTCAAGTACAAAAAAGAAAAGCAAAAAGCGCAACAAGAGCTAGCTGAAACTACAGATCACCTAGATCGGGTAGCAGATATTATTACTGAATTACGGCAACAAAGAGAACCACTAAAAGAACAAGCAAGTATTGCTAAGGACTATGTGGCTCAAAAAGAAGAGTTTGATCATTATGAAAAAAGTCGGCTAGTCTTAGAGATCGAGCAACGTGCCAAAACTAAAGCACAGATCGAAACAAAACTTTCTGAGATCGAAAAATTGCTAGCGACTCACACGAAGCACGCTGAGCTCCAAGAGCAAAAATCGCAACAATTAGCCGATAAGCAAGCAAAATTAGAAGCAAAATTAGATGAAGATCAAAGAGAATTCAACCTTTTGACGGGACAACGTGAGAAGCTGATCGGACGTCAAGATATCTCAAAGCATGATGATGATCTCTTTAAAGAACGCCTCGCTGAGTTCAATGAAAATATCAAGCGCGATGAAAGTTTGGTTGCGCAATTACAAGCACAAGTTGATGATCTGACAACACAGCAAGCCAAAGCAGCTTTCTTACAAGATAAGTATACTAAGCAGATCCAGGATATCCAGGCGGCATTAGTCGATGATCCTGAGACTTTGGCTGATCAGATCGAAAAGCTACGGCAAGACCTGATCGATCTGATGCAGGCACAAGTTTCGGCTAAAAATGAATTAGCCTACTTAGAACAGGAAAACAAACGCAATTCAGATCAAAAGCAAGCTGACAAAAAGCGGATCACAAGTGCTAAAGAACAGTTGGCCACGCTCAAAGAAAAACAGGCAAAGGCAAGTAAACAAGCGGCTGAAGCTAAAGCGGCTCATGCTAAACTTCAAGCAACAGTGAACGAACTTCAAACGCAACAAACGACCGCTCAGCGTTTGCGCGAAGACCAACAAAGACGCTGGCTCAAGGCAAGTGAGATCTTGCAAAAGGCGCGTGCGCAGCATGAATCACTGCAAAATATTGCAGCTAATTATGCCGGCTATTATCACGGGGTCAAAGCGATCTTACAAGCAGATCTGACTGGTGTAGTAGGTTCGGTAGCTCAACGGCTTAAGGTCCCAGCTAAAGTAGCTAAAGCAATCGATGTGGCATTAGGTGCACAATTACAAAATGTGATCGTGACCGATGATAAAAGTGCAAAAGCGGCGATCAATTATCTGACGAAGCAAAAAGCTGGGCGGGCGACATTCTTGCCCCGTACGACTGTCAAACCACGCTTTTTAGCCCAAGGTCACTTACAGACGGTCAAGCAACAAGCAGGTGTTGTCGGGCTGGCCAAAGATCTGGTCCAGTACGATCCTTTGGATAAACCTGTTGTCGAACATTTATTAGGAGCGATCGTGATCGCCCAAGACCTAGATGCAGCTACTAAGCTTGCTGTAAAGCTCAATTATAGTGTCAAGATCGTAACTTTAGCGGGTGAAGTTATCAATGCTGGCGGCTCGATGACTGGGGGACAAGATAGAAAGCAACGAACTGGTCTGTTAGAACAACAGCAACAAGTTGAAAAACTGGCAGCTGATATTACTGTGATGGAACAAAAACTATCGCAGATCGAATTTGAAGGTGGCCAGACTAAAGAAAAAGTTGAACAACTAGTCCAAGAGCTAGAAGAAATGAAGCCAAGTGAACAACAGGCATTAGAAGAACAACAACAAGCACTCAAGGCTTTGGAACGCTGTGAGCTTGAAGTCGAACATCAAGCTAAGCAAGTTGAACAGTTAGAAGTAATAGCTAGCATGAGTGAGGCTGATCAAAGTCAGTATGAAAGTAAACGTCAAGCTTTGGTCGAGAAACAGGCAACGTTGGCAAAAGATATTGAAGCCAAGCAAAATGAGATAAAATTGCGAGTCGCTTTACAAAAAGATACCAGTGCGACACAAGCAAAACAGCAAGAGACTTTAAATGAACTCAAGCAAAAAGAAGCGATCGCCAAAGAAAGAGCGCAGTTGCTACAAGTTCAAGTCAAAGAAAGCCAAGTGCAATTAGACCAAACACATGCCCGGATCACTAAAGCACAAGCTAAGATCACTGAGATCAAAGAAAATCAAAAACAAAATCAGGTGCGCGACACCGATATCGAAGCTAAACGCCAAGATGTCGAACAGCGTTATGAAGAGCTTGAGCAAGCGATCGCAGATCAAAAACAAAAACGTCAAGATCTAGCGGTACGCCTTAAAAATGCCCAACAAGAATTGAAACGGGCAAATGAATTGCGTCAGGCTAGCCTGGATGAAAAGAGCGAGATCAAGGCACAACTGGGGAGTTGCAAAGCAGATCTAGCACGTGATCTAGATGAATTAGCTCAAAACTATGGCTTGAGTTATGAAATGGCTAAACAAGAAAACCAAGCAACAGATCTAGAATTTGTCAAAAATAAAGTCCATCTTTTGAAATTAGGGATCGAAGAGCTAGGTGAAGTCAATTTAGGGGCGATCAATGAATTTGAACGGATCAATACGCGTTATGAATTCTTGACGCAACAACAAGCCGATCTGTTAGAGGCAAAAGCGCAATTAGTCCAAAGTATGGATGAAATGGATACTGAAGCCAAAAGTCGTTTTAAACAAGCTTTTGATGAAGTTGCAGCTGCCTTTTCTGAGATCTTTCCGCAGGTCTTTGAAGGAGGAAAGGCGCTACTTAGTTTGACTGATCCAGCCGATCTCTTGACCACTGGTGTCGAGATCATGGTTCAGCCACCAGGTAAGAAATTCCAGCATTTAAATCTACTTTCAGGTGGGGAACGGGCTTTGACTGCGATCGTATTATTGTTTGCGATCTTAAAGGTCCGCCCAGTACCTTTTGTAGTTTTGGATGAGGCTGAAGCTGCTTTGGATGATGCTAATGTTATCCGTTATTCACGCTATCTCCAACGGTTCAATGCCCAGACGCAATTTATCGTGATCACCCACCGTAAAGGGACGATGATGAACGCCGATGTCTTATATGGGGTCACGATGCAAGAATCTGGGGTCTCAAAGATGGTCTCGGTATCGTTGGATGAATTAGCATAGTGTTTTGGAAAATACAAATGAATTTGATAAAATAAAACAAAATAAGAAATGAGGGATGGGCATGGGCCTTTTTGATCGATTAAGACGAGCCTTTTCGGGTGAACCTGAAGAAGAGCCAAAAAAAGAAGACGAAATTGTTTCGACCTCAGAAGAAGAAAGCTCAGAACCTGAGGAAACTGCGACTGATGAAACGACAACTGTTACACCAGAAGAAGATCAGTCTGAAGTAACAGAAGCAAAAACTGATGAAGCAAAAGCGACTGAACCAGTCGATAAGGAAACTGAAGTGACTGAAGAAGTGGTCGAAACACCAGAAGAAGTAGAAGTCACAAAAGAAATTGAAGTAACATCAGAAAATGAAGAAGAAGTCGAAGAAGAGCTATTAGAACAACAAAGTGCTGAGTTAGAAGAAACTAAAGTGGCACCTAAGGAACCTGAAACAGAGACGACACCTTCTGAAACCGTGCGTTATGACAAAGGTTTGGCTAAGTCGCGTAAGGGATTTGGTGCTAAATTAAATGCTTTATTGGCTAATTTTAGACGAGTAGATGAGGATTTCTTTGAAGAACTCGAAGAAACTTTGATCGAAGCTGACGTTGGCTTTGAGACGGCGATGAAGATCAGTGATGAATTGCAAGATGAAGTAAAATTGCGTAATGCTAAAAGTCGCTCCGATGTCTCTGATGCGATCATCGAGCGTTTAGTCGACATCTATGAAAGTGAAGGCGTTGATGAAGACAATAGTTTACATTTTGCTAAGGACCCAGATGAACCGACCGTGTTCTTATTTGTTGGGGTCAATGGTGTAGGTAAAACGACAACGATCGGTAAATTAGCTCACCGTTACCAACAAGCTGGTAAAAAAGTGTTGTTAGCCGCGGGTGATACTTTCCGAGCAGGTGCGATCGAGCAGCTAGCTGAATGGGGCCGACGTGTTGGAGTCGATGTAGTTACTAAGCCAGAAAAAAGCGATCCAGCAGCTGTTGTTTACGATGCTGTGATCAAGGCTAAAAAAGAAAACTATGATATCTTATTGGTCGATACAGCTGGACGTTTGCAAAATAAAGTCAACTTGATGAACGAGTTGGATAAGATCAAGCGTGTCATTACGCGTGAATTGCCCGAAGCACCGCAAGAAGTATTATTGGCTTTAGATGCTACAACAGGTCAAAATGCCTTGACGCAAGCTAAACAATTTAAAGAAGTTACCGACGTTACCGGGATCGTCTTGACTAAGTTAGATGGGACTGCACGTGGGGGGATCGTGTTAGCGATCAGAAATGAACTTCATTTACCAGTGAAATTAGTTGGTCTAGGCGAAAAAATGGACGATCTCCGCGACTTTTCACCTGAAGAATTTGTCTATGGCTTATTCAAAGGCCTAGTTACACCTAAGAAAGATTAAGGTAAGAAAATGGCAATTGAAAAAACCAATCGGATAAATGCTTTGTTTGAATTCTATGAGCCTTTGCTGACTAAAAAGCAGATGAATTACATTGCTTTATATTACCGGGACGATTTTTCGTTAGGTGAGATCGCCGAAAACTATGAAGTTTCACGGCAAGCAGTCTATGATAACATCAAGCGGACCGAAAAAATTTTAGAAGAATATGAGCAGAAACTGCATCTGTATCGTGATTTTTTACAACAAAGCGAAAAAACGGATGAACTTTTAGCTTATGTGACTGAAAAATATCCGACCGATGAGAAATTATTAGCATTGGTCGAAAAATTAGAAATTTTAGAAGAAAAATGAAAGTTGGTGCACTAAATGGCATTTGAAGGATTAACAGAACGTCTCCAAAATGCGATCGGAAAATTACGGCGTAAGGGTAAGGTCAGCGAATCCGACGTCAAAGAGGTAATGCGCGAGATCCGTTTAGCCTTGTTGGAATCTGACGTTAACTTTAAAGTAGTCAAAGACTTTGTGAAGACCGTGCGTACTCGAGCTGTAGGTGCTGAGGTGCTAGAAAGCTTGACGCCAGCACAACAGATCGTCAAGATCGTTAATGAAGAATTAGTCAAGGTGATGGGGGAAGAAGCCACACCATTGAATAAGTCACCTAAGATCCCGACAGTCATTATGATGGTCGGGCTACAAGGTGCCGGTAAAACAACAACAGCAGGGAAATTGGCTAAGCGCCTAAAAGACGAACAAAATGCACGTCCATTGATGATCGCGGCTGACGTTTATCGCCCAGCTGCGGTCGACCAATTGAAGACGATTGGGCGTGAATTAGATGTCCCAGTCTTTGAAATGGGAACCGATGTCGATCCCGTTCAGATCGTTAAGCAAGGGATGGAACTAGCCAAGGAAAAGAAAAATGACTATGTGATCATCGATACGGCTGGTCGTTTACAGATCGATGAACGATTGATGGATGAGTTAGTCAATATCAAAGAATTGGCCCAACCAAATGAGATCTTGCTGACAGTTGATGCGATGACCGGGCAAAATGCCGTGGAAGTCGCCCAAGGTTTTAACGATCAATTGGATGTAACGGGGGTCGTCTTAACGAAATTAGATGGCGATACTCGTGGTGGGGCTGCGCTTTCGATCCGTGCGGTGACAGGTAAACCGATCAAATTTATCGGGCAAGGTGAAAAAATGACGGCCTTAGACGTCTTTTACCCTGATCGAATGGCATCACGTATCTTAGGGATGGGTGATATGCTCACATTGATCGAAAAAGCTCAAAAGGACTTTGATGAGAAAAAAGCCGAAGAACTCGCCGATAAAATGCGGGAAAACAGCTTTGATTTCAATGACTTTTTAGATCAATTAGAACAAGTTCAAAATATGGGACCGATCGAAGATATCATGAAGATGATCCCAGGGATGGCCAATAATCCAGCCCTAAAAAATATTAAGGTCGATCCTAAAGATATGGAGCATACCAAGGCGGTCGTTTACTCAATGACACCACAAGAACGGGAAGATCCAGATCTTTTGAATCCAAGTCGCAGACGCCGGATCGCAGCTGGTTCAGGACGTCCGATCCAAGAAGTGAACCGAATGATCAAGCAATTTAAACAAATGCGTGATATGATGCAAAAGATGTCTAAGGGGAATTTCAGTGGGATGGAAGGTCTCTTAGGTGATGGTATCAGTGGTAAATTAGCTAAGATGTCCATGAATCGCATGGTACGTAAAAATAAAAAACGTAAATTACAACGTTTGCGTAAGCGGCGCAAATAGGCGGTAAATCAAGGTTTTTCATTAAATTAGAAAAATTTTTTATAACTGTCAAGAATTTTCCCTTTACAGCAGACCAAATTACTGGTATATTATTTATCGTTGATAAGATATTAGGAGGTGTAATGCATGTCAGTAAAAATTCGTTTAAAGCGTATGGGTTCTAAGAAGCGCCCATTCTATCGTATCGTTGTAGCAGATTCACGTTCTCCACGTGATGGCCGTTTCATCGAAACAGTGGGTACATACAACCCATTGACACAACCAGAACAAGTTACACTTAAAGAAGAAGCTATCATGGGCTGGTTGAATAACGGTGCTCAACCATCAGATACAGTTCGTAACATCCTTTCAAAAGAAGGCGTTATGAAGAAATTCCACGAAGCTAAGTACTCCAAGAAATAAGGTTAGGTAAATGACAGAAGCAGATGTGAAACAATTGATCTTATCGATTGTCAAACCATTGGTGTCTGAACCTGAGGCGATTGCGATTACAACTGCCCAGGATGCACATTTTCTGAATTTTAACTTATCTGTAGCGCCTGAAGATGTCGGGCGTGTGATTGGAAAACATGGTCGGGTAGCTCAAGCGATCCGGACTATCGTTTATAGCATTCGTATTGACGGACCTTTGCGTGTTCGTTTAAATATTGTAGATGATTAATCAAACCTCTGTCTGAAACCTAGTTTCTTCAGAGGTTTTTTTAATAGCAAATACGAGGAGGGTTTTAAATGGAATTTTATCAAGTTGGAAAAATCGTTAATACTCACGGGATCTGTGGGGAAGTCAAGGTGATCGCAACGACTGATTTTCCAGAAGAGCGTTTTAAGCCAGGTAATAAATTATATGCTTTTAAGCAAAATGCAAGCACGGGAACGGAATTGACGATCCAAAAGAGTCGCCGCCATAAGCAATTTATCATGTTAGCGTTTGAAGGCTACGATAACATCAATTTAGTTGAAAAATTCAAGGGTGATGATCTAAAGGTTTCGGCTGATCAACAAGAAGAACTTGAAGATGGTTCATATTACTATCATCAGATCATCGGTTTAGATGTTGTAGATGAAAATGGCAACTCACTTGGGGAGATCAAGGAGATCTTATCGCCTGGTGCTAATGATGTCTGGGTCGTCAAACGTAAACAAAAAAATGATCTCTTACTGCCAGTGATCGATGAGGTGATCAAAGATGTCGATCTAGCTGCTGGTAAAGTACATGTTGAACTCTTAGAGGGATTGGATGACTAGATGAAGATAGATATTTTAAGTTTATTTCCCGAAATGTTCAAGGGACCATTGACGCAATCGATCGTGGGCAAAGCGATCGAAAAGCAACTCCTTGATGTCGAAGTGACCGATTTTCGTGACTATACGACTAATAAGCAACGTCATGTTGATGATACACCTTATGGAGGTGGCGCTGGCATGTTGTTACAAGCTCAACCAATCTATGATGCTTTAGATGCGATCGCTGCTAAAAATGATGGCTTAGGCAAAGTCATCTTATTAGATCCAGCTGGACGTAAATTTGATCAAAAAGTTGCCGAAGAATTATCGCAAGAAAAACATTTGACCTTTATTTGTGGCCATTATGAAGGCTATGATGAACGGATCAGAGAACGCGTGACAGATGAGATCTCATTAGGGGATTTTGTCTTGACTGGTGGTGAATTAGGTGCGATGGTCGTGATCGATGCGACGGTACGTTTATTGCCTGATGTTTTGGGTAACCGTGAGTCGGCTTTAGGTGATTCATTTTCGATGGGCTTACTTGAATATCCACAATACACCCGTCCAGCCGATTTTAGAGGAATGAAAGTGCCTGAAGTACTAACAAGTGGTAACCACCAAAAGATCGCTGAATGGCGCAATAAGGAAGCTTTACGTCGGACTTATGAGCGCCGGCCTGACCTTCTAGAAAATTACGAGCTTTCTGCTCAAGAGGAAAAATGGCTACGGGAGTTTAAAACACTTGAGGTAAATGACGATGAGTGAAGTCGTGATCAGACCGGTCCAAAAAGCTGATGCTGAGGCTTTGCGCCAGATCTATGCTTATTATGTTGAAAAGACAGCAATCACGTTTGAATATAAAGTTCCAACTTTAACCGAATTTACTGAACGGATCGAAAAGACTACGGCGATGTATCCTTATTTAGTAGCGGTAAAAGATGATATCGTAGTTGGATTTGCTTATGCAGCTTCTTTCAATCACCGAGAAGCGTACAAATGGGCCGTTGAAGTCACAGTCTACTTGGACCATGCTAGTCGAGGTGGTGGCATTGGCAAAAAGCTCTATCAGGCGTTAGAAAAAGCTCTTAAACGACAAGGGATCCAAAATATCAACGCATGTATCAGTGTTCCTGCGACTGAGGAGCAAGAGCATGTTGATTATGCCAGCATGCATTTTCATGAGCATTTAGGGTATCGGCTGGTCGGCCGTTTCCATAGCTGTGGCTACAAATTTGATACTTGGTATGATATGGTTTGGATGGAAAAGTTTATCGGGACTCATCCAGTGCCAGCACCACCATTAGCTAAACCAAATTTTTAAAATTGATGTTTACATTCAATTTTGAGTATGTTAAGATATTTATTGGCTATTTGCCGACGATTAACGATATTCCGCTGTATCTGGACATGAATGTCGAGGAAAAGGAGAACATATATAATGTCAGTAAACCCATTGATCCAAAAGATTACGGAATCTCAATTACGTAATGATATTCCAGAATTCCGCGCTGGTGATACAGTGCGTGTTCACGCTCGTATCGTTGAAGGTAAGCGTGAACGTATCCAAATCTTCGAAGGCGTTGTTATCAAACGTCGTGGCGAAGGTATCTCAGAAACTTACACAGTTCGTAAAATCAGTAATGGTGTAGGTGTTGAACGTACATTCCCATTGCACACACCACGTGTTGACAAGATCGAAGTTGTACGTTACGGTCGTGTACGCCGTGCTAAGTTGTACTACTTACGTGCATTACAAGGTAAGGCTGCTCGTATCCCAGAACGCCGCCGTTAATAAAAACGTCGAAACCCTTGAGTTTTCAAGGGTTTTTTTATTTGCAAAAAATTAGATGAGGCTAATTTGATCTAAAAAAATACCCTTTGGGGGGACAAATGGGAGAAAACTTTTTTAAAGCTCGTCCAATTTTGAATTCAATTGTTTCTTAGCCTGTTCTGTGACATGAAGATAAATCGTCTGTGTTATTTTGCTTGATTCATGACCAACACGATTCTAGATCACATATAGTGGCACACCTAGCTCTGCGAGTTTGGAAATATGCGTATGCCTAAAAATATGCGATGATACTAGGTTGCGCATTCCGGCAGCGGTTTTAGTTTGATCCGATTTGTATTGATTTGAAATGGCTATATTTTTATATTCTAGCGTTTCTGTGACACTGACGATAATTTTTCTCCCTTTTCTTGAATGTACGTTCTTTTATAGTTTTTTTAAAACTCATTGTAGTAACGGGTTAGGGGATTTTTCAGAAAGGGGCGCTGTGCCACGTAGGTCTCTTCTTGGGGTGAAGATTCTTTTATTGTAGTTACAAGAAATGGTAATATAGTTACAGCATACGAACCAGATCCAAGATACTTAAATAAACAAAAAGAAGGGAAGCGTCTATATTGATGAATTTTGAAAATATTAGTTTTAAATTAACTTCATACTTTATGGATGAAACAATACCGGCAATCGGTGTTGATTTTCTAGATATAACGGGAAAGACTCGTTTTGGTGAAATCGAACTTCCTGGTAATGGGGTATCTATAATTTATACGGATTCAACTAAAGAAGGAAAAATTAGTTATATCGAGATTGTAGACCCAGCTGATTTTTTAAATGATCCATTTTTAGATAATATTGAAGTCAATAACTACAACGTCAAGAATTTGATCATGGTGGCGTATCGTCGATTAAACATTGAACAATTGACTTAATTTTTAAGTACTCATGGTTAAGTGCTTTTTTAATATACTGGAGTGATAAATGTGAAATCAAATTCCTACGAAGGAAAATTTGAATAAAATACAATTCTTGAACACGGACTTCGCAAGAGGATATTATGTAGGTAGAGTTGTCACTATAGATAACGAGTGACAACAGCTAAAATATACTATAGCAGTATAGGTGTTCATTTAGTTCCATGGAAAGGTGATTCGATTCAAATGATTTTAAGTAATTTTGAAAGGACCGCTAGGGGAAAAGTCGTTTTAAAAAATGGTAAAGTATTTATCGGAAAAATTGTAGATTATACTACTAGTTATGATAACAATGATGATGGTGCATACTTGACAATTGTCCCCGAAGCTGGTCCGTTAAAAGGTGGCTATATTTGTTGCTATGAAGATGAAGTGTCACATGCAGAATATCTAGAGTAGTCTAAAATTATTCGAGGGTGACTGTTCCATCGGGAATGTTTACGTTAGATTGGAATAGAGGAAACTGTATAACCAAACGTAGGCAGACGACACAACTATATACTAGATATGATAATAGTTAAATCAAATAAATATTCTGTAGAATTAAATGTGATGAATAGGTGTAAAATGGAATGGAAAAGTACAAATAACTACTCTTGCAAGCGAGTTTAAAGTATAGAAAATTATAAAAATGGAGGAAAGTTGTATTAATGGACTTTGAGAACTTTAAGTTCAGTTTGACTGAATACGAATTAGATGAAACTGTTCCTGAAATTGACATTGACTTCCCTAACAGGATTGGCCCCACATACCGCGGGGGAATAGAACTGCCTAAGGGGATTCAGTCTGTTCTTTTTGCAGAGTGGACAGAATTTTCTGGTGGTGAAATTTGTTCTGTTCAAGTTGCTGATCCTGAAGCGTTTTTAAAAGCGCCAGAACTGGATGACTTTGAAGTTGACGGCTATAATGTTAAAGAATTGATTATGGTAGCGTATCGCCGCTTGAATATTGTACAATTATCTTAAATCTTATGCACTCGTGATTGAGTGCTTTTTTAATATGTTGGAGTGATAGACGTGAAATCAAATTCCTATGCTCGAGTAACGTGTAAAATCTTGAAATACCTAAATGAATTGTTATAAGAACGATTTAGATATTAACATCGACAGTCTGAACGCTAGCATGTTAGATGTTTCGAATCGCCAATTATACGAAACGATGAAAATGCTGTCCGAGTATGGTTACGTCAAAGGAATGGAGTTCATGGACGTTATTTCACTAGAAAATAGTGTACTTAACCATCCGAGAAATTGGCATATTACTAGTCAGGGATAAACAAGCAGGCTACAAACCGCAGCTTGAGCCACCTAATATTCAAGAAAATTTTGCAAAAGGCATTTGGAAAGATGAAATCAATAAGCATGCTCAAAAAAGACATCAAAACAAGGATATACCACATACGCCACAAGACGGAAAAAGTAGAACGCTTTTTAACAGCAACATTGATATCGAATTATTGTATAATGAGTTTAAAGGAAAAGGAGAGTTTGAAAAAAATGAAAACTCCGAGTATGACCCTCGTGAAAGGGTATATGTAGGTGAGTTGTTGCTATAGATAACAAAGGACGAAGGCTTACTGGTGTAAAAATACACTAAGCAGTACAGGTGTTCATTTAGTTCCATGGAAGGGTGATTCGGATGATTTTGAGTAATTTTGAAAGAGTTGCTAGGGGCAAAGTTATTTTAAAAAATGGTAGAGTTATTATTGGGAAAATTGTAGATTATACTACTAGTTATGATAATGATGACAATGGTGCGTATTTAACGATTGTCCCCGAAAAGGGACGTGATAAGGGAGATTATATTTGTTGCTACGAAGATAACGTAGCGCATGCAGAGTATCTGGAGTAGTTTAAAATTATTCAAGGTTATAGTTGCTGTTCTATCAGGATATGATATAGTGAAAGAAAATAAATATGCTGTAGAATTGAATGTAATGAACAGGGGCAAGATAGGATGGGAAGGCATAATTACTTAGAGTATCAATATAAGATAGATTATTACGTGTTGAAAGAAATATGGGGTGCTACTGGTCCACTTTTATATGGAGCAGGTGAACAACTTGCTGAATTTAGGCATAAAGTCGGAATGGAACATTATATAATGCTTGATGAACAGGAGAGAATGAATAATCCTGATGGGTGCTATTATTTCAATGATGTCGATGAATTAGTATTTCAAGGGTGTAGAGAAGAAGATAAGATTATGATGCGTACTAAGATCAAAGAGAACATGGTATCAAGAAATACGGTGCTTTAGAGGAAAGACTATAGTAAGTGTTAGTTCAATGGAAAAAATTTCAATTGACTTTAAGTAACTATTGATGTGCATTCACAACAATAGTTAGATATAGTGATTATTTCCTAAAACAAAGTGTAGAAAACCTCCAACCGATAGCTTTAAATGGGTCGTCGCTGAAAATAGGTTCGAAGAAATATTCACGTCCACAAAATTCTATGCCAGTCTCCCTTTGAAGCTGCATCAGTTCTGTAAATTGCTCGATTTTTGCTTGGCTTTCTGGTGTGGTCATGGAACGATCTCCTCAGTACTTTTGAGTAAAAAGATAGCAGATGCCTCAAACATCTGCTATCTTTTTACTCAAATTCGATCTCAAGGACACTTTCTTCCAACTGTTCTAAGAGTCCGTATTTTTCGATATAATCGAGCCAAGCTTGGCAATCATATTTGTCTTCAATCGCACTGCGTAATTTGGTGTAGATCCCAGTAAGAAAAGTATCGTACATTGCATCGGCGGCTCGTTGGACTTTGGCATCATTCCAGCGAGCCGATCTAGCGCGATTTTGATTTTTATTGGCTTGGTAGTCTAAAGCTCGTTCTTGAAATTTAGTTAAAGCCGAGCAGTGCTCATTTAAATAAGTCTCGAATTCTTGTTTATCCATAGCTAATACCTCTTTTGCGAATGCATGTTCTTTTTATGTATTGTAGCACATATGTTCGTTTACTGGACAAATAGATCCTGAATTTTTAAATTTATCTTTAAATTACTTAAAACGACAGCTTAAAGATTGCTTTTACAAAATAAAATAGTAAGATAAAGAGTGAGAAGTAGGGTTGGTTAGTAAAATATTGGTTAAAGGAGTTAGGCAGCATCTATGAAAAAAGACGTATGGCGTAATGATGAAGAATATATGAGCTATGTAGGTGAATTGCTAGAAAAGCCAGAAGTCCAACGGTTGGCTAATTATACGCAACACCATTTTTCAACGCGCTTAGAACATTGTATTGCTGTTTCCTATGAAAGCTATTTACTTGCTAAAAAATTCCACTTGGATGCAAAAGCTACAGCTCGTGCTGGCTTGTTGCATGATTTATTTTACTATGATTGGCGTGTGACTAAATTCGACCGTGGCACGCATGCGTGGATCCATCCGCGGATCGCTGTACGTAATGCTGAAAAGTTGACCGTACTAACTCCACGCGAAAAAGATATCATCATCAAACACATGTGGGGTGCAACGACTTGCCCTCCAAAGTATCCAGAAGGCTACATTGTGTCATTAGTTGATAAATATTCGGCGACTGAAGAATACAGTAAACATCTTTCTTTGAAAATAATTGGTTCATTAAAACAAGCTCTAGGCTTTGCGAAAGTAAGTGAATAGTGTAAAATAGTGTTAAGCACTATTGAAAGCACAGATAATAGGCCCGTATCACTCGATAGTGCGGGTCTATTTGTGTAATTTAGAAAGGGGTATGTGCCTTGAGTACACAATCAGTATTCAAAGTCTGTCCGAAGTTCCAAAAGACTTTTGGGATTTTAGGGAAAAAATGGAATGGTTTGATCATCGAAGTTTTATTGAACGAAGGGCCACAGCGTTTTAAAGAAATAGCACAAAAAGTTGAGAAATGCAGTGATCGCGTTTTAGTGGAACGTCTAAAAGAGTTGGAGAAGGAAGGGTTTGTAGAACGTGTGATGACTAGCAATAGTTCACGTGCGGTCTATCAATTGACCAACCGGGGCGCCGCTTTAAAAACGATCATGCAAGAGATACATATTTGGTCAGAAAAGTGGTATTCTGAAGAAGATTGCAAATAACTACTTGACTATTTATGCATGCGAGCTTAAACTGAATTGTAGAATATTTAAAGACGTAGACGGAAATTAGTAAGCTGATCGATCAAGACAGAAAAGAGCCGGGAGCTGAGAAGGCTTGCTTGATCTAAGGCCGAATTTCACTTCCTGAGTTGCTGTTGGGATTCCTTAGGATGAATAACAGATCGGTTCATGACCGTTTTATCATGAAAGAGTGCTGTTATTTGCTTAACAGAACAAGGGTGGTACCGCGAAGCCTCGTCCCTTTTTTAGGGATGGGGCTTTTTTACGTTGGAACAGCCGGATGAAAGGAAAGATTAGTGTGAATCTAAGAGAAAAACTTGAAGAGATCAAACAAAATGGCTTAGAAGAAATTAGGCGTGCTGAAGATACTAAACATATCAATGACGTCCGAGTAGAATTATTGGGTAAAAAGGGCTCAATTACTGAAGTTTTGCGGGGAATGCGTGATCTAAGCGCTGAAGAACGTCCTAAGGTCGGAAGCTTCGCTAACACGATCAGAGATGAATTGACCCAAGCGATCGCTGAAAAGCACGCTGAATTAGAGGAATTAAAGTTGGCTAAACGCTTAGAAAGTGAAACGATCGATGTTACTTTACCAGCGACTCCAGTTAAGACGGGGACACCCCATGTTTTAGTCCAAGTTATCGATGAGATCGAAAAACTCTTCTTAGGGATGGGCTTTCAAGTTGTCGATGGACCTGAGATCGAAGAAGATCATTACAACTTTGAAATGTTGAACTTGCCACAAGATCACCCTGCCCGTGATATGCAAGATACATTTTACATTACGAAACAATTATTGATGCGGACGCAAACATCACCTGTGCAAGCTCGGACGATGGAAGTTCATGACTTTAGCAAGGGACCATTGAAGATGATCTCGCCAGGTAAAGTTTACCGCCGTGATACAGACGATGCGACACACTCGCATCAGTTCCACCAAGTTGAAGGTCTAGTCATCGATAAAAATATTACGATGGGTGATCTAAAGGGTACGTTAGAGTTGATCGCTAAGACGGTCTTTGGCCAACAACGCGAGATCCGTTTGCGTCCAAGTTACTTCCCATTTACGGAACCCTCTGTTGAAGTTGATGTTTCCTGTTTCAAATGTGGTGGTAAGGGCTGTTCAGTTTGCAAGCAAACAGGTTGGATCGAAGTTTTAGGTGCTGGTATGGTCCATCCTAACGTTTTGAAGATGGCTGGTGTCGATCCAGAAGTTTATGGCGGTTTTGCCTTTGGTCTTGGACCTGATCGCTTTGCTATGCTCAAATACGGTGTCGATGATATTCGCGAATTTTATCTAAATGATGTTCGATTCTTACAACAATTCGCACAGAAAGGATAACTGATTCATGAAAGTTTCAACAAAATGGTTAAATGAATATGTGCCTGTCGCTGACCTTGAACCGTTAGCATTGGCTGAAAAAATCGAAAGAACGGCGGTCGAAGTTGCTAGCACAGGTAAACTTGAAGATGGACTAAAGAAGATCGTTGTAGGTTATACTTTGGATGTTAAAGATCACCCAAATTCTGACCACTTACACATTTGCCAAGTAGATATTGGTGAAGAAGAACCATCACAGATCGTGTGTGGTGCACCTAATATCAAGGCTGGTCAAAAAGTCATCGTTGCTTTACCAAATTCACGGATTGCTGGTAATGTGAAGATCAAACGCGGTAAGATGCGGGGCGAAGTTTCTGAAGGGATGATCTGTGCTTTACAAGAATTAGGTTTTTCTGAAAGTGTAGTTCCTAAAGAATTTGCTGACGGGATCTATGTTTTACCCGAAGATGCTAAACCAGGTGAACCTGTTTTTGGTTACTTAGGGATGGACGAAACGGTGATCGATCTTGATATCACACCAAACCGTGGTGATCTTTTAAGTATGCGCGGTGCTGCCCATGAGATCGCAGCTATCTATGATCGTGAAGTGACCTTGCCTGTGCCAAATGTGATCGAATCCGCTACAGATGAGATCGCTGATCACGTTACTGTCAGCGCACCTGAAGAATTAGCTAAACCATATATGATGCGGGTCATAAAAGATGTCAAAGTCAAAGAAAGTCCAATGTGGTTGCAAACACGTCTTTGGAATGCAGGCATTCGCCCGTTGAACAATATCGTTGACGTGACAAACTATATCTTGCTTGATTACGGTCAACCATTGCATGCTTTTGACTTGGATAAGTTAGGATCTAAGCAAGTCGTTGTGCGTTTAGCTAAAGAAGGCGAAATGCTAGTTACCCTTGATGGTGAAGAACGTAAATTACAACCAAATGACATTGTGATCACAGCTAATGATGTACCAGTTGCTTTAGCGGGTACGATGGGTGGCTTAGAGACTGAGATCAGCGACGAAACGACCACAGTTGCTTTGGAAGCAGCTGTCTTTGACGGTCATCGGATCAGAAAGACTTCACGGCGGGAAAACTTGCACTCAGAAGCTTCAATGCGCTTTGAACGTGGTGTTGACGTAGCAGCTGTGCGTGAAGCGTTAGATGCTGCTGCGGTAATGATCGCTGAATTAGGTGAAGGTCAAGTGGTCAAAGGGGTAGCTAGTGTCAACGAACTAGAAACTACTCCAGCTAAGATCAAGACCTCAGCTTCACATATCAATAAAGTTTTAGGTACAGAATTGACGGTGGAACAGATCCAAGCTATTTTTGATCGTTTAGGCTTTGAAACGATAGTCGCAGCTGATGAGCTGACAGTCTATGTACCAACAAGACGTTGGGATATTGCGATCGAAGCTGACCTAGTTGAAGAAGTAGCACGGATCTATGGCTATGATAATTTGCCAACAACACTGCCAGCAGGGCAAACAACACCAGGTAGCTACACTCCAGCTCAAAAATTGATCCGCCAAGCACGCCAAACTTTAGAAGCAACTGGCTTAGATCAAGCTATTTCATACGGGTTGACGACTGAAGAAAAAGCCAAACGTTTTGCTTTAGAAGAAGCTTTGCCGACTAATTTAGATTTTCCAATGAGCAGTGAACACACGACGGTTCGCATGAACTTGATCTCAGGGCTTTTAGATGATCTAGCCTATAATGCAGCACGTAAAGTTAACGATGTTGCGTTATATGAACAAGGACGGGTCTTCTTTAGAGATGAAGATCAAACACGCCCACGTGAAGTTGAACATATCGCTGGGGCAGTAACGGGCTTAGTCAGTGATGCTAACTGGAATACTACAAAACAAGAAGTTGATTTCTTCTATCTCAAAGGGATCGTAGCTAACTTGTTACATGAATTAGGTGTAACTAACGAATCTTATCAAGCAGTTGCCATGCCAGATATGCATCCTGGTCGGACGGCTGCGATCTATGCAGGAGAAACTTACTTAGGCTTTATCGGTGAAGTTCATCCTAACACAGCTAAGGAATATAAATTAAAACAACGGGTTTATGTTTTTGAACTTGATCTACAAAAAGTTATCGAGTTGCCAAAAGCAGCTAAACTTTATACACCTGTTTCAAAATATCCATCGATCACACGTGATATCGCTTTGGCAGTTTCGGCCGATGTGACAAATCAACAGATCGAAGATTGCATCCGCAAAAATGGTGGTGCTTTCTTGAAAGATATCAAGCTGTTTGATGTATATCAAGGTGAACATATTATGGATGGCTTTAAATCATTGGCTTATACTTTGGTCTACTCTGATCCAAATACAACTTTACAAGATGAAGCAGTTACCAAAGCTTTTGAAAAAGTGCAAGCTAAGTTAGTCGAAGAATTCGAAGCAGACATTCGTTAGAAATAAAATTAAAGGAGCTCATATGGGCTTCTTTTTTTAGAAATTAACCATGATACAATATTGCAATTAGGCAACCACGCTTATATAATGGTAGAGATAGAGTTTACACGGGAGTGGCTTAGATGAAATAATGCCATGGGTCAAAGAGATCATAGTCAGAAAGATCACAATGTGGGGCTAAAGATCTCATAAAATCGATAGATCCAGTGTATGATCTTTATACATAGCAAGTTAGCTAGGGGCTTAAAACGCAGGAAAGGAAAAACTATAATTCTTTCACAAATATATATTTATATTTGTTCACATTAGTGTAGTAAGGGTGATTACTTTGGGTAAAGAAAAAGCAAAGAAATCGGTTGCTAAAAAAATCATCACTGGGGTTATCTTGGTGATCGTAGTTTTGATCGTATTAGTCGGAGCATTTGGCTACCACTACGTTAAGACGGCTTTGCAACCACTTGACAAAAACTCGAATCAACGTATCGAGGTCAAGATCCCTGTTGGAAGTAACAACAAACAGATCGGCGCTATTTTGGAGGAAAAAAAGGTCATCAAGAGCGGCTTTGTCTTTGATTACTATGTTAAGACCAATAAACTAGGGAATTTTAAGGCAGGGTACTATGAACTAAAACCCTCGATGACACTTGAACAGATCTCAAAAGCTTTACAAAAAGGTGGCGCTAGTGAACCACTTGACTCAGGAAAAGTTCTTGTTAAAGAAGGGGTAACGATCGATGAGGTCGGAACTGAGATCCAAAATGCGACTAAGTTCAGTAAGAAGGACTTTTTGGCATTAGTCAACGACGAAACTTTCTTAAACGAGTTAAAAAACAAGTATCCAGAGTTATTAACATCAGCGCTTGAAGCCAAAGATGTTCGTTATCGTTTAGAAGGCTACTTATATCCAGCTACTTATTCAGTTCAAGATGATACGACATTAAAACAATTGGTCGAACAAATGGTAGCTAAGACTAATGAAATGTTGTCACCATACTACAGTAAGATCTCCGAACGTCACTACACAGTTCAACAAGTCTTGACCTTAGCTTCTCTAGTTGAGCGCGAAGGTGTGACTGCAGATGATCGTTATAAGATCGCAGGTGTGTTTGAAAATCGCTTAGAAAAGAATATGAAGATCCAATCAGATATCTCAGTTCTTTATGCTTTGGGTAAACACAAGCAAAATGTGACATATAAAGATCTTGAAGTTGATTCTCCATACAATCTATATCAAAATGAAGGTATGGGACCTGGGCCGTTCAATAACCCAAGTATTGCATCGGTAAAAGCTGTCTTAGACCCAGTCGATAAGGATAAAGGTTATCTTTATTTCATCGCAAATATGAAGACAGGTAAGGTCTACTTCTCCAAGACTTATGAAGAACATCAAGCATTGACCAAGAAACTCGAAAAAGATAATCAATAATTAATTTAAGGTAGGTATTTATTAATGTCAGAAGCAAAGAAGCGTCCACGTCCAATTATTATCGGTGTAACTGGGGGATCAGGTAGTGGGAAGACCTCTGTTTCCCGTGCGATCTTTGATCAACTTCATGGTCATTCCTTGATGATGCTCCAAGAAGATTCATATTACAAGAGTCAAGATGATGTTCCATTTGAAGAACGTACTAAAGTCAACTATGACCATCCAAATGCCTTTGATACAGATCTCTTGATCGAACAACTTGAAGATCTGCTCAACTGGAAGACGATCGAGATCCCGGTTTACGATTATGCTGCTCATACACGGAGCAAGGAAGTCGTAGTTCAAGAACCGCGAGAAGTTATCATTGTGGAAGGTATTTTAACGCTAAACGACGCACGTTTACGTGATTTGATGGATATTAAGATCTTCGTGGATACTGATGACGATATTCGGATCATTCGTCGTATCCAACGTGATATCGAAGAACGCGGTCGGACCTTGCAATCAGTGATCGATCAATATCTTGAAACGGTCAAGCCAATGTATCATCAATTTATTGAACCTTCAAAGCGTTATGCTGACATTATTGTGCCTGAAGGTGGCGAAAATCAGGTTGCGATCGATCTTTTGGTCACAAAAGTTCGTGACATCATTCGTAAAAACGAAGACTAGTTGTGGTATAATGAACCACGCAGTTAATGATATTAATGAGGTGTAAAAATGGCTGAAGAAAAAACATTTCCAATGACATTGGAAGGTAAAGAAAAACTTGAAGTTGAATTAGAAGAACTTCGGACAACTAAACGAGCAGAGATCATCGAACGGATCAAGATCGCTCGTTCCTTTGGAGATCTATCTGAAAACTCCGAATACGAAGCAGCAAAGAATGAACAATCAATGCTTGAAGGTCGGATCAAAGAAGTCGAAAACATGTTGAACCATGTTGAGATCATTGATAATGGCTCGATCGCTGCTGACGAAGTTGCGATCGGTAAAACAGTAGTCTTCCAAGAAGACGACGATGAACCAGAAACTTACCAGATCGTGGGTGCTGCTGAAGCTGATCCATTTGCTGGTAAGATCTCAAACGAATCACCGATCGCCCAAAGCTTAGTTGGACATAAAGTGGGCGAGACCGTGAGTGTTGAAACTCCTGGCGGTGAAATGCAAGTCAAGATCATTGAAGTTAAATAATTTTGTCCAAAGAAGATCTGCCAAAAAAGGCAGGTCTTTTTTTGTACGCAAAAAACTCCCTTAGCCATGACCAAGGGAGCAAATATTTAAGTTCTGAAAACAAATAGTCCAGTGCCGATCCCAATAAAGATACAAGCTAAACAAAGAAAGATACTTGTCCAAGCGTTGCCGATCCGAAGCCAAAAATTGCGCGCTGTCATAAGAAATATTAGGCAGGCGGTAATAAAAAATAGAAAGTAGATCAATTTTAGTGGCGCAAAAATAAATAAGACCATCAAAGCGCAGAGCAACAGTAAATTTCTAAAATTTTTGTACCAGTACAAAGTACCAAAGAAGGCTTGTTGGTAAGAAAAACTGCGGTTATGCGGTAAAGAACTAAATTTTAAGATGCCCAGCAAAAGCCAAAAGATATAAAGGGATATCCCAAGAATATTCATTGCTTAAGCCTCATCTTCCTAATTTTTGCTAAATAGCGTCGTCAAACGTTCCATGAATAAATCGACAAAGCGGGTTTTATCAACGTTGACGGCTGCTTTAGTCAATAAAGCGGGTTCGTTGATCCGAGTCTCATCCCCGATCGTGCGTCCGGCATAAGGCCCCTCGGTATCAACTTTCATGTTTAGATCAAGTGTTGTTACTAACGAAGGATCGATCGCTGCTGCTACAGCTAGTGGATCGTGTAAAGCACAGCCGCCTAAGTAAGGACTTGTAACTTTGTAAGCATCGATATAGTAATCTGTCAGATCAGCATATTTTTCACCGGCTAAAGTCTTTAAGTCACGCCACTTTTGAGTTTCTTTTGTAGTCAAGAGTGTTCGGGTCGTAACGTCTAAGCCGATCATCGTCAATGGGAATTCACTGCGAAAGACTTTATCAGCTGCTTCAGGATCTTGATCGATGTTAGCTTCAGTTACCGGGTTGACGTTACCAGGAACAGTCAAAGCTCCACCCATTAAGGTAACTTTACCTACAAGTTTAGCGATCTCAGGATCTTTTTCTAAGGCGGCAGCTAAGTTTGTCAAAGGACCAGTTGGAACGATCACGAGATCTTTGCCGTATTTGTGAGCAGCTTCGATGAAGAAATCGACTCCAGACATTGCTTCTGGTTTACGGTCAGCCTTTTTAAGTTTGACTTCACCGATCCCGTTTTTGCCGTGGATCTGGGCACTGATCGGCATAACTTCAAAGCTATCCTTAGTAGAAGCGTGTGGAAGCCCAGTGAAAACTGGAATATCTGGATGTCCTAACAGTTCAAGCAAGTCTAAACTATTTTGGACCCCATCTTCGACTAGAATGTTACCATATGAACCCACGATCCCGATCAGATCGCATTCTTCTGAAGCTAAAGCATAAGCGATGGCTAATGCATCGTCGATCCCAGTATCGAGATCAAGAATCATTTTGTATTTTGCCAAGTAAATCATCTCCTAAAGTTAGTAATTCACACTCTTAGTTTATCAGAAATTATGGCTTTTGTACTTACTTGAGTGTAAAAAATTAATAAAATATTGCTAAAAACGATAAAATATACGTTAAATCAGCTAAAAACAAAAGATTATCGAATTAAACTTGTTTTCTATCCCGCCTAGAGGTTACTATATTAGTATAACTATACACAGACAGGATTGATTGGATGGCAAAAACAGATCTTTTGACTTTTTTGGAAAGCAATATAGATAGCTTAGATTTTGATGGTAAGATCGAACTTTTTTGGAATAAACGCGCCAAAACATTTGAGATGGAATTGACTTTTTACGCCGAAAATTCTACTAGTCAAGTCATCACAGACGCGGAAGGAGTAAGTTCGGATGAAGCGATCATTTCATTTAGTGACAGTATTTTATTTTATGATGAGAAAAATGCAGCTCAAGTCGAACCAGAAGCGTATTTAGCGTGCTTGAGCTATGCTGGTAAAAAAGGTTGGACATTAGCACGTGGTAAAGCATTTTTTAGTTATTTACAGATCGTGTTAGACAATGGACGTTCGGATCTGCTTGACTTTTTAAATGACAGCGACAAGGAATTATTCGAATTGACCTGGTCGATGAGTGAATTTGAAAGATTTGTGCAGGATGCGACTGAGAATACGGCTGCGGAAAATTTGCCGTACCCTAAATTTTAAGCAAAGGATGAATTTATTTTGGATTGGATCAAATTAACTGTAACGACGACAAATGAGGCGAGTGAAGCTGTGATCAATCTTTTGATGGAAAATGGGGCTGGTGGCGTTGAGATCGATGATTCAGATCTTAGTCAAGTTGAATTAGCTACATATTTTCAAGCACAGGCTGGCTTAGTAGAGCTACTCCCTGAATTAGAACAAAAGATCGCACAATTGCGCGAATTTGGCTTAGATCCAGGCAAGGGAACTGTCAAATTAGCCGAACTGGATGATGATTCTTGGGCAGATGTTTGGAAGAAATACTATCATCCAGTCCGTTTAACGCGCTATTTGACGATCGTGCCAAGTTGGGAAAGTTATACGCCAGAAACAACTGATGAAAAAGTTATCAAACTTGATCCCGGTCGTGCTTTTGGAACGGGAACTCATCCAACAACTAAATTAGCATTACAAGCATTAGAGACTGTTGTGCGTGGTGGAGAGACCATGATAGATGTGGGCACTGGTTCGGGTGTCTTGAGTATTGCAGCTAAGTATTTTGGTGTCGCTCAGATCGCTGCTTATGATGTTGATGCTGAAGCGGTCAAGGTGGCCGAAGAAAATTTGGCGTTAAATGGCATGCAAGATGCGATCACGGTGGGAGCAAATGACTTGTTGGCTGGGATCAAGACCAAAGTTGGGTTGATCACGGCTAATATCTTAGCCGAGATCATCGTACCTTTGATCCCTCAAGCTTATGAGTGCTTAAAGCCAGGTGGGATCTTTATCACTTCCGGGATCATCGCTGATAAAAAAGATTTGATCGTCAGTGAAATTGAAGCCAAAGGTTTTGTGATCGATCAAATCTTAAATATAAAAGATTGGTACTCGATCATCGCCCATATGCCAACGACAGATGAGGTCTAAAAAATGCAACGTTATTTTTATAATGAAATGTTAGCCAATGAGCAATTTGTTTTACCAAAAGATATCTATAAGCATGCAATCACAGTAATGCGGATGCGTGTTGGGGATAAATTTGAGTTGGTGACTCCAGATAAGCAAGTTCAATTGATGGAAGTGACTGCAGTCGATAAACAACAGTCACGAGCTAAGGTCATTGAAACTTTTAGTCATCAAACTGAATTGCCCGTTGTAACCACGATCGCTTGTGGCCTTTCTAAGGGTGATAAAGCGGAATTAATCGTGCAAAAGGGAACAGAATTGGGAGCTGATAGATTTATCTTTTTCAAAGGTGATTTTTCGGTCGCCAAGTGGGATGATAAAAAGCAAGCTAAAAAGATCGCACGGTTGGAAAAGATCGCTTTAGCAGCGGCTGAACAGTCACATCGCACAACGATCCCAACAATCAGCTATTGCAACAGCTTGAAAGAATTAAAACTAGCCACAGATGAGTCAGGTATCGTGGCCTATGAAGAAGCAGCTAAACAAGGGGAAAAAGCTAATTTAGTCAAAGTTATTGAACAACTTACTGCACACCAAGCCCCACATCTGACGGCAGTTTTTGGCCCAGAAGGTGGTTTATCAACAAATGAGATCGAGATCTTGATGCAAGAAGGTTTCATTCAAGCGGGGTTAGGGCCAAGGATTATGCGGGCTGAGACAGCGCCACTATATCTTTTAGCGACGCTTTCGTATGCGTTAGAATTGGTCAAATAGCCTGTAGCAGAGTTTCTTCTATACTAAAATGTGATTTTACGGTAAAATAAAATTAATTAATTTTAGAAACAGGTAATGAAAATGCAATTAAGTAAAGTATCACCCCAAAAAATAATTTCATATTGGGCTTTTGCCACACTGTTTAGTTTCGTGATCCCGATCATTTTTACGGTTTTAAATGTTGATGAGATCACGAAAACGGGTGTGATCTTATTTGGTATCAATGTAGTTTATGCGATCGCAATTGGATTTTATGCAGGTAAACATGCCGATAAGTTTTGGCTAGTGCTATTTTTCCCAGTTATTTACTTGATCGGTTGTGATTTCTTTTTTGATAGCCATGCGATCTATTGTACCGTAGTTTATCTGATGTTGACATGCTTTGCCTATGGTGCTGTACGCAAATAAAATTTACAACAGCAATAGGCACTTTTTGCAGTAGTGAAAAGTGCCTATCGTGCATTCAAATGAATTTGGTAGATTGGTGAGAAAGGAAGCGCTACTGTCTTTAGTGGCGACGGTGATGAGATGGAAAAGAACGTAATTTGGAGTGCAGAAGATGTGATCAACAAATGTAGTGAATACATGAATGCAGAACATGTGGCGATTGTACAAAAAGCCTGTGATTTTGCTACCTACGTTCACCGTGAACAATTTCGTAAGTCAGGAGAACCATATATCGTCCACCCGATCCAAGTGGCTGCGATCTTAGCTGAATTAAAAATGGATCCTGAAACGGTAAGTGCCGGTTTTTTGCATGATGTGGTCGAGGATACGCCCGTTATTTTGGCTGATATTGGTGAGCTTTTTGGTAAAGATATCGAAGTGATCGTAGACGGGGTCACAAAATTGAGCAAGATCCGCTACAAGTCACACAAAGAACAGCTAGCTGAAAATCACCGTAAACTACTCTTGGCGATGTCAAAAGACTTACGGGTCATTATCGTGAAGTTAGCTGACCGTTTGCATAATATGCGTACCCTAAAACATTTGCGTCCAGACAAACAACGCCGTATTGCAAATGAAACGCTCGAGATCTATGCACCGTTAGCTGATCGTTTAGGTATCAGTACGATCAAATGGGAATTGGAAGATACCTCATTAAGATATTTGAATCCTCAACAATACTATCGCATCGTGCATTTGATGAATTCAAGACGTGACGAACGTTTACAATACATCAATGAAGCGATCGATGAGATCAAAGGTGCGATCGTGGATCTTAAGCTCAAAGATTGTGAGATCTATGGGCGACCAAAGCATATTTACTCGATCTATCGTAAGATGCGTGATCAGCACAAGCAATTCAGCCAGATATATGACCTACTTGCGATCCGTGTGATCGTTAAATCGATCAAGGATTGTTATGCGGTATTAGGGGCGATCCATACGAAGTGGACCCCAATGCCAGGCCGATTCAAAGATTATATTGCGATGCCTAAAGCTAATATGTACCAATCGTTGCATACGACTTTGATCGGACCAAATGGGACTCCATTTGAGGTGCAGATCAGAACTGAGGAGATGCACCGGGTGGCTGAATATGGTATCGCTGCTCACTGGGCTTACAAGGAAGGTAAGACAGATGGTGTTAAAGAAACGACAACGGGTGAAAAACTCAACTTGTTCAAAGAGATCATTGAGTTACAAAATGAATCCATTGATGCTAGTGATTTCATGGAAAGTGTCAAGGGTGATCTCTTTAGTGACCGGGTCTATGTCTTTACACCTAAAGGGGATGTCTTTGAATTACCTAAAGGAGCCGGTCCACTAGATATGGCTTATTCGATCCATACGGAGATCGGAAACCATACGACGGGAGCTAAGGTCAATGGTAAGATCGTTCCACTGGATTATCAGGTCAAAAATGGCGATATCGTTGATATTTTGACCTCGCAAAATTCGGCCGGTCCTAGCCGTGACTGGCTCGAGTTAGTGCATACGAATAAGGCACGTAATAAAGTCAAGCGTTTCTTTAAACAACAAGATCGGATCCAAAATATCGACCAAGGTAAAGATATCTTAGAAGAAGCGCTGATCGAAGAAGGCTATAATGTACACGATGTTTTAAATACTAAAAATATTGAGCGGGTCTTGGCTAAACGGCATATTTCCACGAGCGACGATATGTATGCAGCGCTCGGATTTGGTGAATTACAGCCAGCTGGGGTCATTAATATTTTGACACAAGATATTCGTGAGCAAAAAGAATTACAACGTAAAAAACAACAAGAAAAAGATCTTCTTGAAGATCATAAAGGGATCAAAAATAACAATGCTAACAGTAAGAATAAGCATGATGAAAGTGTCTTGATCGAAGGGATCGATAATCTATTGGTCCGCTTGAGTCATTGTTGTAATCCGATCCCAGGTGATGAGATCGTTGGGTATATCACTAAAGGGCGTGGGGTCTCGGTCCATCGAACTGATTGTCCTAATATGAAAAATGCTGAACAAAGTGGTACGCGTTTGATCGATGTAAGTTGGAATGTTGTTTCTGATGATCGGACACACTATAATACTGACCTTGAGATCCAAGGGTATAATCGTTCTGGTCTGTTGAACGATGTTTTACAGGCGATCAACAATACGACAAAACAACTCAATTCGATCAACGGACGGATCGATCATAATAAGATGGCAACGATCGATGTGACAGTAGGGATCAGAGATAAGGTACATTTGCAACGGGTCATCGATAATATCAAACGAGTCCCTGATGTTTATGTAGTAAAACGAACGATCCATTAAGTGAGGTAAAGAAAAGTGCGTGTAGTATTACAACGAGTAAAAAAAGCCAGTGTGGCGATCGCAGACCAAACTGTTGGTCAGATCGATCAAGGGCTACTGCTATTAGTGGGTTTTCAGGCTGGCGATGGTAGCGAGCAGATCGATTATTTAGTAAAAAAAATCGCCAATTGTCGGATCTTTAGCGATGAAGAGGGGAAAATGAATCTGAATGTCCAACAGATCGCGGGGAAAATTTTGTCGATCTCACAATTTACGCTTTATGCTGATACTAAGAAGGGAAATCGCCCAAGTTTTACTAAGGCCCAAGAGCCAGCTAAGGCGGTGGCTAATTATGCTGAATTCAACCAAAAGTTGCAAGCTTTGGGGATCGAAGTTCAAACTGGAGAATTTGGGGCCGATATGCAAGTGAGTTTGGTAAATGATGGTCCTGTAACGATCATCTTTGATACAGAGAATAGATAGTGAGGTCATAATATGTATCAAAATTATTTTTTTGATTTTGATGGAACGCTCTATGATACGTATCCTGGCATGGTCAAAGCTTTTGTTGAAGCTTTTGCACTTCAAGGAGTAGAACTATCAACAAGTGAAGTTTATCAAGTGATGCGTGAGGCTTCCGTGCGTGAAGCTTATCGACGATACACGACCGCACAGTTAGATGAGGCTAAATTGCATGCTGATTATCGACGTCTAGAAGAAAAGTATCAAGTTCAAGCTAAGCCGTTTTCAGGGGCGCGTGAGTTATTAGAGCGGATCATTGCTAATGGTGGGCAAAACTTTTTATTGACCCATCGCGATAAAAGTTCATTGACATTGCTCGAGCGTGATGGATTTTTGCAATATTTTACGGATCATTCGACGGCAGACGATGGTTTTAAACGTAAGCCAGATCCTGAAGCGTTGAACTTTTTGGTCGCTAAGCATGGACTAGATCCCAGTGTTTCTGTAATGGTCGGTGATCGGACTTTAGATATCATAGCGGGGCACAATGCTAAGATGGCGGGGATCTTATTTGATCCCGATAAGTTGATCAAAGCCGATGTTCATGCAGAACAGATCGTTCAAAACTTGAATGCTATTGAATAAAAATTGCTATAAAAAAAGAGGGGCCTACCACGAGCTTATCGTGATAGGTCCCTCTTTTTTTATACGGCACTGATCCTTAGTTAGTCTATGAGTTGAAACATCAAGATCCCGGCAGCAACGGCCACATTTAGCGATTCAGCATGGCCTTTGATCGGGATATAGAGATTGAGTGAAGTTTGTTGTAAGAGTTCTGCGCTCATCCCATTACCTTCATTGCCCATGATCAGAGCAAAATTTTGGTGTTGGCCAACTTCTTGATAAGAACGAGCATCTTTGTTTAATTCGCTTCCGAAAACAGGATAATTTTTAGCCTTGAAAGCTTGGATCCAAGTGCTCAGATCAGCTGTGACTAATTGAAGGTGGAATTGGCTACCTTGCATTGAGCGGACGACTTTGGGTTGATACATATCAGCTGTCTTAGGCCCAAAAACGACCCCTGAAAAACCAGCTGCATCAGCGGTTCGCACCATAGTTCCGATATTTCCTGGATCTTGAACACCATCAAGTAAGAGCCATGCACCAGAAGCAGTGGTCGGACTGATCGTAGTTTGGTCAAAGGCTACTTCAGCAAAGATCCCTTGGGGCGATTTAGTTTCGCTGAGATGCTTGGCGATCGACTCACTGATCGAGAAATATTGGATCTCGGGCAAGATCTCTAAGTCAGCTAGATACTTGAAACTCGGTGTGACTAGGATCTTTTGGATCGGTTCGTCAGAATTCAATGCCTCTTTGACTAAATGCCAACCATCGAGCAGATAAGTTTGACTTTGTTGACGCCCTTTTTTGGTGGCGAGTTTTTTCCAAGCCTTGACTTGAGGATTGGAGACCGATGTAATTTCTTTCATTATCCATGACCTCGTTTTCTAATTTACATAAAATTCAGTATAACATATTAACTGTAACAAGGAAGAATGTTTTTAAAAACGATAACTTATTATAAATTGATTATATAAGTTATGGTTGATGGAATTTTTGTGAACTAAGGAATATAATACGGATAAAAAGTAAATGGGGGCGGTAATTTGCCAAACTTATTAGAGAAAATCTATTTTGAAGAACAAGATCAAACAATGTTAGTTCTTAGTACAAAACAAAATTTTAAGGGTGCTACGGCGATCGTTGATGGAACAGACAAATGTTTTATGATCGTTCGAGTTCATTTTCGAAGTCTCAAAAGTTATCGAGCTAATCGGATCATCGTGATAGTCAAGGGAAACTATATCGCTGATAAGATCAAGGAGATCGTTTAGATTTTCTAGCGCGCATAGGTGTGTTATCATGAGATAAATATGGATCAAGGAAGGTATCAATGATGAATGAATTTGACCAACGTTGTCAACGCTTACGTCAAAAAATGCAAGAAGCTAGTGTAGATGCTTATTTGGTGACTTCACCAGATAATATCTATTATTTAAGTGGCTTTACCGGGGATGCCGGCATTCTGTTAGTAACAGAACAAGAACGTTATTTGATCACTGATGCACGTTTTGAGACGCAAATAGCTCAAACTAATCCGTGGTTAAAAGCAGTGATCACACGGGATTATTTTGGACGAGCCTTAGAGATATGCGAACGTGAGAAAGTTGTTGCTTTAGCATTTGAAGAAAGTTTGAGCTATCAAGTTTATGATCAGTTAGATGAATATGCTCCATGTGATCTAGTCGCATTGAGTGGTTTGATCGAAGCCTTGCGTTCACAAAAATCTGCTACTGAGATCGAAAAGATAAAAGCGAGTTGTCGCTTGGCTAAGGCTGGATTTGAGCATGTCTTAAAACTTGCTAGACCAGGACTTGGAGAACAAGAGCTAGCCTTGGAACTAGATTATTACATGCGAAAAAACGGGGCTAGTCAAGCCTCCTTTGAAACTATCGTAGCCTCAGGAACACGTTCGGCCTTACCACATGGTGTCGCAAGTAACAAGAAATTAGCTTCAGGGGATTTAGTAACTCTTGATTATGGTTATTTTTTAGACTACTATACTTCGGATGTGACCCGAACCTTTGCGCTAGGCAAGGTCGATCCTAAGCTAGAAGAGATCTATCATATCGTTGCTGAAGCTAAGCAACTGACGATCGAAGCAGTCAGACCCGGGATCACCGGAAAAGAACTTGATCAGATCGGACGCGACTATATCGCTCAAAAAGGTTATGCAAAATATTTTGAACACGGTATGGGACACGGGATCGGACTAAATGTTCATGAGGGCCCTTATATCGGTAAAACAAGCACAGAAGTTTTACAGCCAGGACAAGTGATCACTATCGAACCTGGGATCTATTTACCTGATCTGGGTGGGGTACGTTTGGAAGATGATATCTTAATCACCGAAACGGGCTATGAGAATTTGACCGATTTTTACCAAGAATATTATGAAATTTAAGCGAGATAGCGGTGATTAACTTGCATTTACCGCTGTTCTTTTGATATTATAAAGTGTATAAATTATATTTGGATAAGTGTGCTACTAATGAGATAGTGGGGCTTATGTAATTATTTTAGGAGGACTAATATGATTTCAGTAAATGATTTTAAAAATGGCTTAACGATCACAGTCGATGGTGAATTATGGCGTGTGGTCGAATTTCAACATGTAAAGCCAGGCAAGGGTTCAGCTTTTGTCCGTTCTAAATTAAAAAACTTACGTAATGGTGCTGTTCAAGAAAAAACATTCCGTGCTGGTGAAAAAGTAGAACAAGCACAGATCGACCGCAAGAAGATGCAATACTTATATGCTGATGGTAACAACTATGTCTTCATGGATACAGATACTTATGAACAATTAGAATTACCAGGTGAAAGCTTAACAGAAGAATTGAAGTACTTGAAAGAAAACATGGTCGTTAGTGTTATCATGTACGGTTCTGAAACATTAGGTGTTGAATTACCAAATACTGTTGATCTTACAGTTGCTGAAACTGAACCAGGTATCAAAGGTGATACAGCTTCTGGTGGTTCTAAGCCAGCTACAATGGAAACAGGTGTTGTGGTCCAAGTTCCATTCTTCGTTAATGAAGGTGATGTATTAACGATCAACACAACTGACGGCACCTATATCTCACGTGCCTAATTTGGTCAATTGAACGTTATTTTCGCCAAAAATCAACCATTTAGCAATTTTAGCTATTTTTTGTGACAGTGACCGTAAGAAAGATAATATGGGATCGGGATTGTCCTGGCATAAAAAACTTGAAGACAGGTAAATTTTTAAAAAAGGATTTCTTGGTTGAATATTGGAAGTGAAAAAATTTAAGAAAGGAAATATATAATCTTTCTTGAGATATAGGGAGTTTCCCTATATTTTTCCATATTTTATATAGCAGGTTTTAGATATGTCTGAAGATAATAATATTGTTTTAACAAGTAAAGAACCCAGCTTAGGTGAAGTTCGTTTAGCACCAGAAGTGATCGAAGTGATCATTGGGATCGCAGCAAGTCAAGTTGATGGTGTATATTCGATGCGTGGTTCGATCGCCAACAGCTTTTCAGAACTCTTAGGCCGTCAAATTCGAGGTAAAGGTGTCAAAGTCAACAAAGACGAAGATCAATTAAAAGTTGATGTCTATGTCTTTTTGAACTATGGCGTCTCAGTTCCTAAAGTTGCGGCTCAGATCCAAGAAAAGGTTCGCCAACAAGTTCTCTTTATGACGGGAATTGAAATTTTAGGCGTTGATGTGCACGTTCAAGGGGTAATACCTGAAAAACAAGAACAAACAATTGACCCAAATAATTTATTTGGGGAAGAGAATGGTGAAGAATAGTGAGTATTAGTAGACATGATACGCGTAAACTGGCTTTTCAAGCACTTTTTGCGTTGAATAGCAACCCAGATGCCTTACCACAAGACGTTTACGAAGCTTTGTTGGAAGATGAGGCGACAACTACAGTACCAGCCTACTTGCCTGAATTGGTAGAAGGCGTACTTACACACCAATCTGAATTAGACGCAAAGATCGATCAACATTTGAGCGCAAATTGGACGCTCGCACGCTTGAACAGGATAGACCTCTTGATCTTGCGCTTAGCGATCTATGAAATGCTTTATGTTGATGATGTTCCGGCTAAAGTGGCTTTAGACGAAGCTTTGCAGTTAGCTAAGGAATTTAGTGATGGTAAATCACGGCGTTTTATCAATGGTGTTTTATCAAATCTACTTTAAAGATGAAAAATGTCTGTACTAAAGTTTAGTGCAGGCATTTTATTTTTGAAAAAAATGTAGCTGAGTGTGCTAAAATATTAGGTATACACTAAAGTTAAGGTTGTGATTTATATGACAGTGATGATAGACGGACGCGGAACTGCTGAAAAAATCCGCAGCCAATTAAAGGGAAAGACAGAAAAGTTAAAGCAACAAGGGTTAGAGCCATGTTTGGCTGTTGTTTTAGTAGGGGATGATCCGGCTAGTCATGTATATGTCCGCAATAAAAAACGGGCAGCTGAAAAGATCGGGATCAAGACTAAAGATATCACTTTACCAGCTAACACGACACAAGCAGAGTTATTACAATTGATCGATGAGTTGAATGGCGATGTAACAGTCCATGCGATCTTGGTGCAGATGCCGTTACCAGCACAGCTTGATGAAAATGCAGTGATCGAACGGATCGATCCGAAAAAGGATGCTGATGGTTTGCATCCCGAAAATTTAGGCCATCTTTTTATGGACCAGCCTAAAGCTTTACCATGTACCCCACGTGGCATTATGGTCCTATTAGAAGAGTATCAGATCCCGGTGGCTGGTAAAAATGTTGTGATCATCGGACGCAGTAATTTAGTTGGACGTCCTTTAGCTGCTTTGATGATAAATGCAGATGCTACCGTCACTGTGGCGCATAGCAAGACTAAAGATCTTCAAAGAGTTGCTAGCCAGGCTGATATTTTAGTCGTTGCAACGGGACGAGCTGAAATGGTCGATGAGACTTATATCAAGGAAGGCGCAACTGTGATCGATGTTGGGATCAACCGTTTGGCTAACGGCAAATTAGTCGGTGATGTCAAACAAGCTAGTGCTGTAACTAAGGCAGCTTATTTGACACCAGTTCCCGGCGGCGTTGGACCGATGACGATCGCGATGTTGATGCAACAAACGCTTGAATTGGCAGAAAAGAGCAATAGCTAATGGAAAAAGATCAATATTTGACCGTCACCGCACTAACTAAGTATTTACATCGAAAATTCAGTGCTGATCCATATTTGAATCGTGTCTATCTGACTGGTGAGATCTCAAATTTCCGTTTGCGTCCCCGCCATCAATATTTTAGTTTAAAAGACGATGGTGCTAAAATAGATGCAGTCATGTTTCAATCGGCATTTAACAAACTGAAATTCAATGTTGAAGATGGAATGAAAGTCTTAGTGGTCGGAAGAGTAGATCTGTATGAACCTAGTGGAAATTACCAAATCACGATCGAGAAGATGGAACCAGATGGTGTGGGCGCTTTGTATCAAGCGTTTGAGCAATTAAAAACTAAATTAGCCACAGAAGGGTTGTTTAGCGCACCTAAGCGGCCATTAGTCCATTTTCCTAAACGGATCGCAGTGATCACTAGTCCATCGGGCGCAGTCATCCGTGATATCATCACGACTACTAGACGGCGGTATCCAATCGCACAACTAGTTTTATTTCCCGCAGTCGTTCAGGGCGAAAAAGCAGCTGATTCATTAGTTGGACGTTTAAAAGAGGTCAATGCTCGAGGAGATTTTGATACGATCATTATCGGTCGTGGTGGGGGCTCAATCGAGGATCTATGGCCCTTTAACGAAGAAAAAGTTGCCCGAGCGATCTTTGAAAGCCAGATCCCGATCATTTCTTCGGTTGGACACGAAACCGATACGACGATCGCTGATTTAGTAGCTGATGTCAGAGCGGCGACCCCTACTGCAGCAGCTGAATTGGCAACACCGGTCTTAGAAGACGAGATCTTACGGATCAAACAAGATAAGTTGCGCTTGATCCAAAGTTATCAAGCTATGCTGAAGTTACGCCGCCAACGGCTACAAAAATTGCAAAATT
>NZ_JBCOAR010000014.1:0-39825 GCF_040226755.1 Ligilactobacillus sp. RTP31139st1_D10_RTP31139_211217
CTCTTATATCGAATGATATTTAAAATAATTTATATTTATCTAAAAAACCGAAAAATAGTTAATAACTTCAAAATAAATGACTTGTGATCACATTTTTTGTCCAATGAACTGATATTTATCCACACTTTATACTTAACAAAAAAATTATCCATCAATAAAAAATAACAAATGTTTTTTAGCAACTTGTTCTCCTGATATTTATTTTGTTATCCAAAATTCTAATTAAAATATAATAAAAAGAGATGCCTACCACTCGTTTTTGTAGCAAACATCTCTTTTAAACTATTTTTTCCAAATAAAATTAATGATAGCTCGGTCAACTTGACGATTTTCATGCAACTTACTATGTTGTCCGCCTTCACCCTTGATCTCAAGCTCTTGGTAACTGCGGTAAACCTCTTGCAAAAGATATTTCTCTGATCGTGAAGAATTATTGCTTACTCGACCATCAGAATCAGATCCGTCATTTAGATCACCATAGATATTTAGGACCGAGACCTGCTTTTTAGGATAACTATCATCCAATTTCAATAGCTGTTGGTAAGTTCCTGTCATCTGTTTAGGAGCACCATCTTCTTCTAACTGCATTTGATTGGCTTGATCATCCATACCAATGATCCCATTATAATGCCCTGCAATATTGACTTGCTTTTGCAATTGAGGTAATTTTTTATTTTGACCATTATCCAACATGTAGTAGGCCAAAGTCAGATTTCCCATCGAATGCGCAACAGCATTAAATTTCTTAAAGCCATACGTTTTTTGGAGTTTGACCAAAACATTTTTGAGCCAGACCCCATTTTGACGATAATTCGCATTTTTATTATCTTCAAATTCCACTTCGACTAGTGGATTATATGCACTTTGCGGTAGCGCCCCTTGCAATTTGACTGTCCCATCTTTAGCCACTGTCGCCCGGATCACATTTTGGGTAACTCCGGCCTTGACGATTGCCTGCGTCATATGCTCTTCTGCACGATGACTACTGCCATAACCGTGCAAAAATAAAGTTGGCACTTTAGTTTTTTCATATTGCTGGCTTGCATTATCACGTAAACTTTGTGAAACGATCAACCAGCCACCAAAAATGAGGACTACCAATAGTAATATCGGCCACCAAAACTTTCTTTTCATCCACGACCTTCCTTTCTTATGCCTGTTTATCGGATAAGATACCATATACTAAGGTTATTCTTCAAGCTAAAAAGGCAAACTCCATCATATGAGTTTGCCCTTAAAAGAGATATTATTAATCTGTTACGGCTTTAAAGTGGTACATATCCGCCGTGAAATCATGGCGTTTAACGGGATCATAGAACCCTAACTCCATCAATTCGTTCCCACTAAAGAGCGCCTTAGTTTTTTGATCTTGATAATTTTTGGCTGGGTCTAAACCGGCTAACTTAGTCAAGGTCAAGGTTGGTTGTGCTGAAGCTAAGCGGTCAAAGACAAAGACCAAAGCTTCATTTTTATCTCTGGAAACAAACATCCAGGCACATTGGTTACCCTTAGCTGGATCTTTCAAGCGGATAAAATCACCAAATTGGACTAATGGTCGGATCGCTTTATAAGTCTTGACCTGTTCTTTGACCGCTTCCTTTTCATCGGCTGTCAATTGAGTCAGATCGAGCTCATAACCAAAGACGGCACTCATTGCTACTGCACCACGAGTTTCAAATGGCGTGATCCGCCCAGTTTGATGGTTAGGCACGGCCGAAACATGCGCGGTGAAGACAGATGGTGGATAAACTAGTGAAGTACCATATTGGATCGTTTGACGTGCGATCGCATCGGTATTATCACTTGTCCATGACTGTGGCATGTAATAAGCATAACCCGTGTCAAAACGGCCACCGCCACCTGAACAACCTTCCCATAAGATATCTGGATATTTGGTCGTCAATGTTTCTAAGATCTCGTAAAGCCCTAGCATATAGCGGTGGTAGACTTCGCCTTGGCGTTGTTTTGGCAAGGACACCGAATAAACATCTGAGATATGACGGTTCATATCCCACTTGATGTAATCGATAAAGCCACCATCTAATAGAGCACTCAATTGTGCTACTACGTTTTCACGTACAGCCTTTTGCGTTAGATCCAAGATAAATTGATTTCGCGAAGGACTTGGCTTTCTTCCAGGAACTTGCATCAAATATTCAGGATGCTCTTGGTAGAGCTTTGAATCGATGGAGATCATCTCTGGTTCGAACCAAAGTCCAAACTTCAAGCCTTGTTCGTGGACATAATCAGCAAAATGCTTGATGCCTTGAGGGAATTTACGTTCATAAACGGTCCAATCCCCTAACGAAGTATTATCATCATCTCGATGACCAAACCAGCCATCATCTAGGACAAACATTTCGATCCCTAATTCTTTAGCATCATCAACGATCGTCTTTAACTTATCTTCATTGAATTCAAAATACGTTGCTTCCCAGTTATTTACGAGGATCTCACGTTCTTGATGTTTGAATTTACCACGGACGATATGTTCTCTGATCAATTCATGGTAATTTTGACTCATCTCATTCAAGCCGTTAGCTGAGAAAGCTAGTAAAACTTCCGGTGCTTGGAAGCTTTCACCGGCTTCTAAGTGCCAGCTAAAATTATAATCGCTGATCCCAGCGACCACACGTGTTTGTTCGAATTGGTCTTTCTCGATCTCAAAACTGTGATTACCGGAATACACTAAGTTAAAGCCGTAAACTTCACCCGAAAATTCATCGGCGTTGTGCTCTAAGACCGCGATAAAACTGTTCATTTGGTGACTTGAAGCACCTCGGCGACTTTCAAAGACTTTTCTACCTTGTCCGATCGCCTCACGTTGGATATGGCGTTCATTAGCATGAGCTCCAGGTAAGGAGATGACATCCATATCTTGTTTGATAAAATCAAGTTGCATAGAAGCGACTTTTTTTAGTTCTACCGGTTCAGCACCTGCATTAGTGACCTTAGCGGAACGGGCTACAATGGCTAGATCTTTGAAGATCGTGTATAACAAGGTAACTTCGACACCACTGACCTCATCTTTAAGAAAGAGCACTAGGGTCTGAGCTTCATCAGCGTTAGCATAGGCCGCTGGCAAGCCTTCAAGTTTAGGTTTACCCGCTGTGATCTCGTAGCCTTGATAGACTAAACGAGCTGCAAATGAACCATCCGCATTTTGTAGATCCAAAGCCGGTGTGCGATAATCACAATTCCCAACACCACTATACTCTTGAAGTAACGAGTCAAGTGAATATGTCCGGTCTAGACTCTCAGGTAAATTCCCTGAAAAGCCTCGATCTACCCGCGGATAACGCAACTGACCATGATACCCATTCACTTTTTTCCCAAAGTATAAGTGACTTAAATAGCCACCTTCTTCTACCGATAAAATGTATGAGATCTTATCATTATGCAAATGAAAGACTTTATTTTTTTCATCAAATTCAATCAACTTGTTCATCAATACACTCTCTACTTTCTAAATTAAATTACCCCTCTAAGCCTACAAATTCAGCAAATCTCACAAATGCTGCTTGCCCCTTTTGGTCGCGTTTAAAGACTCCTGCATCCTCTAAAACGCGTGCAAAGACTTTACCGACTTCAGCTTTGACTAAATTATCAACATTTTGTTCACTTACTTCTGGATGATCAGCCTTGATCTTTTCAGCCCACTTAGCATGGTAGTCGGCCATTTGGTTGGGCTTTCCTAGTAAGTATTTTTCAACTTCAGTCAGCTCGTCTTTTAGACGTGGTGGTAAGATCGCTAAGCCCATCACTTCGATCAGACCAATGTTTTCTTTTTTAATGTGTTGTACATCTTGATGGGGATGGAAAATACCATCTGGATATTCAGCGGAAGTTTGATTATCCCGTAACACTAGATCTAGTTCAAATTCAGCACCTGACTTACGTGCGATCGGAGTGATCGTGTGGTGTGGTTCGCCATTTGAGCTAGCTAAGACATCCACGCTCTCATCCGAATAAGTGCGCCACTTATCCAAGATCTTACTTGCTAGTTCAACTAGGCGAGCTTGATCTTTAGCTCGTAGTCTGATGACAGACATCGGCCATTTAACGATCCCAACCTCAACATCGGCAAAGCCCGCAAAATGTAAGGCTTTTTCGATCGGTGCTTTTTGCATCGCAAATTCATGGTTACCACCTTGGTAGTGTTCATGTGTCAAGATCGAACCACCAACGATCGGCAGATCCGCATTGCTCCCAGCAAAGTAGCCTGGGAATCGGTCCACGATCGCTAATAATTGGCTAAATGTCTTGTTTGTGATCGCCATTGGCTCATGTTTGCCATCTAAAAAGATACAATGTTCATTAAAGTATGCATAAGGTGAATATTGAAAGCCCCAGGTCTTGTTACCTAGATCAAAGCGAATGATCCGGTGGTTAGCCCGTGCTGGATAATCGAGCCGCCCTTGATAACCTTCATTTTCAATACATAATTGGCACTTAGGATAACCTGTTTGTTTCATCTTTTTAGCAGCTGCGATCGCTTTAGGATCTTTTTCCGGCTTAGATAAATTGATCGTGATCTCGATATCACCATATTGTGTCGGCACACTATAGGCGATATTTTTAGCGATCGCTTTAGTTTTGATATAATCATTTTGTTTACTCAAAGCATAGAAATCTGCGATCGCCTTTTGTTTATCTGTTTCATATGTTTGCCAGAAACGTTGATTCAAAACGCTCGGTGCTGGCATGATGAAATTCATCAATTCAGCGCCTAAATTATCGCGTTCATTTTGAGTTTCGCCCACTTTACCATTTTTAGCCGCGATGGTTAATAATTCATCTTTCAACGCGATCAAGTCAGTCGTTTCCACTTCTTGTTCAAGCTCGCCTTCACCAACTAGCGCTAAAACTCGATTATACAGGTAAGGCTTATCCATTTGGGTATAGTCACTATTTGCGATAACGCCATCTACAAAGCGTGTCACTACATCTACCTTCATCTCTTATGCCCCCATTTTTTTACAATTTCTTTGTTCCGTCGGCGATCTCAGCAATATAGAATGCTGGTGCATAGCCGATCTTTTCTTCGTAAACTTTACCAACATTTTCCTTAAAGGCTTCCACATCGGCTTTATTTACGATCGCGATCCCACAACCACCAAAACCAGCACCTGTCATCCGGGCACCTAAAACGCCTGGTTGTTGCCAAGCTGTATGAGCTAGCGTATCCAATTCCTTACCCGTTACTTCATAGTCGTGTTCCAATGAAACGTGTGAGGCATTTACTAAACGCCCGAATTTTTCGAGATCTTCTGCTTGTAAAGCTTCACGTGCTTGTAAAGTTCTTTGATTTTCCCAAACTGCATGCCGTGCGCGCTTCAAACGATCTTCATCAGCGATCAAATAACTGTATTCATCAAATGTTTGCTCATCCAAAGCACCTAAGCTCTTAGCAGCTAATTTAGTGTTCAACTCTTCTAACGCAGTCTCACATTCACTGCGACGTTCATTGTACTTAGAATCAGCTAATTCACGGCGTTTATTTGTATTCATGATCACGATCACGTTGTCTTTTAGGTCCAAAGGCACAAGATCATACTTCAAAGTGTTAGTATCTAACAAGATCGCTTTGTTTGCTTGGCCCATACCCACGGCAAATTGATCCATGATCCCTGAATTTACACCGATGAAGTCATTTTCAGTCTTCATCCCGATCTTTACTAGATCGAGGCGTTCAAGGTCGAGATCAAATAAATGTTGGGCAATGACACCCATCAACAATTCCAATGAAGCTGATGATGATAGACCGGAACCATTAGGGATATTACCGTTGACATAGACATCCATCCCGGTATCGATCTTATGTCCAGCTTTTTTTAAGAAATGGATCATGCCCTTAGGATAATTCGTCCATTTATCGGCTTTATCAAAATGTAGGTCAGCTAATGGAACTTCAATGATCCCTTCATCCGCAAAGTTTTCTGAGTAAAAGTGCAATGTTTGATCGTCACGTTTAGCAGCAGCACCATAAGTCCCTAAAGTGATCGCACATGGAAAAACATGGCCTCCATTGTAATCGGTATGTTCACCGATCAAATTGATCCGACCGGGTGAGAAGAATTCTGCCTCTGAGGGCCGACCAAAGATCTCTTCAAAGCGTTGTTTTAATTCTGTTTTTTCCATTTTTTATTACCTCTCTTCATTTGTGCAAGCGTTTTATTTACAGTTATAATTATAGAGACAATTTCGGAATTTAGCAACTGTTTTTACTTAAAATTTAGTAAAATAAATCTGTCTCTTTTCCCATTCTTAAAAAAGCTCATTCTGGCCTTTACTAAAATATATACAACTTGTAGGCGTTTTTTTACTAAGCTTATGCTATACTAGATTACATATACTTATACGTAACGATCATGAATGGAGGAAAATATGGCTACGATCAAAGATATCGCAACTAAAGCAGGTGTTTCTGCTGCTACAGTCTCACGCGTTTTAAACTATGACGAAACAATGTCTGTCAGTCCTGATACTCGAAACAGGATATTTAAGATCGCTGAAGAACTAAATTACGTCAAGCACACTCAAAATAAAAAGCAAATAACAGATCGACCTTTAGAGAAACGTTTAGCGATCATTCAATGGTACACCGAACAAGAAGAAGTCCACGATCTTTATTACTACGCGATCCGCTTGGGGATCGAAAACCAAGCTCACAAGCTCGGTTATGAGATCACACGGATCTTCCATAATGATCCTTTGGAAAAAGCGACCCAAGCTAATGGCGTGATCGCGATCGGGAAATACAGTCGCCAAGAAAGCCACGACATTGCTGCTTTAAACTCAAATTTAGTATTTGTCGATAGCAACACTTTGAATTTGGGCTACAATTGTGTCGTTTCTGACTTTGATGGTGCTGTTAAAATGGCTTTAGACCACTTTTTGAACCAAGACCAAACCAAGATCGGACTTTTAGCGGGGGAAGAAAAAACCGCCGATCAAACCGATTCCTTGATCGATCCCCGTTTTAGATCATTTAAAAACTATTTGAGCGATCTAAAACTTTACGATCCGCGTTATGTTTACATCGGAAAATTCTCACCTGAATCAGGTTATCAGATGATGAATCAAGCGATCAAAGAGTTAGGCGAAGACTTACCGCAAGCTTTCTTCATCGCTAACGATGCGATCGCCGTCGGAGCTTTACGCGCATTACAAGAAAATGATATTCCTGTACCCGAGCGTGTCAGCTTGATCTCATTTAATGACACATCTTTAGCTAAATTTGCTTTTCCCGCTCTCAGCAGTATCAAAGTCTTCACCGAACAAATGGGACGTTCAGCGGTGACTTTACTCAGTACCTTAGCTGAACAAGATCAAGAGACACCCGAAATGGTGACCTTGGCAACTAAATTGATCAAGCGTGACAGTAGCTTAAATTAGTTCATACCAAAAAAGACCGTAAAAACGTGGTTGCGTTTTTACGGTCTTTTGTATTATTTTCTATTCATAGATCGGATGAGCGGCTGTCAACTGAGCTACTTTAGCTTTCACATCAGCTAAAACTTCGGCTTCACCTTTTGATTCAAGGACTGCTAAGATCAATTCAGCAACTTGCTTAGCATCGGCTTCATCAAAGCCACGGCTCGTGATTGCTGGCGTACCTAAGCGAATCCCACTCGTCTTAAATGGGCTAAGCGTTTCAAATGGGATCGAGTTCTTGTTGACGGTCAAAGAAACACTGTCGAGCAATTGTTCTGCTTCTTTACCATTCAAGCCAAAGCCTAAAACATCAACTAACAACAAATGATTATCCGTCCCACCAGAGATCAGTCGGGCTTTATCATTTTGTGCAAACACTTCTGCCATCGCTTGAGCATTCTTGATAACTTGAGCAGCGTAATCATTAAATTCGGGACGCAATGCCTCACCAAAAGCAACTGCTTTACCCGCGATAACATGTTCTAAAGGACCACCTTGTAAGCCAGGGAAAACAGCACTATTGATCTTCTTAGCCAATTGTTCATCGTTGGTCAAGATCAAACCGCCCCGTGGTCCGCGTAAAGTTTTGTGTGTCGTAGTCGTTACGATATCAGCATACGGCACTGGATTTTGGTGTTTACCCGCTGCAACTAAGCCTGCGATATGCGCCATATCGACCATCAGGTAAGCTCCGACTTCTTTAGCGATCTGACCAAAGCGTTCAAAATCGATCTCACGTGGGTACGCACTGGCACCAGCTACGACCAACTTAGGCTTGACCTCTTTGGCTAAAGCTAAGATCGCATCATAATCTAAGCGTTCTGTCTCCTTATCAACACCGTAGCTGACAAAATTATATGTTTGCCCACTAAAGTTGACGGGCGATCCATGCGTCAAATGACCACCACTAGCAAGATCCATCCCCAAGACCGTATCACCTGGTGCGATCAAGGAACGATATGCGGCTGCATTAGCTTGTGAACCAGAGTGCGGTTGAACATTAGCATATTTAGCTCCAAAAAGTTCTTTTGCACGGTCGATCGCCAAGTCTTCTACAACGTCGATGTACTCACAACCACCGTAATAACGTTTCCCTGGATAACCTTCAGCGTATTTGTTGGTCAAAACACTGCCTTGCGCTGCTAAGACCCCTTCAGAAACGATATTTTCTGAAGCGATCAACTCGATATTTCCTTGTTGGCGTTTCTTTTCTGCTGCAATAGCTGCCCATAATTGTGGATCTTGTTCTTGATAGTTCATCTAAGCGCCCTCTTTTCGTTGGTATAATTTCCTGTATTGTAGCCGAAAATTAAACTTTTTTCAACTAAAATAGTTTACTTATCGACCGCAAAGAACCTCGCCGGGTTACCAGCGAGGTTTTTAGTAAAACTATTTTTCGATCTCGACTGCGACATCTGTATGACTTACTTCTGTCCCAGGCTTGACTTCAACTTCAAATTTTTCAAAGAGATCTGAGTTAGCAAATGTAAACATCACCGTATCATCTAAGCCAGCCTTCTTGATCGCTGGGTCCCAGAATTCCATGATCTGTTCACCTTTTGTCACATGTTGTCCTTCATTGACATAAGTTACAAAACCTGTCCCTTTCATCTTAACAGTTCCGATACCAACGTGGATCAAAGCTGGGATCCCATTGTCGGAAACTAAGCCGATCGCATGGCGTGTGACAAAGACTGTCTTGATGACCCCATCAAATGGAGCATAAACTTTACCATCACTAGGAACGATCGCAACACCGGCTCCCATCTTGCCCGAAGCAAAGGTTGGATCAGAGACATCATTTAAAGCTACTACTTTACCAGCTACAGGTACCATGGCTGTCAATTCATCATCTTTGATCAAGACACCGGCTTCGCTACTTTCACTGCTAAATTGATCACCCCAAGTTTTTTCCAACTCAGCCACGATCTGTGCGTGACGTTCTTCGGTCAAAGTGATCTTCTTAGCAAAGATAAACATCCCGATCAACATCATGACTGCTGGGATCGCAAACATCATGATCTTGAAGGTAAATTGATCGCTTGCTGTGATAGAAGAAGCTGTCGCACCCGTAGTCATCCCAGCTAAAACAGCGATCTGACCAACAACACCGTTGGAGATAGCCCCACCGAATTTATCGACTAACGGACGAACGGATAAGGCTAATGATTCATCACGGTGACCTAATTTCCATTGACCATATTCAACTGAGTCAGTGATGATCATCAAAATGATCAAGAAGACAACTGGTTGTGGGATGAAGAACAATTCAGCTGCAAATAAAACTAAAGCCAAATTGCTTCCGGCAACAGAAAAGACTGCTAGACCGATCAACATCATTGTTAAACATCCGATAAATAATGGCTTACGGCTGAACTTCTTCGCTAAGAATGGGAAGAAAGCGACCGAGAAAAGCCCGACGATCATATTGATGAATGAAAGGATCGAGAAGCCTTTAGAAAAGCCCATGATATACGTGAAGTAATACAATTCAAGCGCATTTACCAAGTTGATCCCGATACCATAGAAGAGATAAGCGATCGCTACCCATAACAATTGGTCATTTTTGACTAACATCTTTAAGACAGCGCCGATACCAGCTGTATCTTCTTCGTTTTTCCGGAGATCATTTTCAACTTCGCGGGTCCCAAAACCAACAGCCAACGCACTAAGAAAGGCGGTAGCACAGACGATAAAGGCAAACCAGAACCAACCACGATCATCACCAGTCCCACCATTACTTTGAAGTGAGAAGAATAACACCAATGGCATTACGACGACCCCGACTAAAGAACCACCGATCGTTGAACCGATACGAGCTAACGTTGCGATCTTTTCACGTTCCCGTGAATCAAAGGAAAGCGCTGGTAGCATCGACCAAAAACCGATATCCTTAAAGGAATAAAAGATGTCCATCGTGATATACAATACGGCAAAGATAAAGAGGTATAACCAAGGGTTTGATTTATTCAAGCCCCCCATATTAGTAAATAAGATCAAAAGTGCGATCGAACTGATCGTCCCACCGACTACGACCCAAGGACGAAAATGTCCCCAACGCGTTTTTGTTCGATCGATCGCATTTCCGATAAAAGGATCGATCAATAACTCAACGATCCGCAAGATCATGATGATCAAAGTCACATAACTGATCAAACGGTTATTAGTTGCTTTATCACCTGTATTAAAAAGGTGTGAGGTAATGAACATGATCAAATAACTTGATAAGGCAGCATAAAATACGTCATTACCAAAAGCGCCAAAAGTATATGATAAACGTGAAGTAAATTTACTTACAGGGCGTTCTTTTGTTTCCATCATAATTCTCCTAACTATAATTACTATTTCTTTTACAACTCTAATATTAACCGCTTTCAAAAGATAAATCAAGTATTATTTACTAAAAATTACTTAAATTAATATTTGAAGTCGTATCACTTGACTTTTAACACTGCACTCTATCCATAACCCATCAGATATTTTAGTAATTTAATTTTCCCTAAAAAGTAATATTTTTACTAAATATAACTTGAATATCTAAATGTAATCGTTTACGATAGAGATGTAGCAAGAACTTAAAAATTACTATCTATCCAAGGAGGAAGCCTACTGATGCATGTAACAAAACCAAAATTATCTTGGCTTGAAGACCCAACTGTCTTTGCCGTAAATCGTTTAGCCGCTCATTCCGACCACGAGTTTTACAGTGCTAAAACAGGTAAAAATTCACTAAACCAAAGTCTAAATGGAACTTGGCGCGTTCATCTCGAACCTGATATCGCTAGTCAAAAACTTGATTTTATCAAACCAGATTTTGACTTTGGCCGTTTTGACTACATTCAAGTTCCCGGTCATTTGCAAACACAAGGATTTGATGGTCATAAATATGTTAATACCCAATATCCATGGGATGGTCACGAAGAACTCCGGCCCCCTAAATTACCTAAGAAAAATAAGATCGCATCTTATATCAAGACCTTTGAATTAGATCATGCGCTAAAAGATAAGCCCGTTCATATTTCATTTCAAGGGGTCGCGACTGCCTTTTATGTTTGGTTGAACGGCCACTTTATCGGCTATAGTGAAGATTCCTTTACTCCAAGTGACTTTGATCTGACACCATATTTAGTTGAAGGTCAAAACCACTTAGCCGTTGAAGTCTTCAAATACAGCAGTGCTAGCTGGATCGAAGACCAAGATTTCTGGCGCTTGAACGGAATCTTCCGGGATGTCTTCTTGTATGCTTTGCCTAAAGCTCATCTAGCTGATATCCATGTTACCGCAAACTTAGATGATGATTACGAGACCGGCATTTTTGAACTAAAAGCAACTGTAACTGGGCAAACTGACGATAACTTTTTACATGCGCGCCTCTTAGATCCCGATAAGCGCGTTGCTTTTGAGACCAAAGTACCTTTGACCCAAACGATCAATTTAGGCCAAGAATTGAGTCAAGTAGCGCCTTGGAGTGCTGAACTTCCAAATCTATATACACTCGAATTGACTTTAGAAGATAAAGACGGAGCTGTTTTCGAATTTGTTCCGGAAAAAGTCGGCTTTAGACGCTTCGAGATCCAAGATGGGCTAATGTTGCTAAATGGTAAACGTATCCTCTTTAAAGGGGTCAACCGCCACGAATTTGATCCTAAACTCGGCCGGGCGATCACCAAAGAAGATATGCTATGGGATATCAAATTTATGAAGCGCCATAACATTAACGCCGTGCGGACATCGCACTACCCTAACCAAACGCTTTGGTATCGTTTATGTGATGAATATGGGATCTATTTGATCGATGAAGCTAACCTTGAATCCCACGGTTCTTGGCAAAAACTCGGTGCCTGCGAACCATCGTGGAACATCCCTGGCAACCTCCCAGAATGGGAACCGACCTGTATCGATCGTGCAAACAGCATGTTTGAACGTGATAAAAACCACCCTAGCGTGCTCATCTGGTCGTTAGGTAATGAATCTTATGCTGGAACAGATATTGCAGCCATGGGCGATTATTTACGTCACAAAGATCCAACCCGTGTCGTTCATTACGAAGGTGTGACTTGGAACCGCGAATTTGACTACATTACAGATATCGAAAGTCGAATGTACGCTAAACCACATGAGATCGAAGAATATCTCCAAAACGAGCCTAAAAAGCCATATATCTCATGTGAATACATGCATGCGATGGGGAACTCAGTCGGTGGCTTAGACCTCTACACTAAACTCGAAAAATATCCACACTATCAAGGTGGCTTTATTTGGGATTACATTGACCAAGCGATCTATCAAAAATTAGGTGATACGACGCGCTTAGCTTATGGGGGCGATTTTAACGACCGCCCAAGTGATTATGAATTCTGTGGCGATGGGTTAGTCTTTGCTGACCGGATGATCTCACCTAAAGCCCAAGAAGTCAAGCATCTATACGCTGACATTAAGATCGAACCCGATGAAACGGGTGTCACCTTGACTAATGATGGCTTGTTCACTAATAGTGCCGATAGCTACTTTACTGCTCGGGTCTTACAAGACGGCAAAGTTATTTTTGAAAAAGACTATCAATTGATCGTCTTACCGCAAGAAAGCAAGCACTTTGACCTTGAGCTTCCACTACCCGAAACAGGTGAGATCATCTATGAAGTTCAACAACATTTAGCCAAGGATACAGCTTGGGCTAAAGCTGGCTTTGAGATCAACTTTGGACAAACAGTGATCCGCCAAGCTTTACCTAAATTTAAAGCTCAGGGTACACCTAAAGTCGCTATGGGTGATGTCAATATCGGGATCTCGGGTAAGAACTTCGAAGTGCTCTTATCTAAAGACAAAGGTGGTTTAGTCTCACTTAAATACAGTGGCCAAGAATTTATCATGCGAACGCCACAACTATTATTCTGGCGTCCAATGACTGATAATGACCGTGGCTGTGGTCATGGCTTTGAACGTGCAATGTGGTTAGGTGCTGGCAAATTTGCCAAGGTCGTTGATCTTCAAGTCACACCTAAAGAACACGCCGTTGAAGTAAGCTACACCTATGAACTGCCATTACCAAAGCAAGTCACTGTTCAGGTCACATATTTGGTCGATGGGACAGGTAAAGTCAACGTCAATGCCAAATATCCAGGGCATCCCGACTTGCCATCCTTACCGACATTTGGGCTTGAATTCAAGTTACCTGCTAAGTACGACAACATGACTTACTATGGTCGCGGTCCAGCCGAAAATTATCTCGACCGTAAACTAGGAGCTCGCTTAGGAACATTTACTACGACTGCAAAAGATAGTGTCGCTCCTTATTTAGTTCCACAAGAGACCGGTAACCACTGTGATGTCCGTGCCTTAGCACTTACGGATGACAAAGACCTTGGCTTAACGATCAGCGCTGATAAACACGCATTTTCAGCTAGCCTTTTACCGTATAGCACGATGATGCTTGAAGAAGCGCTCCATCAAGATGAATTACCACCAATGCGCTTTGCTTGGTTACGTCTCATGGCTGACCAAATGGGTGTCGGCGGGGATGATTCTTGGGGCGCACCAGTTCACGAAGCTTACTGGCTCAAAGCTGATAAACCACTGGAACTTAATTTTACACTCGAACCTTTAAATTAAAAGTTTAATTTTTAGATAGGTACTTTGCGTTGGCAAGGTGCCTATTTTTTTATGCTATAACACCTAACAAATACTAAAAAAACGCCAGAATGCACTTGCATCCTGACGTTTCTTTAGGCTCTCACACGCTTGGTTTAATCCTTACCGAGTTGGGCTACGTGATCTTTGATATATTGGACTGAGCGTGCCAATTGTTCTTCTTCTTTAGCATTCAACTTGAGCTCAACTACTTCTTCGACCCCATCAGCTCCGATGATCGCTGGATAACCGATGTATGTCCCTAGAGATTCAACATATACTGAAGCCGGAGCAAACAATTTAGCGTTAGACATGACTGCTTGCGCTAAACGCACCCCGCAAGTTGCGATCGCATAAGAAGTATAACCCTTACCGCTTGCCACGGTCCAAGCCCCTTCAGATGGTTTACTATCCAAAGCTTCGATCTCAGCTTGACTCAAGATCTCCGTGATCAGCTTATTATTAGCCCGAACCGTTGACCAAGCGTTGAATTGGGAATTACCATGTTCACCTAGAACATAGCCATCGATATTACGACTGTCTTGATGCAAGTAGTCACCCACTACATGTTGCATCCGCGCGGTATCCAAGAAAGTCCCCGTTCCAAAGACACGGTTGCGAGGTAAACCAGTCTCTTGTTGCAAGATCGTCGTGATCGCATCACATGGGTTGGAAATATTGATCAAGACCCCATTAAAACCAGCTTCTTTTAACTTACGCCCTACTTCGACCGCATTTTTGCTGTTGATCTCAAATTCGGCAAAACGATTACCGGTTCTGACACTGGCTTGAATATCACCAAAGGCAGTGATCACAACATCGGCATCCTTTAGATCAGCATAATCTTGGATCTTGATCTCGGTGTGATATGGCATCCGTGGCATTGCATCTTCAAAGTCCAACTTTTCAGCCAAGACTTTTTTATCATTGGCATCGATCATCACAAGTTCATCAGCGATCCCTTGAGAAACGATCGTATAAGCCACAGTTACACCAACATTACCAATTCCGATAACACCTAATTTTCTCATTTAAAATTCCTCCCCACTGATGCTCAGGCATCAATTTAGTTTGTTTCATAATACTCCGTTTTACTAAAACTCGCAAGTAAAGTCTACTAAAAAAGGATGTCACACAGACATCCCCCAAAATTATTTATCTTCTTTTGTTTCATCTGCCACAACTGAGTCATTTTTGGCTTCAGTCGTTGTGGCTGTTGTCGTTGTTTCAGCCGCTTTCTTTAAAACGCGTGCGATAGCTGAACGAGTAAAGTCAAGGTAAACCCCATCGCAATCGATCGTTACGATGTTTTTATCTGCATTTACTTCACTTACGACCCCATGTAAACCACCGATAGTTACGATCTCATCGCCTGGTTTCAATGCGTTCATCATTTCTTGATGTTGTTGTTGTTGCTTCTTTTGTGGTCTGATCATCATAAAATACATCAAACCGATCAAAACAACAAACATTACAATTGTTGAAATTGAAGAATTCACAATATTTGCCTCCTTAGTATATGTGTTCTTTATAACTGTATCAAAAAAATCTGTTAAAAACTAGCGTAATTGCCTTAAGAACTAAAAGTTTTTTGGATTTTTAACATTCAAACCGTACTCTTCAAAGAAATGTTCTTTAAATTCGAGCAGATTATCATCCATGATTGCTTGGCGAACTTGCTTCATCAAATTGAGCAAAAAATACAAGTTATGATAACTCGTCAAACGCAAGCCAAAGGTCTCATCAGCTTTGAATAAGTGACGCACATAAGCACGTGTGTAATTGCGGCAAGTGTAGCAATCACAGTTATCATCGATCGGTGAGAAGTCACGCGCATATTTAGCATTTTTAACGACTAAACGTCCATGTGATGTCATACATGTACCATTGCGTGCGATCCGTGTTGGCAAGACGCAATCAAACATATCGACCCCACGTAAGACCCCATCGATCAAAGCATCTGGGGAACCGACACCCATCAAGTAACGTGGTTTGTCTTCAGGAAGTAACGGTGTCGTAAAGTCTAAGACGCGATTCATCTCGGCTTTAGATTCACCAACTGATAGTCCCCCGATCGAATAACCTGGGAAATCTAACGAAACGAGGTCACGGGCGCTTAACTTACGTAGGTCTTCGTGCCCGCCCCCTTGAACGATCCCGAATAATGCTTGCTTTTCAGGATTTTGGTGTGCTTTTAAGCCACGTTCGGCCCAACGACTTGTCCGTTCAACTGATTTTTTGATGTAATCATAACTTTCATAAAATGGTGGGCATTCATCAAAACTCATCATGATATCCGAGCCCAAAGCATTTTCGATCTGGATCGCCTTTTCCGGTGACAAGAAAAGCGGTGCCCCATTCAAGTGGCTCTTGAAATGGACGCCTTCTTCTGTAATATTACGCATATCAGCTAGTGAAAAGACCTGAAAGCCACCGGAATCAGTTAAGATACCTTGATCCCAGTTCATAAATTTATGCAGACCACCGGCTTCTTTGACTAGATCTTCACCAGGACGTAACCATAAGTGATAGGTGTTGGATAAAATGATCCCAGCCCCCATGGCTTTTAGTTCCTCTGGTGACATAGCTTTTACGGTCGCTTGGGTCCCAACTGGCATGAACATCGGTGTTGGGAATGTTCCATGTGGGGTGATGATCTCACCTAAACGTGCGCCAGTATGTTTTTCTTTTTTGATCAAACGATATTTAATTGCTGGTTCAGTCATCTATTCGTGCTATAAAAATGTGGAATAGCATATACATTATGCCATTTAGAAAGAATTATATACTTCCTTTCTTAATTCTTGTTTATCTTATCCCCCACATTTCATCTTTCTAGGGAACTCATACTTGTTTTAATAAATAAACATTGCATCACCAAAGCTAAAGAAGCGATACTTTTCTTCAACTGCGTGGCGATAAGCATTCAAAATATTTTCACGCCCTGTAAAGGCTGAAACTAACATTACTAGTGTTGATTTTGGTAAATGGAAATTAGTGATAAAGGCATTGACCACTTTCCATTCGTAACCTGGCTTGATAAAGATGTCGGTCCAACCGCTATCAGCCTTGATCTCACCGTTAAACTTGCTTCCGATCGTTTCTAGCGTCCGGATCGAAGTCGTACCCGTAGCTACGATCCGACCACCATTTTTGCGAACTTCATTTAATGTTTCTGCTGCTTCTTCTGACAAACGGTAAAATTCACTGTGCATCTTGTGCTCTTCAATGTTGTCCACACTGACTGGTCTAAAAGTTCCTAAACCAACATGTAGTGTCAGATAGACTAATTTGACACCTTTAGCTTCGATCTTAGCCAGTAATTCTTCCGTAAAGTGGAGCCCAGCTGTAGGAGCAGCTGCCGAACCGACTTCTTTAGAATAAACTGTTTGATACATTTCAGGATCGTCTAATTTTTCCTTGATGTATGGTGGTAATGGCATTTCACCCAAGCTTTCTAAGACTTCTAGGAAGATACCGTCGTATTCAAATTCAACGATGCGACCTCCATGTTCAAGTTCTTCTTTGACAACGGCCGTTAATTCACCGTTGCCAAAGCTGATCTTAGTACCAACTTTAGCCCGTTTAGCTGGTTTGACCAAGGTCTCCCATTGATCACCTTTGATATTATTTAAAAGTAGCACTTCTAAATGTCCACCAGTATCTGGTTTGACGCCATAGATCCGAGCTGGTAAAACGCGTGAATCGTTCATGACTAAAGCATCACCAGGGTTTAAGCGGTCGATCACATTGTAAAAATAGTCATCTTGATATTCTCCTGTTTTAGAATCTAAAACTAACATCCGTGATTGGTCGCGATGCTCTAACGGTGTTTGTGCGATCAATTCTTCGGGTAGATCATAATCAAAATCTTCGGTCGTTAAATGTTCTTCTGTCAAAAAAATCATCCTCTTTAATTTTTGTTATATGGTAGGTGTAAATGCTCATACGCCAACGGGGTCACCACACGCCCCCGAGTAGTTCGTTTGATAAACCCGATCTGTAAGAGATAAGGTTCGATCATATCGGCGATCGTTTCCGTATCTTCACCGATATTGGCAGCTAAAGTGTTCAAGCCCACTGGCCCACCGCCGTATAATTCGATCATTGTTCTTAAAACTTTATGATCGGTCTCATCTAAGCCCCGATCATCAACATGTAGCATTTCCAAAGCAAATTTCACGATCTCAAGGTCGATCTGATCTTTGGCCGCTACTTGTGCAAAATCACGCACACGCTTTAATAAGCGGTTAGCCACCCGCGGAGTCCCCCGCGAACGGCGCGAGATCTCCAAGGCGCCTTGCTCACTGATCGCAGTTGAAAAAACACTTGCAGACCGGGTAACGATCTGCGCTAGTTCAGCATCAGTGTAGTAGTTCATATGCTCGACGATCCCAAAACGCGCGCGCAAAGGGGCCGACAACATGCCAGCCTTAGTCGTAGCTCCGATCAAAGTAAATGGTGGCAACGGGAATCTGACTGGATGAGCGGTCGCATCTTGGCCAACGATGATATCGATATAAAAATCTTCCATCGCCGAATAAAGCATCTCTTCAATACTCTTTGGCATCCGATGGATCTCATCGATAAATAACACATCGCCTGGTTCAAGCTCATTTAATAACGCCACTAGATCACCTGGTCGCTCAATAGCAGGCCCTGTCGTCGTCTTGATCTTAACTTCCAATTCATTAGCAATGATCGTCGCTAATGTCGTCTTACCTAAACCAGGTGGCCCATAGAGCAAGACATGATCGAGTGACTCTTGGCGACTTTTGGCAGCTTCGATATAGATCGCCACTTTTTGCTTGATCTTTTCTTGGCCGATATATTGCGCTAATTTTTGCGGACGTAGACTCAATTCTGTTTGCTCATCATTTTGATCAAAAGCCGCATTTGAGATCAGACGCTCATCTTCCATCCAAATCAGTCCCTTCTACTTATTTTTTCATGATCAAGCGTAAACCTTGCCGCAAATAAGCATCGGTCGAATCGCCAGTGTAATTTCCCAACTTCTTAGCAACGCGCTTGATCTCAGTTTTCGTATACCCTAATGCGGTCAAGGCTTCGATCGCCTCTTGTAAATATGGTTGCTCAGTCGTGGTCAACTCGATCCCTTGTTGGCCGACGAGCTTAGTCTGGTCTAGATCATTTAACTTGCCCTTCAAGTCTAAAATGATCTGCTTAGCCGTTTTCTTACCAATACCAGGGAAATTAGTCAGATAACCATCATCTTCTTGTTCGATCGCATTGATCAAACCGCTGTGGTTTTCACTAGCTAAGATCGCTAGCGCACTTTTCGGCCCGATCCCTGAAACATTCAATAACTTCAAGAAAAGTTGCTTTTCAGCTTCGTCGACAAAACCGTAAAGCATGATCTCAGTCTCACGAACAGCTTGGTGCAAATAGATCTTTTGCTGGCGCTCAAGATCGACTTGATAGCGAAATGGATTAGCCACAAAGACTAAATACCCCATTTGATCACGCTCGACTACGATATAACGCGGAGTAACTTTAACTATCGTCCCAATGATATATTCATACATAAATTTTCACCTGTTCTTTTTCTACATGCCCTTTAATGTTACCACAGAAACAGCACCTTGACCGAACTTTTTTACAATTCTGTCTGTTTTCCTTGGTGGGGATCTTGGATCCGTTTGAACATCCGCTCAAGCTCTGAATTTCTAAAATGCACTAAAGTTGGTCTACCATGCGGACAATTGAATGGATTATTACATTTAGCCAGCTGTTCCAATAAAGCCTTAGCTTGGAAATCATCTAAATGGTGATTGGCCTTGATCGATCGTTTACAGCTCATCATGATCGCTGTTTTTTCGCGAAATTTTGCAACTGTCAATTTATGATCTTCTAAAAACCATTCGATCATTTCTCTGATCGTGTCTTCTTCTTGTCCCTTGATGAACCATGTCGGGTGACGCCTTACGATAAAAGTGTTTTGTCCAAACTCTTCTAGTTCGATCCCTAACTCAGCTAATTTAGCGCGATTTTCACTGATCTTTAGCGTATCTGTCGTCGGATAAGATAAGATGATCGGCACTAACAACTCCTGCTGAGCTTTGGAAACTTCACCGATCGCTTCACGGTAGTATTCATATTTACACCGCTCTTGGGCAGCATGCTGGTCAACTAAGTATAAGCCATCTGCTGCTTGCGCCAATAAATAAGTTCCATGGAGTTGTCCGATATAAGTTAACCCAGGAAATTTTTCTTTTACCGGTGTTTGACTACTCTGATCATCAGCATGTTCAACTTCTAACTCAGCGGTATTTATTGGCTTGGCTTGCACTTTTGCTCGATACTTTTCATCCCACGCTTTGAGTTCGTCAGAATCCAGTTGGCGCTTATCTTCAATGATCACTGGCTTAGTTAGCGCCACATCTTGTGCTTTAGCAGGCTTAGGCGTAGTTTCTTGAGTCTGTGCTAAAGAGCTCCCCATTAAAACCTGGGTTATTTCAGCCGTTGAACGCTTTGGCTTTGGCTTTACTTCATAACTATCACTAGTTTCAGCTAAGGTAAAATCCAACTGTTCGGCTTTAGGTTCACGTTTAGTTTTAGGTTTTGAGCCGAGATTTTCCAAGGCACTCGGGATCAGATTTTCTTTAGCTAAACGCGCGTAGATCGTTTGTTCGATCAAATTTGCTAACTGCTCTTCTTTGCTGATCCTGACCTCTTGTTTGGTCGGATGCACATTGACATCAACTAACAAAGGATCCAAGTGGATATCGATAACTCCAATGGGATAGCGTCCGACCATCAACTTTGAGCCATAGCCTTGTAAAACTGCTTTTAGCAATTGCTTATTTTTGATGTACCGGCCATTGATCAGTAAACTGATATAATTTCGGGATGCACGCGTCAATTTAGGTAACGACACGTAACCTTGGACCTTAAAATCTAGGTCTTCGCCCGAAAAGGCCACCATCTGTCGGGCATTTTGGATCCCGTAGATCGCACTTACCGTTTGGATCAATTTCCCATTTCCCGCCGTTTGCAAGATCCGCTTACCATTATTATATAGTGCAAAAGCGATCTCACCATGACTTAAAGCCAAACGGTTGACGATATCACTGATCGCTGCTAGCTCGGTCTGAAGCGAACTGAGGTACTTTAAACGGGCAGGTGTATTATAAAATAGATCAGTTACCGTGATCTTTGTACCTTGGCGCATGGCTGCTGGCTTATGAGCCGTAACTTCGCCGCCACGCACGTGATAAAATGTCCCCTGCGTTTCAGTCTGAAGTGCAGTCTCCAAACAAACGTCGGCCACTGAGGCAATACTTGGTAATGCTTCGCCCCGAAAGCCTAACGTATTTACCTGAAAAAGGTCTTGGCGATCCTTGATCTTACTTGTCGCATGCCTAAAAAATGCCAGTGGGACATCTTCAGCAGCGATCCCTTCACCATTATCGATCACAGTAACTTCTTTGATACCTGCTTCTTTAACATAAATATCGATCTGCGTACTGTTAGCATCGATCGCATTTTCGACCAACTCTTTGACCACTGAGGCTGGCCTTTCAACAACTTCGCCGGCTGCGATCTGATCGGCTAAAACAGTCGCTAACTCATGGATTTTAGCCATTTTCGTCTCACCTTGCTATTTTAATTTTTCTTGCCACTTAAAGACTGCATTCATTACATCCATCGGCGTCATTGCCATTAAATTCAGATCCAAGATCTCGTTTAAGACGTCCATTTCTTTGCCAACAGGTTCTTTTGTTGTTACAACTTCGGGACTAAAGAGCGAAAGTTGGGCCTCACTATCATCAACTTCAACTTGAACTGGAGCGACCTCCTTAAGTGTGGTCGTCGTCTTAGGTGCCTCTTTTCCTTCTAGTTGATGTAAGATCGTATCGGCTCGGGTCAATAAACTTGCGGGCATACCAGCTAGTTTTGCAACATGGACCCCATAAGAGCGATCAGCTGGACCGGCTTGCATCTTGTGTAAAAAGACTAATTCACCGTCTTTTTCGACTGCGCCAACATGAATGTTTGCCAAATGTGGTAATTCTTGTTCGAGGACAGTCAGTTCGTGATAGTGCGTCGAAAATAATGTCTTAGCTTTGACTTTATCATGCACATACTCGATGATCGCTTGGGCTAAGGCCATTCCATCATAAGTAGCCGTCCCACGTCCTAACTCATCAAAGAGCAACAAGCTATTTGGGGTCGCCTGTTTTAAAGCTAAATTAGCTTCTTTCATTTCGACCATGAAAGTGGATTCCCCTGAGATCAGATCATCAGCTGCCCCGATCCGGGTAAAGATCTGGTCAAAGATCGGCATTTTGGCTTGTTTAGCTGGTACAAAACATCCCATCTGCGCCATGATCACACTGAGTGCCAATTGTCGCATATAGGTACTTTTCCCAGACATATTTGGCCCAGTGATCAATAAGATATCCAACTCCGAAGACATTTTGACATCATTTGGAATATAACTTTGCTTACCTAAAACTTTTTCGACGACTGGATGCCAACCATCAACGATATCCAAAGTTCGCTCATTTTGACTCAACACTGGGCGGACAAAATGGTTATCCTCACTAACAGTCGCAAAACTTTGCAAGACATCTAATTGAGCGACCTTAGCTGCTAATTTTTGCAGGCGTTTGATCTGATCTTTGATCTGGTCACGGATCTGGGTGAATAATTGATATTCTAGCTCATAAGCTTTAGTCTCCGCACCTAAGATCAATTCTTCTTTTTCCTTTAATTCAGGCGTGATAAAGCGCTCAGCATTTGTCAGCGTTTGTTTTCGTTGATAACGATCTTGCGGAAGTTTTTTGACATTAGCTTTCGAAACTTCAATATAATAACCAAACACCCGGTTGAAACCGATCTTTAGATTTGAGATCCCTGTTACTTGACGTTCGCGCGCTTCTAACTGAGCTAACCACTGTTTACCATTTTTCATCGCATCGTTGTACTCATCTAACTGAGAATTATAGCCAGCTCTGATCAAATTACCTTCAGTGATCGACAGTGGTGGCTCGTCGACGATCGCCTGTTCGATCAGATCAGCGACGTCTTCGACTGGATCTAATTCAGCTAAGAAATCACGATAAATATCTTGATCTAGTTGTTCTAAAATATAGCGGATCTGCGGAATATGAGCGAGTGAGGTCCGCAACTGGACTAGATCGCGACCATTGACATTGCCAAATGCTACGCGCCCGGCTAAACGCTCAAGATCATAAACTTGGGTCAATTGTTCAATGATCCCAGAGCGTTCAAAATAATTATCTAATAGATCTTCCACGATCGCTTGGCGTTGCTCGATCTGTTTGAGATCTAATAATGGGCGCCCGATCCATTGTTTCAATAAACGCGCTCCCATGGCTGTTTTAGTCTCATCTAACAGCCAAAGTAAGGTCCCGGATTTTTTATGTGTCCGTAAATTTTTCAATAATTCTAAATTACGTTGGGCATTGTGATCTAATTTCAAATAGTGGGATGGTTCATAGTGGACAGCTTTTTGTAGATGGGCTAAAGAGCGTTTTTGCGTTGTCGTCAAATATGCTAGCAATTGCTTGACCGTTTGCTTTTCTAAAGTCTGTTGGAGGTCTTGACTTACATACGAAACTTCTGCACTTGGTGTCACTTCTGGCTGAGTTGACGTCAAAACTTTCAACTGTTCTAATAATGTTTGCGTTGGCTGACTGAGTGAATCATCGATCACGACTTCTTTAGTCTGCAAACTCATCAATTCATTTAAGAGCGATTCAGTACTTGTTAAGGTCGCAACTTTGATCTCCCCCGTCGATAGATCAGCATACGCAAAACCATACTGTCCCTTTTCTTCGTGTAGCGCTGTTAAGTAGTTGTTTTCTTTAGCTTCACTTGCATTTTGGTCGATGATCGTCCCAGGTGTCACTAGTTGGACCACTTCACGCTTGACCATTCCCTTAGCTGTCTTAGGATCTTCGACTTGTTCACAGATCGCTACCTTATAGCCCTGGTCAACTAAAATATCAATGTAATTTTGTGCAGCATGATGCGGTACACCACACATCGGGATCGGATCGACCGCATTTTTATTGCGCGTCGTCAAAGTCAACTCAAGGATCTGAGCTCCCTTGACCGCATCGTCGTAAAACATTTCATAGAAATCCCCTAAACGATAAAATAAAAAGGCGTCGGGATACTGTTTTTTGACCGCCAAATACTGTTCCATCATTGGCGTCTTTTTTGTCTTTTGTGGCATCTATCCAAAAATCCTTTCTAAACTAAAAAATGGGTCCGCTCCACCCACTTACTAAACTGATTCTCTTGTTAATTTTATCATTTTAAGCTACATTTTGCACCATGCTGTCAGATGCTAAAAAAAACAGGAAGCGACGTATCACTTCCCGTAATTGTTTTTCAAATTCTAATCTTCTGCAGCATCCATCGCTTTTAAGATCACACCTAAATGATCTCGGCGGTCTTTTGTATCTTTTAGCTTAGCATCATATACAGCCACCAGATGGCTACCCCGTTTAGTTCCATGTAATTTTTCGCAAACATTGGTGAGCTCGGCACATTTTTGCTCCGCTAACTGATACTCATGCAAAATATCAAGTTTGTTGCCCATCACAAATCCTCCCAAAAAATATAAATTGATCTCGACTTGACTAATTTACCACTTTTGAATGCATTTGTTAACCATCTTTTTTTAAGATTTCGTTACAAAAAAGTTTCGTCTGTAATAATCAAAAAATTTAACTATTCATTGACGACCAGCGTATCTGCCTTGGTATTTCGAACTACATACGACGCCGTCGAACCTAAAATAAAACGATCGAGCTTATTTAAGCCAGTTGCACCAACGATCACCAATTCAGCTTGATACTTCTGCGGTAATGTTTCGCTCAACATCACCTTAGGATCACCGAGAACGACCACTGCTTGCTGCTTGACTTGCCCAGGTAGCTTTGCTTGATATTCGGTCAACATTTTTTGTGCTTGCGCTTGTTTTTCTTCAAGTTGCTTAGCTGACAAAGTGTTGACCTCAAGTCCAGGTCCACCAAAACCAACTTGAAATTCTGGTTTGACTACAGTGACCAAAACCAACTTAGCATCCATGAGTTGTGCCAATTCCCCGGCTTTTTCAAGGGCACTAAGTGAATTAGTCGAACCATCTAGGCCAACTAAGATCGTTTTATAGTGTTTCATCTGTAAAGACCTCTTTTCAAAATATAGCTACATCTTCGCTTATATTTTAGTTCAATCCCTTGACAATTAACAGCAAAAAGACTGCTTTTTTCTTTTTGCCAAATCCAAACTGATGTGCTATTGTAGAAAAATGCGAAACACTTTGAAAGGAAGCCGCATTACCTATGACATTAGATGAACAATTGTTAACATTGATCCAGAAAAGACCTGAATTTCGTGAAGTTTTTACGATCTTAGATAAAATGCATCTCGGAGACGCTTTTCTTTGTGCTGGCAGTATCCGCGACCTAGTTTGGTCTGAACGCGAAGAAAAACCATTCAATTTGATGCTTGGAAATTTAGACATCTATTATCGTGATCCTAATGAGTCCTATGAACAATATCTAACCCGTAAAACTGAACTAAATCAGCGTCACTCTAAATATCTGTGGGAATTGACTAATATTTCGCTTAATAATCCTCATAGACCAAACTTTCAAGGTAAAGATACGATAGCTGACGTGATCGCGACTTTCCCCGAAACCTGTAGTGCCGTTGGGATCTGCCACTCGCCAGCAACAGATTTTGAATTCATTGCGCCATACGGGCTAACTGATCTATTTTCAGAAAAGATCGTCCCTACACCGGCTTATCTTGAAAAAAATACGCTCGAAGCCTTTCAAAAGCGAGTCGAGCGTAAAAAATGGTTGCAAAACTTTGAAAATACAACTTTAGTCTTGCCTTGATATCCTTTTAGAAACAAAAAATGCGTGAAAGATTTTCACGCATTTTTTCTTACCTATTTTTGTTTTTCTACATTATTCATTCCATAGAAAATATAAACTAAAAGTCCTAGGACAAACCAGATCCCGGTAACAAATTTTGCCATGTGATCTAAACCTAAGAAAACAAACAACGCACCTAAAAATGCTACTGCTGGTAAGACCGGATAAAGTGGCATCTTAAATCCTGGCACTGGTAAGTCTTTACCTTCACGGGGACGTAAGCGGTAGATCCCGATCGTCACAAACATGAAGGCGATCAATGTTCCAGCTGAGATCAATTGTGATAGAAAGGCAAATGGGAAGACTGCCCCTAAAACGATCGCAACACCAGACAGTAAGATCAACGCATGATTTGGTAAGTTATTCTTATCTAACTCACCCAACCACTTAGGTAATAATCCATCACGCCCAAATGAATAGAGCAGACGCGAACCTGCTAAGGTCATCCCAATCAAAGCAGTAAACATCCCGATCACAGCGATTGCTTGGACAACTGTCGCAACGATCGGATAACCGGCATGGCGTAACGCCCAACCAACTGGTTCAGCGTTACCAGCATAGTTTGAATAATGGAACATCCCGACCAAGACTAAAGAAACACCTGAGAATAACACGACCGCGATCAACAAGGAACCCAAGATCCCGCGTGGCATCGTTTTAGACGGATTCTTAGCTTCGGCCGCATTAGCTGCGATCGAATCAAAACCGATATATGATAAAAAGATCGATGAAATACCGGCATAGATCCCTTGCCAACCACCAAACGAAGTCCCATCAGCATTGACTTTGTGAGCTGGAATAAATGGATGATAGTTAGCTGTTTTGATAGCTGTTGCACCAACAGCGATGAAAACTAAGATCGCAGCCACTTTCAAGATAACCAATAAATTTTCAACAGCTGCCGCACCAGATGTTCCGCGTGAAAGTAAAATAGCAACTAAAACGACCACTAAGATCGCCAAAATATCAACTACACCACCATTAGTTCCAAAAGCTGCGGATAACTGCACTGGTAATTTAAAGCCTAGTGGTTCCAAAAGACCTTGTAAATTGGCTGAAAGTCCCGAAGCAACAAAGGCGACTGCGATAAAGTATTCAGCTAGCAAAGCCCAACCAGCGATCCAGCCAAAGCCTTCACCAAAGACAACGTTTATCCAAGAGTAAGCTGAACCAGCAAATGGTAAAGCCGAAGACATTTCAGCATATGCAAAGGCAACTAGCCCTGCAACAACTGCTGCTGCTAAAAAGGATAAAACAACGGCAGGACCCGCATGTTGTGCTGCCACGATCCCTGGAAGTGTGAAAATTGAGGTCGATACGATCGTCCCTACACCTAACGCTAAAAAGTCCTTAACACCTAAAACTTGAAGTAGATGGGCATCCTTTTTTTGATACTCTTTCGGATCTTTTTTATGCGTCATTTTTTTCCACAGTTTACCCATAGAAAATCCCCCTATATAAATTTTTTCTGAAAGTTTACATTAGAATAAACAGATTATAGCAAAGCATTTAGAGATTAGTCAATACGAAAAATTAAATAAATTTCATTATATTTTCATATATCTTCTGAATCTCTACCAGCATTTTCTCCTTTTCGATCTCTTCTTCTACTAGTCATTAATAGTAAATTAATTTAATAAAGCCTAAAAAAATAGTGACTTCACTCATCGAAGTCACTATTTTTCAGTCTTAAAGTAATAGCCCATAAAATAGTACGGAGCTATAATTATCTCTAAACAAATTTTCGCAAATGATTTTACTAAATTAGTTAAAAGTTCACTATCGATCTGACGCTTTGTCTTGGGTTTAGAACGGCGCAATGGGCCACTCTCTTCAACGACTACCTTACTTTGTTTCGTTAGTAGTTGTTGGCGTCGGTTATATGGAAATAACATCAAATAATTACTGATCGTATAGTAATACAATACTGACCGCCAAGCTTGGTCAGGCACTAAACGACATAACGCCAATAAGACGATCACAGCCGCTAGTCCATCTAATAATATCATACTGTATCGTTTGATTTTCTCTGCCTCACATACAAACTTATTATTTAGCTACTAAAATATTTAGGGTTGCAATATTTCCACGCAATACAACGATATTGCAGATAGAATATAAACTGAGAAAGAACGCTAATTCTTCCATCTCACCGACAAAAGCAACTAACAACGCCACCCAGAAAAAGACTCGCCCTAAAATTTTCCATTTCTTCTTGTCTTGATTGATCGCTTGCAAGCGCGCACTTTCATCAGGCAAAATATCTTTTGGTCGGCGCAACAAGGCCGAAGTCTGTAATTTAGATAAACGCCAAGCTAAGCGTAAATTATACGCCGATAAAACGATCAGTGCTGCATAGATCACAAGTGAAATAGTATTGATTTGCATTCTTGACCTTTCTCTGAAAATAGATTAATTCTTAACGTGCAATGATAACATCACACTTAGCGACACGAGTAACATAGTCAGTTACCGCCCCAACTAATAACCGTTCGACTGGATTTAAGCCAGTTGGTCCCATGATGATGAGATCATTTTCATGGTCATCAGGAAATTCGCGCGCGATCACGGCCCGTGGCGATCCAAAACGTGCGTGAGCCGTTACATCTTCTAGCCCTTGTTTTTTTACACGTTCAACTAAGGTATTCAAATAGCCTTCAACATCTTCAAATGCTTGGTAGACTGCATCACCATTAGCGTCGACCATCCCACCAAAGCTAACGGAAAATTGCTTGAGATCGATCACATTTAAAATATCTAAGTGTGCTTTATTTCGTAACGCGATCTCAGTTGCACGCTCTAAAGCTTTTTCAGCTGTTTTGGAACCATCAACTGGCACTAAAATGTTGCGGTATTCTTGTTTGATCAATTCCATAATTCTCCACTCCCAACTGGTTATTTAAATGTTTAACTATACTTAGATTATAGCATTTTTTCTGTTAATTGTCCTGAGCGACACATGTAAGCTAAAAAAAGACTTGTAGGCCAGTAAACACTGGCCTACAAGTCTACAAGAACGGTAAAGTCTTATGCCACTAGCAGGAGTCGAACCTGTACTTGGATAAACCAAACAACGACCTGAACGTTGCGCGTCTGCCAATTCCGCCATAGTGGCATTAACTTCTACTATTTTACACTAAAAACCCAAATAGTCAAGCAACCTAGTTTAAACTGATCACAGTTCCGTAACCATGCAACATCAAATATTTAGGCCCCACTGAAACGCGGACGATCTGGGGCTCAAAACTAACACCAATGATCCCGTCACCGTCTTTAGCGACTGCGCGTTCGATCAAAATATCTTGAACTTGCCGATAGAGCTCATCGAAATTATCAACTTCATCAAGTTGTTCTGCTGTCAAAGTTTTCTTGACGGTCGCATTTACGATCCCTTTGATCGTGTAAGCTTGCTTGACTTCACCTGTAGTTAAAAACAATTGCTTCACCTCATTGATCATTAAAGAAAGATTCGGTAATTATGCTGAGTGATATTTATGATCTCGCGCCGATTTGCCTTAGACCGCTTGCGTAATAAAGTATCAAGCATCTTTTTTAGCTTGGCATCATCGTCTAATTTAGGCAACAAGCTGTTATCAACTCGCAAAAAAAGATCTTCACGCCGACTTAAAACTTTAAATAGTGTTGTTTTCTCATCGCTTTGGGCTGAATTCTTTTCCAAAAAACCTTTCTTCATCTTAAATTCCCTGCTATATAAAATGCAAACAAGTACATCGTTCATACTTACAAAAGAAATATAGTTTTTCCTTTCTATAATTACCGCAAACATGGCCCGCGGTCCTTATCTCAAGTAATCCCAGCTTCACATTTTGAACTTTCTAACTGTTACTTACTCCGCTAGGCTAATGTTGCTCTAACTTCATTTTACGCCCTTTTTTTGAAATTATCAAAAAAAGACTGCCATCCGACAGTCTTTTACTAAAACTATTCTTATTTGATCAGCTCATAGATCGATTGCGCATAGATCGCTGCTGCCTTCACAAGGTCATCGATCGGCATAAATTCGTTTGCTTGATGCATTGTATCGGGTACACCTGGGAACATCGCGCCAAAAGCGACCCCACGTTCCATCAAACGGCCGTATGTGCCACCACCGACAACTTTACCTTCAGCTTGTTCACCTGTTTGTTCTTGGTAAACATTAAGCAAAGTCTTGACCAATGGATCTTCAGGGGAAACGTAATGTGGCACTTGTAATTTACCACTACGTTTTACTTCGATATCTAATGGTTGGGCAGCTTTTTGCAAACCAGCTTCGATATCTTTTTCATCTGTACCTTTAGGGAAACGGAAATTAAGGGTGATCTGTCCACCTTTGCCCGCTTCAAAATTGTAGATCCCTGAGTTCATCGTTAAATCACCCATGATCTCATCGGTATAAGCAACACCAAAAGCTTCCATCCGTGAATCTTGATGCAAGTAGTCAGCCGTGAACTTGATAAAGTTAGCTGCTGCACCACCAAAATCAAATTGTTGCAAGAAAGTAGCCATATAAGTAGCTGCATTTTCACCATTACGTGGTTCTTGGGCATGGGCTGCTTTACCAATAATATGCAAGTAGACCTTGCCTTCTTTCAAGTAAGCTGTCCCTGTAATAGGATTTTGGGCTACAAATTCATCAAAAGCACTCAAAATAGCCTTTGAGTCTTCGGCTTTCAAGTAAACTTCAGCATCACGTGGTACCATGTTTTCACGTAAACCAGCTTCGAAGCTAACTAATTCAACTTTACCACCATTGGTTCCAGCAAAATCAGCGACAAAGCTAACATTACCCTTTTCACCATTGATAATTGGGAAAAAGGCATCAGGTGAAAAGCCAAAATCAGGTTGTGGCATTTTTTCAAAGTAGTGCGTCATACCACGCCATTGGCTTTCTTCGTCAGTTCCTAAGATAAAACGTACCTTTTTCGAAACTGGCAAACCAAGTTCCTTAACGATCTTTAAACCGTAGTATGCAGCCATACTTGGGCCCTTATCATCTGAAGCCCCACGTGCGTATAAACGGCCATCTTTTTCAACAGGTTCAAATGGATCAGTATTCCAACCGTTACCAGCTGGCATAACATCTACGTGAGCTAGCATCCCTAACGTTTCAGGACCATCACCATATTCAATGTGTCCAGCTAAGCCATCTAATTCAAGTGTTTCAAAGCCATCACGTTGACCAATTTCTAAAAATTTGTCTAAAGCTTCCTTAGGACCAGGTCCAAGTGGAGCTTCAGGAGTTCCTTTTGCTTCATCACGTACACTTTCGATCCGAAGCATGGTCTTTAAGTCCGCCAACATATCGTCTTTGCGTTTAGCGGCTTCTTCTTTCCAATCGATTGTCATAAAAATCCACCTCTTATTTAGATTCGATCTCTCCCCTATTTTAGCATAAATTTTAACAACTTCCACCTTAACACTTATCTTATCAGTTGAAAAATATACTAAAATGACTTAACTTGGACATAGAATACCTTGAGTGATCGGAGTTGGATACAAATGGAAACTATGAAAAATTTGACCACGCTTTGTCTAAAACAAGTCATCAAGCCACGGCCTAAGCAAAGTCACAAAGGAAATTTCGGTAAGATCTTGATCATCGGCGGAAATAAAAATATGAGTGGGGCTGCGATCATGTCGGCTAGCGCTGCTGTCCATGCCGGTGCCGGTCTTGTCACATGTGCCACAGATAGTTCAAATTTTTTTGCACTTCATGCTCGCTTACCCGAAGCAATGGTCGTTGATCACAGTGATTTTGAGACCTTGACTCAAGCTATAAAGCAAGCTGATACGATCGTTATTGGCCCTGGTCTAGGCCTCGATCAACTTGCAAGACAGATATTGAAAATTACCTTATCAACCGTAAGCCCAACCGCAACTTTGATCATTGATGGATCAGCGATCACACTACTTGCACAACAAAACGAGCCCTTACACCCAACATGTCAGGTGATCTACACCCCACATCAGGCCGAATGGGCTCGTTTATCTGGACTAGCGATCGCAGAACAACTGCCTCAGGCCAATCAAAGTGCCCAACAAAGGCTAGCTGCTCACGTCGTTTTAAAAAAATATCACACTGAGATCTATCACCAAGATGGTACGATCAGTCGGTTACCCATCGGCGGTCCCTACATGGCGACTGGTGGGATGGGCGATACTTTAACGGGGATCATTGCTGCTTTTATGGGGCAATTCAAAACACTAGCTCCAGCTGACGTTTTAGATGCTGCCGTTTATTTACACAGTGCCGTTGCCAGTGACCTCTCGCAAAGTAAATATGTTGTTTTACCGACCGATATCATTGAACATCTACAAGCTTTCATGGCGCAATTTAGCTAGTTCCTGCTCGCTTAAGGGACGGTAATCTCCCCGTTTTAGAGTGGGATCGAGTTTTAAACTCCCCATTTGAAGACGTTCTAGCTCCAAGACTTTCATCCCTGCCGCTGCAAACATCCGTTTCACTTGATGATATTTACCTTCCGTGATCGTGATCTCGACCTTAGACCGCTCATGTGCTTCATCAACAGTCAAGATCTTCAATTTGGCGGGCTTAGTTTTTTCGCCACTTTTTAACGTCATCGAACTAGCAAAGGTCACACAAGTTGCTGGTGTTACTATTCCTGCGATCTGGGCAACATAAGTTTTAGCCACGTGCTTTTTGGGACTCAGTAATTCATGACTCAAGGCCCCATCATTTGTCAAAAGCAACAATCCCGTCGTGTCTTTATCTAAACGCCCCACTGGGAAAAGTTTTTGGTTACTTGCAGGTTCGACCAACAGATCTAAAACTGTTTTCTCGACCCGATCTGTTGTTGCTGAAACAACCCCTTTTGGTTTATTTAGCATATAGTAATAATAATTTTGATACGTCAGTACTTTTTGTCCTACCATAACCTGGGAAATAGCAGGATCAAGTTGAAATTTTCCGTCAGTGATGACCGCACCGTCAACACTGACACTTTTTTTGCGTAATAATTTTTTTACTTCAGAGCGTGTTCCCAGACCCACCGTCGCTAAATATTTATCTAATCTCATCTTATTTCCACCTAAATATCTTTTGTAATTTACTTGTCACCTTTGTGCCTAAGATTCGTTGTACTAGACCGAGTTTAAAACACGCTAATAAATATAAGTATCCCCCGACCCCAGCAGCTAAGCTCAAACTCACCAAAGCTGACCAGCGACTATTCCCGGGAAATATCATATAATAACCACCTACAAACAGTAAAGTCACACCAAACATCAGTAATGCTACCATGAACATCTTATTGACATTAACTTGTAACTGTCCTGTCGGTAAATTATATTTCAAATATAAAAAGCGCAGCATTAAATAGCTGGCCCAACTCATCGCGATCCCTGTCGCTAAAAGTGGTCCAAAAACACCCAACCAAAGAGTCAATGGATATTGCAGGACTAATTTTAGCCCTAGCCCCCAAGCGGTATATTTGATAGCTTGTTTATTTTCATAGATCCCTTGCAATAATGAACCTAAAACATTGAATAGTCCCATTGCTAACGCCACATACGCTGAGATCGCTAAAACAAAGATCCCCGTTGCCTCATAACCGTAGAATACTAGATAAAGCGGACGACTGACTGCAGCCATACCAAAGACAGCTGGTAACATCACAAAAAACAACAACTCTAGAGATTCTAATAGTTGTTTTTTCATCAAAGTACTATCGCATTTAGCAACAGCTTCACTTAAAAGTGGGATCGCTGTCGTTGCCATTGCAGTCGATAGTGCCACCACGATCATGATCAGCTTATTGGTATTCCCCGCAAATAGAGCATATAAGGCATTGATCTGAGCCATACTATACGCACCTGCTTGTTGCATGATCACAGGGAAGGTAAACTGATCGACCAAATTAAACATCGACATCGCACATGCAATAAAAATAAAGGGTAAAGCCTGATATAAGACCTCTTTTAATAAGGTCGCATTGGTTATTTTGAGCTGATCGTTACTCTGAGATACTAGCTTATCTAATCTTTTTTTATGCTTGAGATAATATCCCACTAACAATAGAGTTCCACCTACAGCGCCGATAAAAGCTGCAAAAGTCGACTGCCAAACGCCGGCTTCAAATGGTAATCCCATAACTTTGATCGTGATATAGGTCGCTAACAACATATAGATTATTCGCAAAAATTGTTCGATCAATTGCGATAAAGCAGATGGTGCCATATCCTGAAAGCCCTGAAAATATCCGCGCAAAAGACTCATCGACGGAATGATCAATAAAGCTAAGGCCAAGGAACGATAGATCGAGACCATCCTTGGATCACCTTGTGAGATCCAAGGTGCGATCAACCAAAAGACCAGCGTACAGACTGCCCCTAAGATGAACAAAGCTACTAAACTTGTCTTAAATAATCTTTTTGAAACGCCATATTCATTTTTAGAATTATAATGTGCAACTTGTTTAGCAACAGCTGAAGGGATACCCGAGATCGCGATCATCAAAAAAATACTATAAACAGTATACCCCTTTGTATACAGGGCATTTGCCTGCAGTTTGTCACTTCCAAACCAGCTATACCAGGGAATGATGTAGAGCGCACCTAAGATGCGGGAAATGATACTCCCAGCTGTCATCCACGCCGAACCACGAAGCATTTTTTCTTTCATCGTTTGTTCTTTCATAGCATATATTCCTTTCTACTGTTTCAGTATAGATTCTAGCAAAAAATATAGTACTAAAAAAGATTTTCAACTTAAAAACACCTCAGAGTCTGAACTCTAAGGTGTTTGTGCTTAATTATTTTCTTTAGTGGTTTTGAGTTTTCCTGAAAGGATGAACAATAAACTAAACCAGACCAGCGCAAAAATGATCGAGATCAAAGTACTTGTACTCGTTGCCAATAGTCCTAAGACGATCACAAAAAAGGCGATCGTTAAGAAGTTAGTCCAAGGATAAAGTGGCATCGGAAAAATACTTTTAGCGGTTTTATTTTGTTGCCGATACTTATAGTGGCACCAAACTAAAATGATCCAAACAAAGATAAAGCTGACCGTAGCCACCCCTGAGATGATCTCAAAGATGCTACTTGGTAAAATATAGTTCAAGATCACGATAATAAAGAGGACCGACGAAGAAAAGACTAAAGATCCGACCGGTACACTGCGATTACTGATCTTAGCCATCTTCTTTGGTGCTTGTCCGCTATTGGCCAAAACAAACAGCGTCCGACTCGTACTAAAGATCGCACTATTACATGCTGATAGTGCCGCAGTCAGAACCACAAAATTGATCACAGCTGCAGCCATCTTGATCCCGATCCCAGAAAAGACTTGAACAAATGGACTTGAAGTCGTTGCGATCTCGTTCCAAGGATAGATGCACATCAAGACAAACATCGAACCGACATAAAAGAGACCGATCCGCATCGGTAACGTGTTGATCGCCCGTGGAAGATCTTTTTTAGGATCAGCCGTTTCACCCGAAGTCAAACCGACCATTTCGATCCCTGTAAAGGCAAAGATGACCATCGGAAAAGCAGCTAATAACCCGGAAAATCCTTTTGGAAAAAGGCCACCGTAATCGACTAAGTTACTCAAATGTACTTGATGACCACCAACATTAGCCGAGGTCAATAATAAGATCAACCCCGTCGCGATCAAAGCCATGATCGCTAAAACCTTGATACTAGAAAACCAAGCTTCTAATTCGCCAAAAACTCCCACACTCAGTAAATTAAAGGCTAACAAGATCAAAATGATCGCTAAAGCCGTCACCCATTGGGGAATATTAGGGAACCAGTAGCGAATGTAGATCCCACTGGCGGTCAGATCGGCCATAGCTAAACTTTCCCAACATAGCCAATAAGTCCAACCAACAACAAATTCCCACTTTTCACCGAGATATTGGCGTACAAATTCAATAAATGATGCTTTAGAGGTATCAGATAAGATCAATTCCCCGATCGCACGCATCATCAAAAAGCAAAAGACCCCTGCAACCAAATAAGCGAGAATGATCGCAGGCCCTGCTTTTTGGATCGCACTCCCAGATCCTAAGAAAAGCCCCGTTCCTATGGCACCGCCAATCGCGATCATCTGTACATGGCGGTGCGTCAATGCACGAGATAGTTCGTTTTTCATACTATTAAAATCCTTTCTGAGATATTAATGTTCCTTTTTATAAATATGTTTACGTTCTATTCTATCCAATTTACTTTGATTTCGCAAATTTCTTTCAAAAAATCAAACACATTTTAATTTTCGTCTGTTAAAAAATAAAGAAATGAGACCCCCACTGGATCTCATTTCTTTATTTACTATTAGTTAGCAACTACATTGACTAATTTGCCTGGTACTGCGATCACCCGACGGATCGTCTTACCTTCAAGCTCAGCCTTGATCTTTTCGTCATTCAAAGCAAGTTCTTCTAACTCTTCTTTTGAAGCTGTCCGCGAAACCTTCAAGTGTTGCTTGATCTTACCATTAACTTGGACAACGATCTCAACTGTATCTTCGACTAATTTATTTTCATCATATGTTGGCCATTTAGCATAGGCGATACTTCCAACATTACCTAATAAAGTCCAAAGTTCTTCAGCCATATGCGGTGTGATCGGCGAGATCAATTTGACTAAGCCTTCAACGTATTCTAGTGGTAAGGAATCAGCCTTGTAGAATTCATTGACTAAGACCATCAATTGTGAAATTGCAGTGTTGAAATGCAATTTTTCGTAGTCTTCAGTAACTTTCTTGACTGTTTGATTGTAAATCAAATCCAAATTACCTTCGTTGATCGTTGTGATCCGGTCGCGTAATTGACCATTTTCATCGATCAGCAAGTTCCAAACACGATTGATGAACTTATTAGCCCCATTCAAGCCATCTTCGCTCCAAGCAATCGAAGCATCAAGTGGTCCCATGAACATTTCGTATAAACGTAATGTATCGGCGCCGTATTGCTCAACGATATCATCCGGGTTGACCACATTACCCTTAGATTTAGACATTTTTTCATGGTTGTTACCTAAGATCATCCCTTGGTTGACCAATTTTTGGAATGGTTCTTTAGTTGGGACAACGCCTAGATCATATAAGAATTTGTGCCAGAAACGAGCATACAATAAGTGCAAGACTGCATGTTCAGCCCCACCAACGTAAAGATCTACTGGTAACCAAGCCTTTAATTTTTCAGGATCAGCGATCATTTCATTGTTGTGTGGATCAATATAACGCAAGAAGTACCATGAACTACCAGCCCATTGTGGCATTGTGTTAGTTTCGCGTTTCCCTTTACGTCCATTTTCATCGACTACATTGACCCAATCTTCGAGGTTAGCCAATGGACTTTCACCTGTACCTGAAGGCTTGATGTCATTTGACTTAGGTAAAAGAAGTGGTAATTCATCTTCTGGAACTAAAGTTGTTTCGCCATCTTCCCAGTGGATCACAGGGATCGGTTCGCCCCAGTAGCGTTGACGTGAGAAAGTCCAATCACGTAAGCGGTAATTTACTTTCTTATCACCCACACCGTGTTCTTTCAACCAGTTGATCATCGTCCCGATCGCTTCTTCTTTGGTCAAACCATTCAAGAAATCGGAGTTGATATATTCACCCTCACCGGTGTAAACTTCTTTTTCAACATCTCCCCCAGCAATGACTGGGATGATCGGCAAATCATATTTCTTTGCAAATTCCCAATCACGCGGATCATGGGCAGCCGAGACCATAACCGCTCCGGTACCATATGAAGCCAAGACATAATCAGCTAACCAGATCGGTAATTTTTCACCATTTACTGGATTGATCGCATAACTTCCGGTAAAGACCCCAGTTTTTTCTTTAGCTAGATCTGTTCTTTCAAGATCAGACTTGTGTGAGATCTCTTCAACGTAAGCTTCAACAGCTGCTTTTTGTTCTGGTGTCGTTAAACTAGCTACCAGTTCATGTTCAGGTGCGATCGTGATCGCTGAAGCACCAAATAAAGTATCTGGACGTGTAGTAAATACTTCTAATTGTTCATCTTGACCATCAACTTTAAAATCGATCGTAGCACCAACTGAGCGTCCGATCCAGTTGCGTTGTTGTTCTTTAATCGCTTCAGGCCAATCAAGATCTTCTAGATCATCGATCAAACGATCCGCATAAGCCGTGATCTTTAGGACCCATTGACGCATTGGTTTACGGATAACTGGGAAGCCACCCCGTTCGGTCTTACCGTCGATAACTTCTTCATTAGCCACTACAGTCCCTAGATCTGGACTCCAGTTAACTGGGATCTCAGCTTCATAAGCTAGACCACGTTTGTAAAGTTGTTCAAAGATCCATTGTGTCCATTTATAATAAGCCGAATCGGTCGTATTTACTTCGCGATCCCAATCGTAAGAAAGACCCAATGATTTGATTTGACGTCTAAAATTGTTAATATTTTTCTTAGTAAATTCACGTGGCGAATTACCTGTATTCAACGCATATTGTTCCGCTGGTAAACCAAAAGCATCCCACCCCATTGGATGTAAAACATTGTAGCCTTGCATCCGTTTCATACGTGAAATGATGTCAGTTGCCGTATACCCTTCTGGATGGCCTACATGTAGCCCTTGTCCCGATGGGTAAGGAAACATATCTAAAGCATAGTAATTCTTTTTATCCTTATCCTCAGTTGTCTTGAACGTCTTATGTTCATCCCAATAACGTTGCCATTTTTTTTCGATCTCTTTATGATTATAGCTCATCTATCCATAGTTCCTTTCTAGAAAATAAAAAAGTCCTATATAGAGTTATAAACTCCATATAGGACGAAAAACCGCGGTACCACCCATATTCCAACACTAAGTTGACACTTAACTTCGTAACGGGAAGGACCGTTTTCACTTACTAACTTCGGTGAAAAACTCAAAGGCGAGTTCAGAAAAACCAACTTGTATACTCACAGCAACCGTATACTCTCTGAAAATAGTTCAGTTCTTCCTAATACTCCTTATCTGCGTTCAAATATTTACTTCATCTTAGCAAAACCGCTCGACTAATTCAAGAGAAAATTATTTTAATTTCAAATTTTGTCCGACATAGATCATGTCTGAGGTCAAATTATTCAAGGCTTTCAATTGATTTACCGTCGTACCATTATTGGAAGCGATCCGCCAAAGTGAGTCACCCGCTTTGACTGTATATGTTTTCTTTGGACTACTTTGGGCGTTTGTCTTATTAGCCGTTGTAACTGCACCTTTAGTTACTTTAAGCGTCTGGCCAACATAGATCAGATCACTTGATAAGTTATTGACTTGTTTTAAGTCATTTAACGTCATTTTATGTGAATTAGCGATTGCCCACAAGGAATCACCCGCCTTGACCGTATACGTTCCATTACCATTTGCTTGATTTTGATTTGAATTTTGAGCAGTATTTGTACTTGGCTTGTTAGAAACTGTTTTACCAGAGACCTTCAAAACTTGACCAGGCATGATCAAATTACTGCTCAAGTTATTCAAATTCTTCAACTCTTGTAAACTCATATTGTGGTTGACTGCAATACGGTACAAAGAGTCGCCCGCCTTGACCGTATACGTCCCGTTGCCACTTGCTTGGGTCTGATTTGAATTTTGTGATGTATTTGTACTTGGTTGGTTCGAAGTTGCTTGGCCCGAGACCTTCAAAACTTGACCAGGCATGATCAAATTACTGCTCAAGTTATTCAAATTCTTCAACTCTTGTAAGCTCATATTGTGGTTGACTGCAATACGGTACAAAGAGTCGCCCGCCTTGACCATATACGTCCCGTTGCCACTTGCTTGGGTCTGATTTGAATTTTGTGATGTATTTGTACTTGGTTGGTTCGAAGTTGCT
>NZ_JBCOAR010000014.1:39925-40350 GCF_040226755.1 Ligilactobacillus sp. RTP31139st1_D10_RTP31139_211217
TGGCCCGAGACCTTCAAAACTTGACCGGGTATGATCAAATTACTGCTCAAGTTATTCAAATTCTTCAATTCTTGTAAACTCATGTTGTGGTTAACTGCGATGCGGTACAAAGAGTCACCTGCTTTGACCGTATACGTCCCATTGCCACTTGTTTGGGCTTGATTTGAGTTTTGTGATGTATTTGTATTCGTACTTGGCTGATTCGTAGTTACTTGGCCTGAAACTTTTAAAACTTGACCTGCAAAAATCAGATCGCTACTCAAGTTATTCAAGCTCTTCAATTCTTGCAAACTCATATTGTGGTTTTTAGCGATCCGGTATAAAGAGTCACCCGTCTTGACGGTGTAAGTCCCATTGCCACTTGTTTGGGCTTGATTTGAGTTTTGTGATGTATTTGTATTCGTACTTGGCTGATTCGTAGTTAC
>NZ_JBCOAR010000014.1:40450-44441 GCF_040226755.1 Ligilactobacillus sp. RTP31139st1_D10_RTP31139_211217
ACTCAAGTTATTCAAGCTCTTCAATTCTTGCAAACTCATATTGTGGTTTTTAGCGATCCGGTATAAAGAGTCACCCGCCTTGACAGTGTAAGTCCCATTGCCACTTGTTTGCGTTTGGCCCGCATTATTATTGTTAGTCGTTGGTGTTTGATTCGTGTCAACTGACGAACCCCCAACATCATAAGCTGTTAAATTATAGGCCTGGATCACTCGGATCAATTTATCCGCATAGTCTGGTGCAGTCGCATATGTTCCATATACCCCATAACGCAGATTTTGCGCGGCAATTGCATAATTAGCCGAATTAGCCCGCGTAGATTTAGGGAAACGGGTCGTGATCACATTTGCATAGCCATTTAAAGATTCTGCATAGCTTGAATAACGTTGGAATTTATCATAGATCGTATGGTAGGAACCATTATAAAATTCCTGCGTTGGTAACTCAATATATGCCCCTGAGCCTGACCACTTGACCCCGAAAAGATTGTAAGCTGAGGTCGATAAATAACTACCACCCCATCCGCTTTCAAGGGCAGCTTGCGCGATCATCAAAGATGCATATAGTCCGCGTTGTTGAGCGACCTGTTGTGCAGGACCAGCGATATTATTCAAAAATATTTGCACATTTCCTGGATAAGCCCGTGAAACACTGACTGTTGGTGTAGTAGCTGAATTAGGTACTGCTTGACTAGCTGGAGCAACTTGACTTTGGTCTTGGGTAGGTGTTGCAGATCGATCTTGTATCTGAGTTTGCGCTGTTTGTGCCGAAACTTGACTTTGTTCATTTATATTATTGGAATTTGCACTAGTATTTTCATTATTATTATTAGATGATGTATTTTGATCGATCTGAACCGTATCTGCTTGCGCCTTAGCTTTACTCAAAACTAAACCAGCTGTTCCCATCAAAACAGTCGTTCCAATATATGTCGTAGCTTTTTTGACAGATTTTATATTTTCAGATAACAGTTGTTGTTTTTTATTCTCAAGACGTTCTTTTCTACTCTTCAAAATTCGACCCTCCTAATATTTAAAAAATTATAATAATTGCTTAATTTAAAACCTTACTTCGATTATATCCTCTATCGCTGATTCATGCTAGCTTTTTCACTCCAATTAATATAAAAAGAGCACTAGTCCGTATCGACTAATGCTCAAAAATAGTTATAATTTTTAATCTAAATTCAATTCTGCCTTCAATTCAGCAACCTTATCCGTTTTTTCCCAAGGCAACTCAACATCAGTCCGTCCAAAATGACCATAAGCAGCAGTTTGCTTATAGATCGGACGACGAAGATCAAGCATTTCAATGATCCCCGCTGGGCGCAGATCAAAAATCTTGCGAATAGCTGCAACTAGTGCTTGATTGCTTACTTTCGAGGTTCCAAATGTGTCGACCGCGATCGAGACTGGTTGTGCGACCCCAATAGCATATGCGATCTGAACCTCAACTTGAGATGCGATCCCAGCAGCTACGATATTTTTAGCAATATAACGTGCAGCATAGCTAGCTGAACGGTCTACTTTAGTAGCATCCTTACCAGAGAAAGCACCACCACCATGATGAGCAAAACCGCCATAAGTATCAACAATGATCTTGCGACCGGTCAGCCCTGCATCGCCTTGTGGTCCACCGATAACGAAGCGTCCAGTTGGATTGATGAAATATTTTGTTTTCTCATCAAGCAACTCAGCTGGAATCTCCGTTTGGATAACTTTTTCTAAAATATCTTGTCTAATTTGTTCCAACCCAATTTCAGCTGCATGTTGTGTTGATAAAACAACTGTATCAACGCGCAAAGGTTTACCATCGTCAGCATATTCAACGGTAACTTGTGCCTTAGCATCAGGTCCTAAATAGGTAAGTTCGCCTGACTTGCGCACTTGAGCGATCTTACGCATCAACCGATGGCTCAATGCGATCGGTAATGGCATCAATTCAGGTGTTTCATCGATCGCATAACCAAACATCAAGCCTTGATCACCCGCACCGATCTGATCGAGCGGATCTGCTTGACCCTCTTTTGTTTCCAATGAGTTATCGACACCTAAAGCGATATCAGCTGATTGTTCATCGATCGCAGTCAAAACAGCACAATTATCGCCGTCGAAACCGTATTTGCCATTAGTATAGCCGATCTCTTTGATCGTATCGCGTACTACTTTTTGAATATCAACATACTTATTAGTTGAAATTTCACCGACAACAACTACTAAACCTGTAGTAACAGTTGTTTCTGCTGCTACACGTGCATTGGAATCTTTTTCCAACAATGCATCTAAGATCGCATCACTGATTTGATCTGCGATTTTATCTGGATGTCCTTCTGAGACTGATTCTGATGTAAATAAATGTCTTTCTGACACTTTGAATTCCCCCATTTCAATTTTGTGGTTACAAGGCATCTTCACTAGATAGTGAATCCTATCGGGAATGAGTGAGTTGTAACGTTCTTATTCTAACACAAGATTTCACTTATTCAAGGTAAAAGGCCTAAATATTTGCAAAAGGTTTTCTTAGATATAAAAAAAGACTAGGTAAAGTTACCTAGTCCCAAGAAATACCGGTGATCGGGGTCGAACCGATACGTCCTCAACGGACACTGGATTTTGAGTCCAGCGCGTCTGCCAATTCCGCCACACCGGCATCAAGGGCGATAGATGGGAATCGAACCCACGAGTGCCGGAGCCACAATCCGGTGCGTTAACCACTTCGCCACTATCGCCATAGCCAATATACTATATAATAATACTACATCTAACTTTACTTGTAAATAAAGTTAGGTTGATTTCATAAAAAAAGCTACCATAACGGCAGCCAAAATATAAAGTCACAACGGTCCTAACCGGATTTGAACCGGTGATCTCCTGCGTGACAGGCAGGCGTGATAACCCCTACACCATAGGACCATATTGCGGGAGCAGGATTTGAACCTACGACCTTCGGGTTATGAGCCCGACGAGCTACCAGACTGCTCCATCCCGCGATAATTATATATTGTGATGACCCGTACGGGATTCGAACCCATGTTACCGCCGTGAAAGGGCGGTGTCTTAACCACTTGACCAACGGGCCATATTAACGGAGAAGGAGGGATTTGAACCCTCGCGCCGTGTTACCGGCCTACACCCTTAGCAGGGGCGCCTCTTCAGCCACTTGAGTACTTCTCCAGATGGGCCTAAGTGGACTCGAACCACCGACCTCACGCTTATCAGGCGTGCGCTCTAACCAGCTGAGCTATAGGCCCATTTAACACTTAAGCGGGTGACGAGAATCGAACTCGCGACAACAGCTTGGAAGGCTGTGGTTTTACCACTAAACTACACCCGCATATAATGTTGTTAATGGCGCGGGACGGAATCGAACCGCCGACACAAGGAGCTTCAATCCTTTGCTCTACCGACTGAGCTACCGAGCCATATTTACGGTCCTAACCGGATTTGAACCGGTGATCTCCTGCGTGACAGGCAGGCGTGATAACCCCTACACCATAGGACCATTATTGCGGGAGCAGGATTTGAACCTACGACCTTCGGGTTATGAGCCCGACGAGCTACCAGACTGCTCCATCCCGCGATAATAAAAAGGAGGATAAGAGATTCGAACTCTTGCGTGGTTTGACCCACCTGACGGTTTTCAAGACCGTTCCCTTCAGCCAGACTTGGGTAATCCTCCATAATATTTAGTTACATACTATGATCCATCTAATAAATAGATCAAATGGACCTTGTAGGACTCGAACCTACGACCGGACGGTTATGAGCCGTCTGCTCTAACCAACTGAGCTAAAGGTCCGAGGCACTAGTACGTAAATCGCGGCGGAGGGGATCGAACCCCCGACCTCCCGGGTATGAACCGGACGCTCTAGCCAGCTGAGCTACACCGCGATGTTGATTTTAAGAACTTTCGTTCAATCGGGAAAACAGGATTCGAACCTGCGACCCCCTGGTCCCAAACCAGGTGCTCTACCAAGCTGAGCTATTTCCCGAT
>NZ_JBCOAR010000015.1:0-43541 GCF_040226755.1 Ligilactobacillus sp. RTP31139st1_D10_RTP31139_211217
TTCGGTTTTAACATTGTCATAATAACCACCCACATTTTTACTTCTTTCCATGGTTTGTTATAACAAATTTTTCTACACTATTCTATGTTTTTGGTAACAGTTAACCACTCCTCATTGACCTTGATCACATATCCAGCTCATCTTATGCTAAACTATATACCTTTTGACACCTAGCTTGCAACAAAAAAAGCCGCAGTCAATCGACCACGGCTTTTAAGCGACAAACTTATTCTTATAATGAGTTTGTGTCAAGTGTAACACTTGGTCCAAATGTTGATGCCAAGGAAACATGCTTGATGTATGTTCCTTTAACAGCAGCTGGACGTAATTTAGCAATTGTATCGTAGATTGCTTGGAAGTTGCCAACTAAAGCAGCTTCGTCAAATGATACTTTACCAACTGGCACGTGTACGTTACCGTCACGGTCTGTACGGTATGTTACTTGACCGCTCTTAGCGTCAGAAACAGCTTTAGCAACGTCCATTGTAACTGTACCAGTCTTAGGGTTTGGCATTAAGCCTTTAGGTCCAAGTACACGACCTAAACGACCAACTTGTGCCATCATGTCTGGTGTTGCAATCGCAACGTCAAAGTCCAACCAGCCATCTTGGATACGTGCAACTAAGTCATCGTCACCGACAACGTCTGCACCTGCATCCTTAGCTTCTTGAGCTTTAGGACCTTTAGCAAAGACAACAACTGTTTGTTCTTTACCTGTACCGTTTGGTAAAACTAAAGCACCACGTAATTGTTGGTCTACTTGTTTTGTATCTAAGTTTAAGTTAAATGCAACTTCAACTGTTGCGTCGAAGTTTGCAAAGTCGATTTCTTTAACCAAAGCAACTGCTTCGTTAGCTGTGTAAGCTTTGTCTGCTTCGACTTTTTTAGCAGCTTCTAAATATTTCTTGCTTTTCTTTTTAGCCATTAGTGAGTTCCTCCTTGCAAAATGTGGTCTATCGGATATACCTCCCACTTGACAGATCTGCTTTCACAGAAGTGTCCGTCTGAGAAGCATGGCCGTAGAAAATTAGTCTTCTACAACAAAGCCCATGCTTCGTGCAGTACCTTCAATCATGCGCATAGCAGCTTCTACGTCTGCAGCGTTTAGATCTTGCATTTTTGATTCAGCGATTTCCTTAACTTGTGCTTTTGTAACTGTAGCAACTTTGTTTGTGTTAGGTTCGCCGGAGCCTTTTTCTACACCAGCAGCTTTCTTAAGTAAAACTGCAGCAGGCGGTGTCTTTGTAATGAAGTCAAATGAACGATCTTCATAAACACTGATAACAACTGGGATGATCATACCAGCTTGGTCAGCTGTACGAGCGTTAAATTCTTTTGTGAATCCCATGATGTTGATACCTGCTTGACCTAAAGCAGGGCCTACTGGTGGAGCTGGAGTTGCTTTACCAGCAGGAATTTGTAATTTAACAACGTTGATTACGTTTTTTGCCACGGGTCATTCCTCCTTATTCCGTGTGTGGTACGGATGGTCAGCATATTTGACCTCCCACTTCAATATGCTAAAAGCATACTTATAAAATATAACACGCTTTTTTTCAAAAAACAATATTTTGCCCGAAATTTTTTCTGAACTGAGATCTACTTATCCGCAAATGCCTGTAAAGCTTGCTTACCAAATAAAAATTGGCCGATCATCTTATCGACTTGACGATTTTCATGGAGACGTGAATGCGATGCCTTTTTATCCTTCACGATCACTTCATGGTAGACTTGGCGTGGTAACAAATAGCGCAAACTCAAGACTGAATCTAAAGAGACCGAACCATCTGAAGCCGTCCCATTTTCCAGATCACCCGCGATATTCAAAAATTTCGTATCGGGTGAAATGATATAACGATGCTTTTTGATCTTACTAAATAGCGGTGCCATCGTAAGCGGCCCGTACTGAGTCAACGGGCGATATTCGATCTCCTTACCATCCTTGCCGACTTCAGTATCGTTGAAAGGCACACCTAAAGTCACGACTTTTTCCACATGTGGAACACGATCCGAGATCCCAAACTTGCTCAAAAAGTTCAAAACGGTCACGCCTCCCATCGAATGAGCAATGATATTTATCTTTTCGATGCCATAGTTATTTTTCAAATAACTCATCAAACGCCATAACCAGTCAGTCTGATGAATGATCGACATCCGATTTTTATCAAATAATACTTGGATAAAACCACCAGGGATACTAGGGTCGCCCTTGATCTTTAAACGGCCATCGGCTTTTACCACGATCACTGTACTTTTTTGCCCCCACCCATAGTGTTCGAACCGTTTGATCATCAAGCCTGAGGACAAGCGGGTCCCAGCATAGCCGTGAATAAATAATGTTGGGATCTGATTTTGAAGCGTCACTTCTCGATTTTTACTCGGTTCAGCTAATTTATACCACTCAAGCGCCGCTCCCAAAGCTAGACCGCCCGCCGCTATAACTGTTGTCTGGACCAATTTATTAGCATCTTTAAGCATCTCGCATTCACCCCATTTTGAAAAAAGACTACAGTAATTATAACTGTAGTCCTAGATCCTAAACTAAACGCTCAACTTGGTCAAAGTCCAATTCGGCCATTGTTTCACGGCCAAACATATCGATCATAACTTTGACTTTTGACTTTTCAGCATTGATCTCAGTGATCTTACCGACCATGCTTGCAAACGCACCTTCGATGATCGTCACTGCATCGCCTACTTCAGCATCAAAATCAGCTTGATGTTCACTACCTTGAAGTTGGTTCAAGATGTGATCGATCTCTTCATCAAGCAATGGAGCTGGCTTACTACCAGCACCGTGTGACCCAACAAAGCCTGTTACGCCTGGTGTGTTACGTACAACGTACCATGATTGGTCAGTCATCACCATTTCAACTAGCACATAACCTGGGAAAGTTTTCAAAGTTTCAACTTTTTCCTTACCGGTCTTAGTTGTTTCAACTTTTTCTTCTTCTGGAACGACTACGCGGAAAATATAGTCTTCCATCCCCATTGATTGTGCCCGTGATTCCAAGTTAGTTTTGACTTTATTTTCATAACCTGCGTATGTATGTAATACATACCATTTCTTTTCAAATGATTCTGCCATGTTTTTCTCCTTAATTATACTTATCATTTAACTGCAAAATAAAAACCCCCGAATGCGTTCGAAGGTCCTGTCCTTACTTAATTGTAACAAAAAAAGGCCGGTAATACCAGCCCTTTAAAAACTAGACTAACAAATTGATCACAGCTTGAGCCGCATAATCAACTAAACCAAAGAAGACTGCAAATGCTAATGACATGACTACTACTGTGGTCGTATCACGTCTGGTCTCCTTAGCTGTTAACCAAGTCGTATCCTTCATTGTTTTGATAACACTTTTAATGAATTTCATCTATATTACGCCTCCATGAACTACTTGGTTTCACGATGGATCGTATGTTTGCCACAGTACTTGCAAAACTTTTTAACTTCTAAGCGTTCTGCGCGGTTAACATTTTCGGTGATCGAATAGTTTCGTGAACCACATTCTGAGCAAGCAAGTGCCACTTTTTTCTTCGACATTCTTTTACTCCTTAGATCTTTATCAGTATAACTCTATCAGTAAAGTAAGTTGCTGTCAATTAGTTGAAATACTTAAGATTTTCCTTTGTTGCATCCAAAACTTCAGCTAATTCACCTTGAATGATCGTACGATCGACTTCGCCATCATCACCCGAAGCACAGGTCACCAAAGTTATCATCTTTTTGCCCGGTTCATCATAAATATATTGAACTTCACTCTTGTTAACAACTGTTTTAACAGTAGTCGTGTAAACATATACTTTCTTTTCATCGGTCACATAGATCTTGTCTCCCAGCTTGGCATCAGCTAGCGGACCAAAAAGTAATTTGGCATCTTTCATATGGTGCCCAGCTAAGGCATAGTTGCCTTCTGCCCCCATTTGTTCGCCTTGCTTCATCGTTCCCGCACCACGTACCAGATCTTCATTGTTCAAGCCTTCAAAGATCGGTAATTTTAACCCTACACTTGGCATAGCGATCTTCCCGATGGCATCATTTTTAGCACTCGTGGCCGCACTAACGACCATTTGATTATCGACAGCTTTGATCTTTTTAAAGTTAAAATTTGCCTTTTTGGAGTTTTGATCAGCTTTAACAACTGTCGTGCTGACAGCTGAATTAGTCATATGGTTGACTAAGGCATTTTTGATCTGTTGGTTAAAGATAAGCGCCAATCCTACAACAAGCAAGACTACGATCAAACAATACTTTAAAAATTTTTTCATTAGTATTTAGCCACCTCACTAAAAATTCAACTTGATATAAAACGGTGCAAAGTCACGCTTAGCTCGCTCACCCGCCAATTCAGCGGTCGTTCCAATCAAAAGCTCGGTCCCATCTGGTAGTAATGGAGTCACTTGAGCTGCGATCTGTTGCGCTAAACGCTCTTTTTCAGCACTAGCTACAGTAGAGGCATATTCTAGGGTCACCATATATTCATAGTCACTCTTTCCTGGTAATAAGATCCCCAATAGCCAAGCACTGAGAACATCAGGTTTTGTCTTGACTACCCGTCTGATCTCATTTTCCAACGTCAAAGAAAGCTGTTCGGGCATTGTCTTTAATTTAAAGTCAGCTGTCTTCTTCTTTAAAGCTTGGACCTGAAAAACATTCTCAGCTGGAATGATGACATCACGTTCACCTTCATCAACTAACATTCCCGCTGCTCCAAGCGTTTTTAATTCTTGAGCTAGCCGTTCGAGTCCTAAAGCGACCGTGCTTAACCCTGAGTTTTCAAGGAGCTTAGTCGGTTCTGTCGTATAGACTAAAAGCTCTTTTTTACCATCATTTTCTTTTGTCTTAGGATAGCCGTATTCCAAGATAACATAGAGCTTCACATTGCCCAAACAAGTATAAAAGCGCAACGCTTTAGCTTGATCAGTAACATCTGCCACAAACTCATCTAATGCATCTAGAAATTTGGCTACTTTTTGTTCATTCATCTCATTTGTCATCTGCTTTGCCTCGTTTCTTACTTACATGTCGTGTTGCTTCTGTCACAAAATTCTCAGGTTGGTTAAAGTATGGATAAAAGAAGAAGTCAGAGACCTTTAATTCATCTACTGTGACCTCTTTTTGGATCGCAAGTGAAAGCATATGCAGTGTACCCGCTTGATCTGACCGGCTTGCGATCTGGGCTCCTAAAAGGCGATGATCTTCTTTATGGTAGACCAAACGCAATTTGATCTTGCTATTTTCAAGCATGAATTTTGGTCTTTGCCAAGTCTCATAGTCAACGTATTCATGGGGGATACTATAACGGATGGCTTCATTGACTGTCACACCCGTTGAAAATAGATTCAACCCGTAGACCCGCACCGCATTTGAAGCTTGGGTCCCACTTGAGGAAATATTTTCCCCCGCAATATTTTTGGCTGCAACATAGGCCCCCCGCAAGGCATCCGAGACTGAAAAGTTAACGACTAATTCTTTTAGGATATTTGAATACGAGGTCGAACAATCGCCTACCGCGTAGATATCTGGATCAGAAGTCTGTTGATACTCATTTACAATATAGGCACCATTAGTGTATAGCTCTAAATGGAAACGTCCTAGGGAAGTATTTGGTAAGAATCCCATCGTCAAAATGGCCATATCAGTCGAGTATTTCCCACGGTCAGTAATGATCTGATCGATCCGACCAGATTTACCGACATAGCTTTGGACCTCTTCTTCTAAACATAGATCGATCCCTTTTTCACGCAAGCGTTCTTCGACTAGGCGGCCAAATGGTTCATCATAGTGCGACATCATTAAATGCGGGTTGGCATCATAGATCGTTACATGCTTTCCACGTTTTTGGATCGCTTCAGCCACTTCGATCCCGATATAGCCACCACCGATGATCGCAACATTTTTGACATTATTCAGATCCAAACGCTGATTTACTTCGAGTCCCTCATTTAAATTCTTGATACGATAGATCCCACGTAGATCATTACCATTGATCCCTAGACTAACTTGTGACGCCCCCGTTGCTAAAACTAGCTTATCATACTTGACTCCTTGTAATCCTTGTTTATCCCTAAAGATCACTTTTTTGTTCCTAAAATCGATCGATTCGACAAGTGCTTCTGTGTAAAGGGCTGCAAGCTGCTTGCGTAAAGTTTCATTATCGACATAGAAGAAATTTCGATAAGAATTGATCTCGTTTGATAAAAGTAATGGTGTACCACAACTAAGATAGCCTAAATTATCACTCTTATCGATCATAGTGATCTCAAATTCTTTTCCACTATCCATTAAATTCCGAGCAACCGCCAACCCAGCATGGTTAGCTCCCACAATAACGATTTTTTCTGCCGACATTTTTCTTATCCTTTCTTTTTTATCGTTCGAGCCATAATGGTACTAGCTTCATTTATTTTGCCCCCAGTTTAATAACAAAATTTTTATTCTATTCTCATATACTTAATTATACTAAAATCAGCATACGCTGACTACTACATCAGCCTAGAAATATCTTGTTCAAAACAAAAAAGAAGGAGAATAATTCCTTCTTTCTTGTATTCTATTCACTTAAAAATTTAGAAGTTTTTTTCATCCTTCTTTTTAACACCAAAGCCAACTAAGCCTAAAGTAGCTGCAACAATTGCGGCACCGACCGCAGCCATCGTTGTTTCATTTGCATCACCCATTTGTGGTAATTCAGCAGCAGCTTGTGGGGCTTCTTTAGCTAGTGCTGGCGTTGTTGGAACTTCAACTGGTGTATCTTCACCTGGAACACCTGGGGTCACACTCACGATACTTGTTGTGTAACCTGGAACATTTGCCTTATCAGCATAGTAACCTGTGTTCACAGGAACTTTGACATCTTTAACGATCTCATCAGGAATGTCTAAGTTAGCCTTGACTGTATCAGCCGCACTACCAACTGTTACACCATTGGCATTTGTTGATTTGATCTGTGCTTCATAACCATCGATCTTTGGTGTATTTACCGCATCGTAAGCTGTCTTAGTATTGACACCCTCAGCGATCTGCCGACCAGTGATCGCACCACCAGCTGAATAACATTGTAAGTTGATATACAATGGATCTTGAATATCGATCTTAGAGTCAGCAGCCCCAATGGGAAAGAGATCAATTCAGCATAGAAGTTTGTGTTATCATCGCGAATATCGATGATCGCACCTTTTTTAGAAACAAAGCTAGCTGAAGTATTGCTACCACGTGAATCAAGTGAGATCACGTCATCCCAAGGGTTATCGCCACGGTTAGTCAAGATAACACGGAAAGTGGCAAATTCATCAATTAAGATATTCCCGCCTTCATTGACCCCGATGTAATTGTAACCATCGTAAGAACCAAATGTACCAGTTTTACCGTTTGATTCAAATAAAGTATCTGAATGTTTAGAGATCGTAATGTTAGAATCGTTTGCCAAGTCTAAAGCGCCCCCACGACCTTTGTTTTGGAAGTGGACCTTAGAATATTCACCTGAGACAAAGCTTGAGTTATTGCCTAAGATGATCCCGTCACGACCAGTAAAGTTAAAGGTCGAGTTTTCACCCAATTCAACTTTACTTGGGCCAGCATTACGTGATTGACCTGTACCGTAACGTTATGACCATTGCTTCCGATATTTCCATTGCTGGAAGCCGTGATCGCGCCATTAACATTGATCGTTTGGTAATTAGAATACCATAGCGCTGATCAATTCTTGCCAACTAGAAACATCAGCGATCGTATTGTCTGTATTAGCAGCTAAAGCACAGGCTGAAGTATCGACATTAGCACGTCGGAAACCTGCTGTATCTTGAGGTGTTGCAGCGGTTTCTTCATTGGCTTTTGCTTGACTTTCAGCCGAATTTGCTACATTATTATTGGATAATACCGAATCATTATTTGATTCAGCTTGATCAGCGGTTGTCGCTTCTTGTTTATTGTTTTCTACCTGCGTATTTGTCTGGTTGATTTCATCTGCGGAGGAATCTTGGGCATCGTTGGTGGAAGTTGTGGAAGTCGATGCTTGAGTACTTGTAGCATTTCCAGCTGCTTGCGCTTGATCGGCATCTGTGGTGGAAGTTGATGCTTGATCTTGGCTAGCTTCTTGAACTTTGAGTCGGGAAGAATCATTAGTACTACTTGTATCGGAAGCTTTAACTGCTGTGTCAGACTGTTGCGTTGTTTCTTGTTCTGAATCATTTGCTTGACTAGTAGAACCGATGAAAAAAGTCGTACCTACTAAAACAGAAGTTACACCTACACTAAGCTTTTTGATCGTATATTTGGAGACCTTGTTGGCGGATCTTCTCAAATACAGATCTCGATTATTTTTTGAGACCATTTGTCCTTATTTCTCTCCTTTAAATAAACATTAAATTTTTGAACATTAATGATGTATAGTCTTTGTTGAATTTTTCGAGAATGAATAATTCAACAAGAATTGTAAAAAACGTCATATTTTTTATCTAAATAATTGTATTTTTCAATAAAAATTGCAAAATCGTTGAATTTGTTAACTAGATTAAACGAAAAAAAGTTATAATGTTAATTGGATTAGCCAATTATTAAAATCTCTATATATCAATTTTAATTTATATATGTAAAGAGGTCACGATTTATATGAAAAGGCTAAAAATGATCAAATCTCTGCATATTTGTCTCAGACTTCCAATTATTGTCTTTGACGAAAATTTAGAGATCATCGAAGAGTATCGTTCCAATCAGACAACGGTGCTCTTTAACGACTATGAAAATATTCTAAAAGAAGCTTTGAACTCACACGAGTTGTTCAGCTTCATCAGTGGGGAACTAAACGACATGTTTTTACTCTATAATTTTGAGAATTTTCATATCCTATTTGGTCCCTTCAAATGCAATATCGTTGATAAAACCTTCTTCTATAAGGGAATGAAAGATTTAAAGATCAGCGCTAAAGATCAAGAGATCCTCTATAGTTATTTAAATGACCTACCGTTATTTTCAACTAGTGAGCTGCGTGATATTTTGATCATGGTCCACTACTTCTTTTCCGGTGAGATAAAAGATCTAATGTCTGATAAGATCCACCTTGAAACAAAGAAATATTCAGCTGAGATCACCGATGAACGGATCGAATATTTAGTTTCTCAAAACTTCGATTCAAATATGTATCTCTATCTCTATGAACATAAGATCTTAGACTATGTGCGCAGTGGTGATGTCAACAAATTACGCGATATGGTCTTCAAGCTAAGCAATGGGGTCATCCCTGCAGTTACAGGCGATACCTTACGTTCAGAAAAAAATTATTCGATCGTGGTCTTTGAAAAACTCTCTCAGGCTGGGATCGAATTAGGGATGGATATCATCACTGCTTATGGTAGTCGTGATCTTTTCATCAAAAAGACTGAACTAAGCAATACTTTAGATGAGATCTTGCAAGTCCGTGATTCGGCGATCGTGTATTACACCAGCGAAGTAAATAAGGTCATCACCTTACACCTATCGCCACTTACAACTTCGATCATTCAATATATCAACACTAATATGTATCGACCTTTGAAAGTCAAAGAGTTAGCGAGTTATTTTAACATCAGTGAATCTAAACTGCGAACACTCTTTAAGACTGAATTAGGTTCAACGGCCCAAGATTACATCATCGATCGTAAAATCGAAGAAGCAAAACTCATGCTCAAGTCAAATGTTACAACCAATGAAGCAGCTTATACCCTTGGTTTTGCAGATGCATCTCACTTCTCTAGGGTCTTTAAAAAGATCGTCGGTAAAACGCCTAAGCATTATCAGCAATCAGCTACTTTAGTCGACTGATCAAAATCAATATCAAAACGAGGTCCCCCTTGCGATATATTTACATCGCAAGGGGGACCTCGTTATTTATACAACTTTAAAAGTGGATCCTCCGTAAGTCCCCACACTCTATGTACTGAAAAAGAGAAGAAAATTCTCCTCTTTTTCAGGCTCTAGAAATTAGATGTTTTCTTCATCTTTTTTCTTTTTGCTGGCAAATCCGAACAAGCTAAGTAAGCTTGTGATCATTACCGCACCAAGCACTGCGATAGAATTGTTGTCTGCGTCACCCATTTGAGGAAGTTCAGCAGCAGGCTTGTCTGCCTTAGGTTGTTCCTTAGCAGCTGGTTGTGGTTTAGCCTCTGGGGTCGTTGGGGCTGGAGCTGGTGTGCTTGGTCGACCTGGTGTCTTTTCAGGATCTTTTGGTGTTTCTACCTTGTTGTAGACAACTGGTGTGTCTTCACCTGGTATGTTTGGTGTCACACTTACAGTATCAGTTGTGTAACCTGGAACATCTGGGGTATCAGTTACGACGACCTTCGTTGGATCGTTAGGATCGTTCTTGTATTGAAGTGTTGGTACACCCGGAATTGGGTTACCTTCTGGATCAACTGGAACGATCTTACCGATTTCGTTGTAAACCACATTTGTTTCGATGTTTTCTTGAGTAGCCTTAGGACCTGGTACATTTGCTTTATCAGCATAGTAACCTTCGATCACAGGAACTTTAACATCGTTGTAGTTGCCCGTATCACTTGTCCATACAGCATCTGGGTTCTTGACCTTACCTGTAACTGTGTCAACGATCAATGTCCGTGTCCATGTTGATGTTTGAACGTCATCATCACGTAACTTGTTGCCGTCTTTATCAACGAAGTGCACTGTAGAAGTAAATTCCTTGGTGTATTCGTCTTTAGCTGGCCATTTTGGTCCATTTGGATCGTTAGGGTTGATCGGTGTACCTGGTTCGTGTGGATCATTTGGTCCAACTGGTGCTTCACCGTGTTTGAATGTTACATAGTAAGTTTGATCCACATCATTGTCACTATTAAAGGCTGCGTCACTTGGGAAACCGTCATTCACTAGAACATAACCTTTAGCAAGCAATTCCTTGATCTTATCAGCTGTGCTGTATGTGATCTTAGAACCTGACTTACCAGTGAATTTCTCTGTTGCTAAGTCCGTATCTGTTGTCACATCACGGAAGATGATCTTAGCATTTTGATCACGTTCATTTGAAATATCTGGTTTCTTAGGATCTTCATTCTTTTCGTAAACGACTGGTGTATCCTTGCCTGGATCTTCTGGCTTAACGCTTGGTACGCGTGGAGTGTAACCCGGAATTTCAGGAACTGGTGTGATACCACCCTTAGTTGGGTCTTTTGGATCATTGTTGTAACCTGGTGTTGGTGCACCTGGAATTGGGTTACCATTTGGATCTTGTGGTGTGATCTTACCTAATGGAGTATAGGTGATCTTTTCAACCAGATTTTCTTGTACCGTTGTCAGGTGTACACTTTCTGGTATGGATAAAAATTCCATACCAGTTTTTTGCGTAAAAAAACACTTCCCACATTTCTGTAGGAAGTGCCGTACGGGTCTATCCATATCGGTTGACGGACACCCATAAAATAAAAATCGTATAAAACCACATCATCATTCTTTTGGTTTCATACGATTTTTTCTAATACATATATTTATTTAGAGAGCTCATCCCGTAATTTAGCTAATGCATTTAATTGTTTATCGCTAAACGGTGAGCGTCTGACCAAGGCTTGGTCTTGATATTGTCTAGCTGCTGCATGGACTTCGCGTTTTGCCCGTTTTATATCTTGGTACAATTCCCAAGCTGGTTTACGCAGGGCACCTTGAGAAAAAACAGTCCATTGTTCTGCTCCATCACTTGTCGCCACTTCAACTTGGGTCAAACGTGTCTGCAATTTTTTAGCCAAGGCTTCGATATAGCTATCTGCAGTTTGGCCTTCATCGGTCCAGACGACTTGGATCCCATATTGCTCATAGCTCTTTGACAAACCTGGCACATACATGGCATCAAAGACAACGATGATCTCCGCGTTACTTTGCTTATAGTAATCTGAGAGAATATATAATAGTTTATCGCGAGCTTCTTCTAGGCGATCAGCCTTTTTCAACTTCTCTAATTCTGGCCAATGCCCGATCATATTGTAGGCATCAACGATCAAAATTCGCTTCTTCATCGTTAATTGCCCCGTGAAGTAAAGCCTTGATAGATCAAAAGACTAGCAGCAACACTAGCATTTAAACTTTGAACATGGCCAACCATCGGGATCGTCAACATCTCATCACAATTTTTCTTAAGTAATGGGGCGATCCCTTTGCCTTCATTACCGATCACCAAAGCAGTCGGTCCCTTGGCACTCCATTTTCTAAAATCAGTCCCATGCATATCAGTTCCAAAGACCCAAACGCCACGTTTTTTAAGCTCCTCAACTGTTTGAACGAGATTCGTTACCCGACATACCGGCACATATTCGATCGCCCCAGTTGAAGTCTTCGCTACTGTTGACGTCAATTGTACGGCGCGGCGCTTAGGAATAATGATTCCATGGACTCCCGCAGCATCAGCCGTTCGCATGATCGAGCCTAAATTGTGCGGGTCTTCGATACCATCTAAGATGATAAAGAATGGATCTTCATCTTTAGCCTGAGCTTTAGCAAATAGATCATCTAAACTCGCATATTCATAAGCCGCTACAGCCAAGACGACCCCTTGGTGGTTTTGACCATCAGCTAATAGATCTAACTTAGCTTTTGGAACTTGATTGACGATCACACCTTTTTTCTTGGCTAAACTAGCCACTTCTTTTAAGGCATCAGCTTTTAGCCCCGATTGTAAAAACACTTTATTGACCGCTTGCTTGCTCTTCAAAGCTGCCACAGCTGGGTGGCGTCCGATCACAAAATCTTCATTTGTTGCCATTATTTTCCCTCCGCTTCAACCGTTTTGATGCACCAAGCTGCCAATTCATCTAGGCGCTCAGTCTGTCCACTTAGGTAAAGATAACCGAACAAAGCTTCAAAACCAGTCGAGATCCGATAAGTCACAACTGATGTGTTCTTCGCCGAAGTATAACTCTTCGCATTTCTACCGCGGCGGAAATACTCTTGTTCTTCTGGTGTCAACAGTTCTTGTTCTTCCATTTTCTTGATCAGCATTGCTTGGGCTTTAGCCGACACATAGTGCGTCGCGCGATGATGCAAACGTGTTGGTTTGGTCATTCCTTCATCTAATAAATGCTTTCTGATATAAACTTCATAGATCGCATCCCCCATATAAGCAAGTGCGATCCCATTTACTTGTTTGTAATCTGACATTTTACCCTCTCTTCCAGCGTGTCCCTTGTGGGGTATCTTCTAAAATGATACCTTGCTCTTTCAAAGTATCTCTGATCTCATCACTTGTAGCAAAATCACGATTTGCACGCGCCTCATCCCGTTTTTTGATCAATGCTTCGATCTTTTCATCACCGAGCTCTTCATTTTCAAACTCGATCCCAAAAATTTCCGCTAAAGTTGCAAAATTTTGTAAAAGATATTCTAAAGTTGCACGGTTGACCGCTTCTCTAGCTGCATAAATGTTTAATTCACGCGCTAATTCGTAGACCACTGTGATCCCATTTTGCGTATTAAAGTCATCATCCATCGCTACTTTGAATTTCACCACTAATTCTTCAACTTTTTCTTGGACCTCAGCTTCGAGCGCACCATCACCGGCATCTTCTAAACGGTAACGCACATTTTGAACAGCTGTCTTTAATTTGTTCAAGTTAGCCTTAGCATCATCTAAATTAGCTTGGCTATAGCGGATCGGATGGCGATATTGTGTCGTTGCCATCAGAAAACGAACGATCTGTGGATCGATCTCTTTAACTAATTCATGAACTGTCACGAAGTTGCCTAGTGACTTGCTCATCTTTTCATCGTCTTGACCGATCGTCACAAAACCATTGTGCATCCAATAGTTGGCAAATTTTTGTCCATTTTTAGCTTCACTTTGAGCGATCTCATTTTCATGGTGTGGGAATTCCAAGTCTTGACCGCCAGCATGGATATCGATCGTTTTTCCAAGATATTTGCCAGCCATCACTGAACATTCGATGTGCCACCCAGGACGACCTTGGCCCCAAGGAGAATCCCACGCGATATCTTCCGGTTTAGCACTCTTCCAAAGTGCAAAATCTAACGGATCTTCTTTTTTGCCTTGGTCACTTGCTTGGACACGTTCACTCGCCCCTTGTTCTAAGGCATCGATCGATTGCCCCGAAAGTTTCCCGTAATCTTTAAATTTACGTGCACGATAATACACGTCTCCTTGCGCCTCATAGGCATAGCCCTTATCTACTAAAGCAGCGATAAAATCAATTATCTCGGGCATATTTTCCATGACCCGCGGATTTTTGCTTGCCTTTTTGATGTTCAAAGCAGCGATATCTTCATAAAAGGCTGCAATGAATTTAGTTGTCACTTCTTGAACCGACAGCCCCGTTTCTTGACTAGCTTTGATGATCTTATCATCAACGTCGGTAAAGTTAGAAACATAATTTACTTCATAGCCACGATATTCAAGATAGCGTCGAACAGTATCAAAAGCGATCGCTGAGCGGGCATTACCGATATGAATATAATTGTAGACAGTTGGCCCGCAGACATACATGCTGACCTTACCATCGACAAGCGGTTTAAAGTCTTCTTTTTCTTTAGTCAAAGTATTATAGATCTGGATCATATTGTAAACCCCCTTTTATTTTTTGAGTGTGGAGCAAAGCGGGGTGCTCCGTACGGATAGCCTAGCAGATCAGATGATGCGCTTTTGGCAGCATTTGATCTGTGTAGCTATACGCTAGGAGCAGCTTTGCGTAGCACGTTATTTTGAGTGTGGAGCAAGGCGTCTTGCTCCGTACGGATGTAAAATAAAAGGGCTGCAACTTTTGTCACAGCCCTGATTAAGCTGCCTTTGCGCAGACTGATGTCTTTTTTATCGCAGCTTGTTATTATATTCTAAGCTTTCATTTCAGCTAAAGTCTTATCCAAATGTTCCAAAACTTTTTGGCGACCTAAAAGCTCGATCGAAGGAGCTAATTCTGGCCCGTGCATTTCACGCGTCGTTGCGATCCGGATAGGCATGTAAAGCTTGCGCCCACGTACACCAGTATCTTTTTGGATCTGACGGATCATGTTTTGGATAGATACAGCATCAAAGATCGGTAATTCTTTTGCTTGCTTAGCAAATTCTTCCAACACGATCGTTGCTGACTCATCTGCTAATTCAGCCTTAGCTTCTTCATCTAACATTGGTGGTTCAGTGAAGAAGATCTCAGCCATTTCAGCTAATTGACCCGTATAAGACATTTGACGCTTATACAAGTTAACTAATTGACGGACCCATTGGATCTTCATCGTATCTGGATCTGCTTCGATCTTGCCCGCCTTGATCAATTGCTTCAAGGATGAATCTGTGATCTCATCACTATCAGCTGATTTGACATATTGGTTGTTGATCCATTCAAGTTTCTTACCATCAAAGGCTGCTGGTGATTTACTCAAACGTTTTGGATCAAACATCTTGACAAAATCTTTTTGTGAGAAGATCTCAGATTCACCCACTGGCGACCAGCCAAGCAAGGTGATGAAGTTAAACATTGCTTCTGGCAAGTAACCTAATGAACGGTATTGTTCGATAAATTGCAAGACAGATTCATCGCGCTTGGAAAGCTTCTTACCTGTTTCGGAGTTGATGATAAGTGACATATGCCCAAAGACTGGAGCTTCCCAGCCAAAAGCATCGTAAACAGCCAATTGTTTTGGTGTGTTAGCCACGTGATCATCCCCACGTAAAACGTGTGTGATATTCATCAAATGATCATCAACAACTACCGCAAAGTTGTAAGTTGGCATTCCGTCGCGTTTTTGGATCACAAAGTCGCCCCCAATAGTATCGGAGTTGAAGCTAACTTTACCCTTAACGATATCATCCCATTCGTAGACCTTATCATGTGGTAAACGGATCCGGATAACTGGTTTTAAGCCCTTTGCCTTAGCTTCTTCTTGTGAAGCCTTGATCTGATCATCCGTCATACCTTCGTATTCGTAGATATAACGTGGGGCTTCACCGTTAGCCTTTTGTTCTTCACGTTGCGCTTGTAATTCTTCTTCTGTCATGTAAGATTCATACGCTAGACCCTTGTCCAATAATTCTTGGATCAATGGTTGGTAGATATCTTTACGTTCGGATTGACGGTAAGGACCATATTTACCTGGTTTATCTGGGCCTTCATCCCAGTCGATCCCTAACCATTTAAGGTTATCGAGCTGGCTTTTTTCGCCGTCTGCAATATTACGTTTAGTATCCGTATCTTCAATTCGTAAAACGAATGTCCCTTTATTGTGACGTGCAAATAAGTAGTTAAATAACGCGGTTCGTGCATTACCGATATGCAAATGCCCCGTTGGACTTGGTGCATAACGAACGCGAATCTTATTTTTTGCCAATTTAAGCGCCTCTTTCTTGTTATTACTTTACATACCCTACAATTTTACAATGAATAAGGTAAAAAATAAACTACTCTAGGCTAATTCCTTAGTTTTTTTCACGTAACTTCTTCTTAGAATGGTAAGGTTTCGCAAAGATCATCCGCCCAGCATCGGTCTGGATCGCCGAAGTAACTTCAACTTCGATCGTCTTGTTCATGTAATAACGCCCATCTTCGACCACGATCATCGTACCATCATCGAGATAAGCGACCCCTTGTTGACGCTCAGTCCCATTTTTGATCACCATGACGTTCAACCGTTCACCTGGGATCACTCGCGGTTTGAGTGACTTAGCCAAAGCATTGACGTTTAAGACCTTCACATTTTGAAATTCACTGACTTTATTCAAATTATAGTCATTAGTTACGATCACCGCATCTAACATCTTAGCGAGCTTGATCAGTTTTGAATCGACTTCTTGAATATCATCAAAATCGCCTTCATACATCTCAACTGGCACGATCTTTTCATTTTGTAACTTGTTCAAAATGTCTAGCCCACGGCGCCCGCGAACACGTTTGATGCTATCACCTGAATCAGCGATATATTGCAATTCATACAAGACAAAGTTAGGTACGACTAAAGTCCCTTCTAAAAAGCCAGTCTTGGCGAGATCATAGATCCGACCATCGATCAAAATGTTAGTGTCTAACAATTTGTATTTATAGAAATTGTCGCCTACTTTACGTTCTAAAACGTTATTTTCTTCGGCTTCTTTTTTCTTAGATCGTGCCGAGAACAACTTCGGCAGATCGCCTAGTCGTGTGCGCCCTACGAACCAGCCGAGATAGGCAAACAAGATCATCACGATCACTGGCAAGATCGTATTGATGAAGAACAGTGGTGATTGCCAGAAAAGCGTTGAGATCAGGACCGCGATCACAAGTGACACAATAATTGCAATACTCTCAGAAATGATCGCTTCGGTCTTTTGTTTAGCCAGTGTCTCTTCGACTTTTTTTAGCGCCCCTTCAAGTGGTTCAGCTAAGATAAATGAGCATAGCATCATTAAAACCAACCCGATAAACATATTTACGATCGGATTATATAAAACTTGTATTTGAATGTTTAATAGGTTCCACAGACCGGGCAAAAAGGAATACCCTGCCCCGATACCGAGGAACGCAAAGATCAATTGGATTATTCGTTTGCGCATGTATTAATTACCCCTTTCTTAAAAAACATGCCGTAAAGCTTCACTGATCGTCTTAACGCCAACCACATCGATATTAGTTGGCAATTCCAGACCATTTAAATTATTTTGGGGAATAAAGACCCGTTTAAAGCCTAATTTAGCTGCTTCAGATATTCTTTGGCCGATCCGGGTCACCCGTCTGATCTCACCGGTCAAACCTAATTCACCGATAAAACAATCATCTGGTGCAGTTTGTTGGTCACGATAACTCGACACCAAACTCATCGCGATAGCTAGATCGATCGCTGGTTCGTCTAATTTAACGCCCCCAGCTGCTTTCAAATAAGCATCTTGATTTTGTAAAAGTAGCCCCGCCCGCTTTTCGAGCACTGCCATGATCAACGAGACCCGATTATGATCTAAGCCCGTCGTTGTTCGCTTAGCATTGCCAAATGCAGTTGGGGTGACTAACGCTTGGATCTCCGCTAAGATCGGCCGTGTTCCTTCCATTGAGACCACGACCGCCGAACCAGTTGCGCCACTCAAGCGCTCTTCTAAAAAGATCTCGGATGGATTAGGTACTTCAACTAGACCACCATCGCGCATCTCAAACACGCCGATCTCATTAGTCGAACCGAAACGATTTTTGACTGCCCGTAAGATCCGGTAAGTGCGATGCATATCGCCTTCAAAGTACAACACCGTATCGACCATATGCTCTAAGATCTTCGGTCCGGCGATCGCGCCACCCTTAGTCACGTGACCAACGATAAAGATCGTGATCCCATTTGTCTTAGCAATTTGCATCAAAGCAGCGGTCACCTCGCGGATCTGCGCCACACTTCCGACTGCTGAAGTAACTTTTGGCATCTGCATCGTTTGCACCGAGTCGATGATGACATAGTCTGGTTTTAAGTCTTCGATATTTTGTAAGATACTTCCCATATTGGTCTCGGGGTAAAGGTAAAATTCACTACCTGAGACTCCCAAGCGTTGGGCACGCATCTTGATCTGGTTGGCACTTTCTTCACCCGAAACGTAGAGCAATTTCCCCCCTTGATCGGCTAAACTTCCCGAAACTTGTAAAAGTAACGTTGATTTACCGATCCCAGGGTCGCCCCCGATCAAGACCATTGAACCAGGAACGACACCGCCACCTAAAACACGATTCAATTCACCGTTTTTCGTATCAACTCTAGGTGTCTGTGAGATCTCGATCGTGTCGATCTTTTGTGGGGTATTCGTTGTTCCTGTCAAAGTAACGCGTGGGGCTGCTTTAACGGTCGCACTTTTTTGTTCGACTTCTTCAACTAAAGTGTTCCATTCGCTACAGTTAGGACACCGCCCCAAATAGCGTGGTGATACATAGCCACAGTTTTGACATACATATCTAGTTTTGACTTTTGCCATAATTGCCCCCCTCTACTTATAAAATATTAGTATACCCGAAAATCATTAAAAAAATTATAAGATATCTTTAAATTCCTAACGTCCTGATGAACCAAAACCGCCAGTTCTCTTAGCTAAAGGCGCTGCTTCATCATCAGCCAAAAGATACGGTAAAAAGATGCCTTGGCCTAATCTTTCGCCCTTTTTGATCACTTTGTCCGTCAGCCCAAAATTGACCAATTGGAAAAAGATCTCGCCTTCATTGTTATCATTTCCATAATAATCAGCATCAACGATCCCGACTCCATTTGGCAAGATCAAACCGTGTTTTAATGGATTGCTGGAGCGGTTGGCCAACATCAAGAACTCATCTGGTTGCATATAAGCCTTGATCCCAGTCGGCACAAGGTATGGCTTTAAGACCTTATTAGCGGCTACTAGATCTTCTTTTGTGTACTCTTTTTGTTTGCGTAACGCATGTAAGACCTTCAAAAAGTTGCGTTTCCAAATACTTGGTAAGACAAAATCTTTAGCTGCACAAAAATCATAGCCCGCTGCATTTTGAGTTGCTCTAACTGGCAACGTCAGATCTTCACCTTCATATTTTGAAACGATTTCAAATCCTCTTTTCATTTCTCAAACCCCATTCATTTTAGTAGTTGTCAGCACTATATTTATGATACCATTAATTTTGAAGGCAAACAGCATTTCACATTATTTAATGTTATGTTTTTTACCGCTGATAATTATTTAATTTGGGGTGATAGATATGGATTTCATCTGGCAAGACGACCAACTAATTTGTCAAAACGAGCAGCAAGAAATGCTCGGTAACATTGGCTTTAAAATGATCAACAATGACCAAACTTATGTTATCGAACGTACTTTTGTCGCTGAACAAGCACGCGGCCAAGGACTTGCAGAAAAGATGACCGTCTTCTTTTTAGAGCACGCAAAGGTGCAAAACAAGACGATCCTACCTTTATGCTCTTACACGCAAAAATATTTTGCAGCTAATCCTGAACTTGAACACTTATTATTCAAGCAAAATAAATAAGTTAAATCTGAAAGGGTCTTTTACATGAATCAAAATGAACTAAAACGTCTGGTAGGCGAAAAATCAGTTGAATGGGTCAAAAATGGCATGATCGTCGGCTTAGGTACCGGCTCGACCGTCCGCTACATGGTCGATGCTTTGGGACGCCGGATCGCAGAAGAAGATCTTCAAATAACTGGCGTGACGACCTCAAGTGTTACGGCTAAGCAAGCAGAATCCTTAGGCATCCCTTTGATCTCAGTCGATGAAGCTGACCATATCGATATCGTGATCGATGGTGCCGATGAGATCTCAAGCGATTTCCAAGGTATCAAAGGCGGTGGCGCTGCCCTTTTGTTTGAAAAGATCGTGGCGGTCAACTCCACTAAAGTCCTTTGGATCGTGGATGAAAGCAAGATGGTCGATAAATTAGGGGCTTTCCCATTACCAGTTGAGGTCATCCCATATGGCAGCCAAAAATTATTCGACTGTTTTGCGGCTAAAGGCTTGAACCCGACTTTCCGCAAACAAGAAAACGGCAGCCTCTTATTGACCGACTCCGATAATTACATCATCGACTTACATCTCGAACAGATCGATGATCCACACGCTTTAGCCGAATATCTCATCCACCAAGTCGGGGTCGTTGAACACGGTCTTTTCTTAGACATGGTAAATGACGTGATCGTCGGCAAACAAGTTGGTCCTGTGGTCTTACATGCTCGTGACTAGTACATTTTACAAAAAGAAGCACATTTTTGGTGCTTCTTTTTGTGATTCAGTTAAAACTTGTAACTTTTATCACCATAGACTAATATTAAAAACTTTAGATTTAATAATTTAAAACTAATTACTTGTTTACTTATAGCTAAAAGAGGACTACACTATTAGTAGTTCATTAAAGGGGGATGATTTCCAGTGACTAAATCAATCAGCACTGCGCAACTTAAAAATTTTAAGAATTTACTTGAAAAACGTAATGATCACCGTGTTCTTGAACGGACTGTAACACAAAACGGGATCTTAGCTTCCAGCCGTGACTACCGGGCAGAAGTGAACACCACACCTGTTTTCTCGATCGATCTTGATACAGGTAAGGTCGCTAATCAGAAACAATCCGGTCGTTGCTGGATGTTTGCTGCCTTGAATACTTTGCGTCATGACCTACGCAATCGCTTGAATCTACCAGATGATTTTGAATTATCGCAAAACTTTACATTCTTCTGGGATAAACTTGAAAAAGCGAATTATTTCTATGAAAACATCTTAAAAACAGCCGGTTTCCCAACCTCTGACCGCAAAGTTGCGTGGTTGTTATCAATGCCACAACAAGACGGTGGTCAATGGGACATGATCATGGGCTTGATCGAAAAATACGGCGTTGTGCCAAAGTCTGCGATGCCAGAGACCCACAACTCCTCAGCTTCACGTGAATTCAACTCACTTTTGAACCTTAAATTGCGTAAAGATGCCGTCTTATTGCGTGAATTGGTTCAAAACAAAGCAACTGAAGCTCAGATCGAAACAGAAAAAGAAAAAATGTTAGCTGAAGTTTACCGTATGGCAGCTTACAGCTTTGGTGAACCACCGGCAACATTTGATTTTGAATATCGTGATAAAGATAACAACTATCACCTTGATCGTAACTTGACGCCAAAAGAATTCTTCGATAAATATCTCGGTTGGGAAACCAAAGATTACATCTCAGTGATCAACGGACCAACAGATGACAAGCCATTCAACCACATGTACACCGTTGATATGTTAGGTAACGTCGTCGGTGGGCGTGAAGTCCGGCACTTAAACGTTGATATGGATACCTTCAAAAAATTAGCTATCAAGCAATTGGAATTAGGCGAAAGTGTTTGGTTCGGTTGTGATGTCGGCAAATCTTCTGACCGCAAACAAGGGATCATGGATACTGAACTCTATCACCGCGATCAACTTTTTGATGTCGATCTGGCAATGTCAAAAGCAGAACGCTTAGATTACGGCGAAAGCTTGATGACCCATGCCATGGTCTTGACTGGCGTTGATCTCGTTGATGGTCAACCTAAGAAATGGAAAGTTGAAAACTCTTGGGGCGATAAAGTCGGGACAAAGGGCTTCTTTGTCATGACAGATGACTGGATGGATGAATATTGCTACCAGATCGTTATCAACAAGAACTTCTTACCTGATGAATTAAAAGAAGTTCTAAAAGAAGAACCTAAAGTCTTAGCACCTTGGGATCCTATGGGTTCATTAGCTTAATGATATAAAAAGATCTCACTGAAGTTTTGAGTATAACTTCAGTGAGATCTTTTTTATAATGTCGTTTTAGAGATGATCTGTAATTTCTCGTCTAATTCATAGATGATCGGCGCTGCATTAGCAACTTCGACCCCATCGATCCCTGTATCAGAGATCGCTTCTAGGTATTTGATCAACGCCCGTAAAGTACTACCATGAGCCACGATCAATTGATCTTTTCCTTGCAGCACTCGCGGAGCAATATGGTCGACCCAGTAAGGGATGATCCGGGCTGAAGCTTGTTTTAAGCTCTCAGCACGGGGGACGATCGTTTTAGGATACCTTTGATAACGGCGATCGCTTTGTGGTTTTTCCAACAAAGGCGGGACAGCATCAAATGAGCGACGCCACAAAGCAACTTGCTTTTTACCATAAAGTTTACGGGTATAGTCTTTATTCAGGCCCCGCAATGCGCCATAATGTCGTTCATTTAAACGCCAAGTTTTGGTGAGTGGTAAATAATTTTGCCCTAACTCAGCTAACACGATATCGGCTGTTTTGATCGCACGTTGCAAAACTGATGTATGTACGTGCTCAAACACGATCCCCGTTTGGCGTAATTTTTCCCCAGCTATTTTAGCTTCTCTGATACCTTGGGCTGTCAAAGGTGAATCCGACCAGCCTGTATATTCGTTTTCTTGATTAGCTAAACTTTGCCCATGCCGGATCAATACTAACTTTGTCATCCGTCGTTTCCTTTCCAATTGATCTTACTTCTACTACTATAACGAAAAAAGAAGCGTCAAAAAAGGTCTGTCGCTTCTTTTTTATTAAAATATCAATCACTATACCGCCATTTTGGATCCGTCAAGATCCGAGCTGCGATCAAGCCCAATGGTAAAGCCAAGACGATCAAGGTCGCTTGGGTCAACCAATATGCCCCCACACTGATCGAATTTAAGCCGATGTTGTACACCGCTCGATACATATAGAGCCCCGGGACCATGATCACGATCGCAGGTACTGTCAAAGAAATGCGAGGGTAACCAGCTTTTTTACCTAAGATCGAAGCTAACAAGCCCGCCAGCAAGGCTCCAGCAAAAGCAGCCGCTGCAGGCGGAACATTGGTAAAATCGACCAATTCCAAACGTAACGTATTCGCCAAGGCCCCGATGATCCCCGCAGTCGAAGCTAGTTTAGGTGAACTATTGAACATCAGAGAAAAGCCAAAGACCCCACAAAAACTAGCCGGTAGTCTTAACGCTAGCAACTGCCAAGAAGTGAGTTGCAAGGGAATGAAATCTTCAGGCTTAAAGTTGATGCTCATCGCAGTCAGCCAACCGACCATCGTAGCAACGATAATGATCGTCAAAGCATGTGCCATGCGTTCCAAGCCTGAACGCATATCAAGTTTAGCGATGTCTAGCCCACTCGTGATAAATGGAAAGCCTGGGATCACAAACAACATTGCCCCAATATAGCCCGCTTCGTGGCGACTAGAAACCGAAAATAGTGCTTCGATCCCCCGAAAAGAGACCATGTACATCAAACAGGCCACTGCCACACTGACAAAGATCCCCGCAAATAAAGTGATCTTGTGCTGATTCATTTTAGCACGCACATAATTACCAAAGCCCGCCCCGATAAAGGCACAGATCATTTCGATCAGACCACCACCAAGCAAAAAGACAAAGGCACCGCAGGCAAGAGCGGCTGCTAGACCTAAAACAGGTGGTTTATATAGGCCTGATTTAGCCCGGATCTGATCGATCAAATAATGGATATCTGAGATCGTCATCTGCCGACCGTGGCGTTCGAATTCTCGCACGAACCACTCAAGATCAGTCAACTTACTCGTATTGACCCCTGAAGTCGCTAGTGCCAAAGTTTGAGTGTAACTCTCATCGAGTTCGACACAGGTGTATTCGATCGAGACTAACCCCACATCAGCCGTACAGGTCAACCCTAGAACGCGGGCAATACTATTCATTGAATTTCTAACGCGCCAGGCCCCAGTTCCACAGGCGAGCATCAAGATCCCGATCCGTCCAACGATCGCAGCTCTCTCCTTTAAACTTGCATCAATTGCCAATTCATCGCCGGCATCTCCGATGAATTCGTCCCATCGGATAGTCATATGGTGATGCTTGGATAATGGCGCACGTTTTCTTTTAGTAGCCTTCTTACTAAAATTTTTCTGCTGTTCCATTTTATCCTCCAAACTATCAATGTAAATTACCGTTTTATTTTCACGGTTTTGTAAACAATATGTAACATTACCGATTATAGCACAAAATCCCTTTATTTTCGGGCTTTTTACGAAAAGAAATATTTGACTTAAATCTTAATTTAAATTAAAATTCCTTCCTAAACCTTATATTTTATGTCCAAACGTGTATAATTCAATTGAGAGAGCATAAAAAATAAGGAGCACCATATATGAATAATGAAATTGAACCGCGATCGAGAAAAAGTTCGTCCTCGCATGTCAAAAAGCGTGATCCCAAATTACGCAAACGGATCTGTTGGACTTTACTGGCATTGACCTTGATCGTTTTTTGGGGAGCTGGAACTTACATATATCACATTCTAAATTCAGCTAAAGATACGTTAGACAAGACCTACAACGGTTCAAATGTAACTAAGAGTCGCGATGTTTCCTCTGTCCTAAAAGACAAGCGTCCGATCTCAATCTTACTACTTGGGACCGATACAGGTGATCTCGGGCGCGATGACACCGGGCGAACCGATACGATCATTGTCGCTACTCTAAATCCCGAAACTAAGACGACTACTTTAACAAGTATCCCCCGCGATACTAAAGTCAGAGTCCCAGATTCGATCAATTCATATGATAAAGTCAACTCAGCCTACACGATCGGTGGGGTCTCAACTGCGATCGAAACGATCCAAGATACTCTTGATATTCCGATCGATTACTACGTGTTAGTCAATATGCGCGGGTTGACGCAGATCGTTGATGCTGTGGGTGGGATCACGATCAAACCACTACTTACTTTCAAGTATGAAGATGCTGACGTAACTAAGGGCAAAACAGTAACGATGAATGGGAAACAAGCTTTGGCTTACTCACGAATGCGTTACGATGATCCGGAAGGTGACTACGGTCGACAAAAACGGCAAAAGCAAGTTATCGAAGCCATCGTTAATAAATCACTTTCTGTTTCGGCGGTTTCTAACTATCAAAAATTACTTAAATCGATCGGAAGCAACATGCAGACCGATCTAACTTATGGCGATATGATCACGATCGCAACTAGCTACAAAGACGCTGGTCAAACGATCGAATCTAACGTGCTACAGGGACAAGATACTATGCTAGATGGACTTTCATACCAAGTCGCATCTGCTTCTGAAAAGAAAAAAGTCTCGGATGCGATCCGTAAACAACTTGGCTTAGAGGCTTCGAAGAAGAGCTTTGACGATGAAACGTCTCTCACTAATTCGACTGGTGGTTCTACCTATCAGACCACTGATGATCCAACGACTTACACCAATGACTATGGCGACACTTCTTCTGATTACACTGGAAATTATGCTTACTAATTAATATCTTAAAGACACGCTCCAATAATTTGGGACGTGTCTTTTTGTGTATGCTCATAAACGCTAGATAGTTGCATTTACAAGTGTTTATGAGAGTTCTCAAGGGAGGGGTTAGTCTTTCGTTTATTATAGCTGCAAGACGTATTTGGGCACCTTTTACTTATCTACGCTATATTTTCAGCATACAAAAAAGCTCATTGAAAATGAACTTGTCATTTTCAATGAGCTTTTGAAAACTTATCTTAACGGTGGATGTAGATATAGCTACCTGCACCAGAGATAGTTTGTGTGTTAGGACCAGCTGGATTGCTGAAGCCCATACCGCCTTGGCTGATCGTTACAGAGTTGCCGTTAACAGATTCAACGTAAGCAACGTGTCCGTAAGCACCATCAGCTGTCCATTGACCACCAACGGATTGGCCTGGTAAGAAGACGATGATCGAACCAGCAGCTGGTGAATGGTCTACTCTAAAGCCAGCAGCTGCTGCAGATGAACCCCATTGGCCACCATTGCCCCAGTTATTGCCAGCCCAAGGAGCAACTTGTTTTACGTACCATGTACATTGACCCCATGGATATGTGTTACCAGCTACGATACCATGTGTACTACCATCACCTTGGCTGATACTACCAGCGTTAGAACTTGTAGCTTCTGGTGTTGCTTTAGTTTCAGTAGCTTTGTTATCATTGTTGTTTGACTTGTTGTCATCTTTCTTAGCGTCAGCAACTTGTGCAGTTGCGTTTGCTTTATCTTGAGCAAGTTTAACTGTATTTGCAGCTTCTTCATATTGAGATTGTAAAGCAACTAAAGTAGCTTTGTTATCTTCGATCTTCTTGTTCAAGTCAGCTTGTTGTTGATCAGATTTTTCTTTCATTGATTTCAAATCATTTTGTTTTGTTTCAAGTTCAGATTTATCTGATTGCAAGTTAGCCTTTGTCTTTTCTTGTTCATTCAATAATGCTGTGTATTGATCTTTTGCTTCTTTAACATCGTTCAAAGCTTCTTTGTTAGCTTTGTTCAACTTGTTAACTGCAAAAGTACGTGAAACTAAGTCAGAGAAGTCTTCTGAGTTGATCACGAAATCAAGGTAGATGTTACCACTAACTGTATCGCCAGATTTCTTTTGTAAAGCAACTAATTGGCCTTTAAGTGCTTCTGTACGTTTTTCAACTTCGACCTTAGCACCTTCAATCTGACCATTTAACTGGTTGATCTTTTCATTTGATTGGTCGATATCAGTCTTTAATTTTTCGATCTTTTCAGTGTTATCTGAAATTTGTTCTTGTAACTTAATGTTGTCAGCATTTGCTGATGCAATATCTTTTAATAATTTATCTGTTTCGCTCTTATTAGTATTGATCGCATTTTGAGTATCAGATACAGTATCTGCACTCACTGCTGTTGTTGTGTTTAAAACAGACACAGCCAACATACTAAGTGCGACTGTACTTGTGATTACTTTCTTTAAAAACATAATTTTGGATACCTCATCGATTTATTTACTTTTCATAGTATACACTAGTAAGATTACAGAAATGTTACTCTTAAATTACATATTTGTGCTTATTTATCTAGCTTATGTTACTTAGAAACACGAAAAAACCCGTGTTTGTAACATTACATCCACGGGTCAAATACACTTTATTTACCAAATTCACTTAGATCTAACAAGATACTGCCATAGGCTAACCCGGCACCAAAGCCAGTCAGCAAAACTTTTTTCGGCCGTTTTCCCTGCGCTAAAGCTTGCGCCAAGGCTAACGGGATCCCTACTGAAGAGGTATTTCCCGCTTCAGTAACATTGATCGCAAACTTGTCTAGATCCAAAGCTAAATGTTGCGCAATATTTTCGATCAACCGCAAATTAGCCTGGTGCGTGACCACTAGATCAAGGTCAGCTGGCTTAACAGCATTATCTGCCAAAAATTCATCGATATGAGCAGTAACATCATTTGTTACAAAATTGTAAACTGCCCGTCCATCTTGATAGAATGCATCCAGCTGTGGATAATTGTCGGCAGCAACTTTTTGGAGCGGTTCAACGCGTCCGCTGTGGATAACCTCAGTGTTACCTTGTGTGGCGAGCTTTTCAGCTAAATAAGCTGTTTGGCCGGCACTTTTTTCTAAGATCACACCCGCTGCGCCATCTCCAAAAAAGACGGCTGAGGTCCGATCGGTAAAGTCCATCATCTTGGAATTAGTTTCCGCACTGATGACCATTGCCCGCTGATACATTCCACTGTAGATAAATTTTTCAGCTGTTGCCAGTGCAAAGATAAAGCCCGCACACGCTGCGGACAAGTCATACGCAAAAGCATTGCTAGCTTGAATATTTTTTTGGACGATCGCTGCTGTTGCTGGAGTTAAAGCATCTGGGGTGATCGTCGAGACGATAATCAGATCGATCGCGGTCGCATCTAACTTGGCTTGTTTCAATAACTTTTGAGCGACCTTCGTAGCTAGATCTGACGTATTTTCAGCGATCGCATAGTGCCGTTGCTTGATCCCAGTGTGGGACACGATCCATTCATCGGATGTATCCATCAACTGACTCAATTCATCATTAGTCACTACCTTTTCAGGAAGATACCCCGCACTTGCGGTAATTTTTACGGCTGTCATAGTAGGCCCTCTTTCCAAAATATTTATCATTAGCTTTATCATAGCATATCGTTTTGTGGACAAACTAACTCTTTGCTTTTATCCACAAATGAAAAAACAGGACTGTGAATATTCACAGCCCTGCTTAGTGATGCGGGTAAATGGATTCGAACCATCACGAGCTCAATTGCTCACCAGATCCTTAGTCTGACGCGTCTGCCAATTCCGCCATACCCGCGACAACAGAATTAATTATAGCAGACAAACTAGACCCCTGCAACTATTTTTTTAGATTTTTTTCAAAAGGCGCAACTTCCCGTGACAGCGACTGCAAACAAAACGGTTAATATCGATCCGGCGTTGGCGCTGATATTTTTGCCCGCAATTTTGACAACTGTATGTGTAACGATAATTCTTCGTACTGGCCGGAGCATACCGTAAGCCACCGACCTGACGCAATAATTGCTTGAAATCCTGATCCCGGTGCCGATATCCTTGCCCGGTCAAATGCAGATGGAGTGACATAGCTCATGTTTGATCGTTCCGATAAGGGTCGCTTCCCCATGTTCTGTCAACATCTTTTCATTGATCTCGACATCATGACTCGTCAGTAAATAACGGCCCCCGGTGGTTTTCAAACGTCGATTGAAGTAAGCGCGGTGAACAAATGCACGTTTGAAATATCTCAATGAGAGCTCTTCAACTAGTGTCTGAAGCTGTTGATCAGTCATCGGTCGGCGCTAACATACTCAACTGGATGCGCCCACGCTTAAGATCGACATCCGTCACATAAACATCAACGATATCACCAACTGCAACGACTTGACTCGGATGCTTGATAAATCTTTGACTCATTTTAGAGACGTGAACTAACCCATCTTGCTTGACTCCAATATCCACAAAGGCGCCAAAGTCGACAACGTTACGCACGGTCCCCTGTAATTTCATCCCTACCTTGAGATCTTCTAAATGTAAGACATCGGCTTTTAGCAATGGTGCTGGCATAGAATCACGCAATGTGCGCCCCGGTTTCTTTAAGCTCGCTACGATATCTTTGACCGTGGCTAGTCCTGCTTGATTGGCTTTAGCAAAAGCTTTCGCATCAAAATGAACTAACTTTTCTTCTGCTAGAGCGGTCCCGATCTCGGCTTGCTCGATCTGTGCTTGAGCCAAGATCGCTTTCGCTAAAGGATAACTTTCAGGATGAATATCAGTGTTATCAAAAACATTTTTGCCCCCAATGATCCGCAAGAAACCCGCGGCTTGCTCATACGCTTTTTGGCCTAAACGGGCAACTTTTTTGAGCTGGGTCCGCGTGGTAAAGCGCCCATTTTCATCCCGATAAGCGACGATATTTTTGGCAGTCGTTTTATTCAGACCTGAAATATGTTGCAATAAAGCGGCACTAGCTGTGTTCAAATTGACCCCTGCTTGATTGACCCCAGTCTCGATCACCGTTTGGAGTTCCTCATCTAATTGCTTTTCGGGCAGATCGTGTTGATATTGACCGACCCCGATCGCTTTTGGGTCGATCTTGATCAATTCCGCTAATGGATCTTGTAAACGCCGCGCAATACTTACCGCTGAACGCTCTTCCACATTAAAGTCAGGAAATTCCTCGCGTGCTTGGGCACTGGCAGAGTAAACTGAGGCACCAGCTTCGTTGACGATCACATAATAGGCCTTGTGCTTTAACTCGCTTAAAACTTCTGCCACAAAACTTTCCGACTCCCGACTCGCGGTCCCATTGCCGATCGCGATCATTTCAACTTGATATTTTTCAAGTAATTCCAGCAAAATTTGTTTGGCTTGAGCTCGTTTTTTAGGATCTGGGCGCTTGCCTTTAGCTTTTTCATGCGGATAGATCACTGCTTTGGCTAAAAATTTCCCGGTTGGGTCAACAACGGCTAATTTACAACCAGTTCTAAACGCCGGATCAAGGCCTAAGACTGTCTTGCCTTTTAAAGGGGCTTGCATCAATAAATGGTAGAGATTATCACCAAAGACTGCGATCGCACTAGCAGCAGCCCGCGCAGTCAATTCTTTGCGCAATTCGCGTTCGATCGCCGGCTGGATAAAACGTCTATAGGCATCGGTATACGCCTGTTCCACATATTGCATACTTGGCCCTAACTTTTGCCCGATGATCCGTGCATGAAAATAGCGAAGCACATACTCATCGTCAAGCTGGATCTTGACTTGTAAGATCTTTTCTTTTTCTCCCCGATCAAGGGCTAAGATCCGGTGGTCTAAGATCGTTTTGAGTCCCTCTTCAAACGTATAGTAGTCTTGATAGATGCCTTTTTCATCTAAACTTTCATCTTTGACTTTTGCGACTAACTTTCCTTTAGTTTGAGCATGTTTTCTGACCCACGCCCGTAGACTTGCATCCTCACCAAAGGCCTCAGCTAAGATCTCATGTGCGCCCGCCAAAGCTTCTTGTGGCGTATTGATCTCTTTTTTAGGATCGACATATTTTTGCGCCTCGCTGATAACATCGGCTGAGCTATCTGTCAGTAAAAATTTAGCTAAACCTTCTAAGCCACGTTGACGTGCGATCTGAGCCTTTGTCTGCCGTTTTTGCTTGAAAGGTAGATAAATATCTTCGAGCTGTTGTAAGGTTTGGGCTTGGACTAACATCTGCTCTAGTTTAGGCGTTAATTTCTTTTGCTCGGCTATTTTAGCTTTAATATCCGCCCGTCTTTTTTCAAGTTTTTCAACTTGCTGATAAGTCGCGGTGATCTCACGCAATTGAACTTCATCTAAGCTCCCCGTCGCTTCTTTACGATAGCGTGCGATAAAAGGGATCGTATTGCCTTCTTCGACTAATTTTAGAACATGCTTGATCTGATCAGGACGATAGGCTAACTGTTGCTCAACTAATTGTAAGTAATCTGCTTCCACATTTTTCCCTCACATTCTATGATTTAACTAGATTATAGTGATTTTTTGGTAAATGAACAAGTTTGCGCTTCGGCTGATAAAAAGCTAAAATCATACGTGACACTATTTTAAAGGGGGCAGCATTTTTTGACACCAACAGAAGCACTTAAACATTACTTTGGTTATACCGAATTTAAAGCCGGTCAAAAAAAGGTGATCGACTTGCTCTTAGGACACAAAAATACTCTCGCACTCTTACCAACTGGGGGCGGAAAATCCCTGTGCTATCAGATCCCAGCACTTTTAGAAGATGGTTTGACCTTGGTCATCTCACCTCTGATCTCCTTGATGAAAGACCAAGTCGATAGTTTACAACAAAATGGGATCCCTGCTGCCTTTATCAACAGTTCCCAGGAATTTGAAACGGCTAAAGCAGTCTTAGCCAAAGCGCGCCGGCATGAATTAAAACTGCTCTATATCGCTCCTGAGCGCCTTGAAAATCAATTCTTTCTAGAGTTACTGCAGACCTTATCAGTTTCTTTAGTCGCAGTCGATGAAGCCCACTGTATCTCGCAATGGGGCCACGATTTTCGCCCTAGTTATTTAAAATTACCCGCTTTATTGGCTCAACTGCCCGTCCGCCCTACGCTAGTCGCCTTGACCGCTACAGCTACTCCACAAGTCGCAAAAGATATCAAAGAATTACTTTTGATCCCCGCTGAAAATGAAGTCAAAACGAGTTTTGCCCGCGATAATCTGACCTTCAAGCTCATCAAAGGGACTGATTTTGAACACTATCTTCTCAGCTATCTCAAGCAAAATCCCAATGATTCTGGCATCATCTACGCTTCCACCCGCAAAAGAGTCGAACAGCTAGGCATCATGCTAAATAAAATGGGGATCAAAGCGGGTATTTACCATGCGGGCTTAAGTGAATTACAGCGGCGTGAAAGCCAAGAAGATTTTCTCTACGATCGTACCCCCGTCATGGTCGCTACCAATGCTTTTGGGATGGGGATCGATAAAAGCAACGTCCGCTTCGTGATCCATGCCCAAGTTCCCGGTAGTCTGGAGGCCTATTATCAAGAAGCAGGCCGCGCTGGGCGTGACGGACTACCAAGCGAAGCGATCTTATTTTACAAAGATGCTGACCTGCAAGTCCAACGTTTCTTCATCGACAATTCCCAAGCTGATGAACAGCACCGTGAATTTGACTACCAAAAACTCCAGGCCTTGACCCGCTATGCTAATACCGAAGAATGCTTGCAGCGCTTTTTAGTCCAATATTTCGGCCAAGATTGTCCTGATTGTCAAAAATGTACAAACTGTACCGATACCCGTGAAAAACAAGACATCACTAAAGAAACCCAGATGATCATGTCATGTATCGTGCGGATGCAATCGCGTTTTGGCAAAAAGATCGTCGCTCAAGTTTTAGCGGGCTCTAAGGCTAAACGGATCCTTGAATTGAATTTCGATCAGCTTTCAACTTATGGGATCATGCACCAAAAAACCAAAGAGATCGAAACTTTGATCGACTTTTTGACCGCCAGTGGTTATCTCAAAACGAGCAGTGGGCAATTTCCCACGCTCCATGTGACACAAACAGGGCTGGAAGTCTTACGTGGCCAAGCAAAAGTTTATGCCCGCATCGAAAAAGCCGAGCGCAACAGCGAACAACCGGTGGAAAGTGGCTTATTTGAACATCTCCGTAAATTGCGTCGACAGCTGGCTGAAGCGCAACACGTCCCACCATTTGTCATCTTCTCCGACCAAGCTTTACAAGACATGTGTGTGATCTTACCGACAAACGAGATGGAATTCTTAGAAGTCAAAGGTGTCGGTCATAGCAAACTTGAAAAATACGGAACGATCTTTTTAGATGCTATTAAAGAATATCAGAGTGCGAGCCAGCCCGGGTAGCTCCGTACAGATAACAAGGCCTCTACCATAATGCGTTTTTTTGCATTATGGTAGAGGCCTTGTTATTTGCTAGGAGTTGGGCTGGCGAGCACGTTTCCACTATATAACTCAGATGCGTTTAACAGTACGCAAAAAGACCACCCAAGTTTATCCAAAAATTCGAGTGACCTTTATGTAAATATATGTCACAGCTTTTTTATCTGAGTGGTCATACTAAGCTTATTTCCAAAATGTATCGTAGACTGTGATCGGCAAATGACGTTTGTGTCTTGTCTTAGTAAACCAATTTTCGATCTTTTCAGCTGCATCAGGGCGCACTTCTTTACCCTCTAAATAGTCATCAATGTCATCATATGTCACACCTAAGGCTACTTCATCGGGTAAAGCTGGGCGATCTTCTTCTAGATCAGCTGTCGGTGTCTTTTGGTAGAGATGTTCAGGCGCACCTAGGACTTCTAGCATTGCTCGACCTTGGCGCTTGTTTAGCCGCCATAACGGCATGATATCAGCACCGCCATCCCCAAATTTGGTGTAAAAACCTGTGATTGCTTCGGCAGCATGGTCGGTACCTACAACAGCCCCACTATTAGCACCGGCGATCGCATATTGAGCGATCATGCGTTGGCGCGCCTTGATATTGCCCTTGTTAAAGTCACTCACCATCACATCATTAGCTTGAACGGCTGCGACCATCGCATCGGCTGCTTCTTTGATGTTGACCCGCATCATTTCGTCAGCTTGCATAAATTCGATCGCATCCAAAGCATCACTTTCATCGGCTTGGGTCCCATAAGGTAAGCGCACGGCGATAAATTTATAACTATCATCACCTGTCTCGGCACGCAATTCAGTGATCGCCATTTGACATAACTTGCCACATAGCGTTGAGTCTTGGCCCCCAGAGATGCCTAACACAAGGGTCTTTAAAAATGAATGCTTGCGTAAATAAGCTTTCATAAAATCGATCGAGCGTCTGATCTCAGCTTCCGGATCGATCGTTGGTTGGACTTTTAATTTAGCAATGATCTCTTGTTGTAATGTTCTCATTAACTTTGACCTTCTTACTTTTCAAGTTTTTGATTGATACTTTCGCGAACCTCTTTGATGATCTTCATCTTGTTGTCGTAACATTTTTGTGAAAGATCGACCGGATAGTCTTGCGGATTTAGATCACGCTTGTATTCTTCCCACAGGCTATCTAAATGCAATTTGGAATATTCTTTGATCTCCTCTAAAGTTGGTAGCTCATAGACCAACTCACCATCCTTGAAAATATCGCGCAATAAAGGACGCGCGTTAAAGTCAGTCACATCTTTATTGATATACGTATATTGTGGGTGGAACATATAAAGCGATTTTTCTTTACGTGGATCTTCATCCCCGATCGTAATATAATCCCCTTCAGATTTACCATCGGTCTTTTTAGTGATCCGCCAAACTTGCTTGCGTCCCGGAGTCGATACTTTTTCGGCATTGCTTGAGATCTTGATCGTATCTTCAAGTACACCATTTTCGTCCTCGATCGCTACCATCTTGTAGACCGCACCTAGAGCTGGTTGATCATAGGCCGTGATAAGCTTAGTTCCCACGCCCCAAATATCGATCTTAGCTCCTTGCATCTTCAAGTTGGTGATCGTCTTTTCATCTAGGTCGTTTGAAGCATAGATCTTAGCATCTGGAAAACCGGCTTCATCCAGTTGTTCACGGATACGCTTTGAAATATAAGCCATATCGCCAGAATCGATCCGCACTCCTAAGAAATTGATCTGATCGCCTAGTTCTTTAGCCACTTTGATCGCATTAGGCACACCTGAGCGTAAAGTGTCATAAGTATCAACTAAAAAGACACAATCTTTATGCGTTTTAGCATATGCCATAAAAGCATCATAATCATTGCGGTAGGCTTGAACTAACGCATGGGCATGTGTCCCACTGGCTGGGATCCCAAAAATCTTAGCTGCCCGCACGTTGCTGGTCGCGTCAAAGCCCCCGATATAGGCTGCCCGTGTTCCCCACAAAGCAGCGTCAAATTCTTGCGCGCGCCGTGTACCAAATTCAAGCAAGGCATCATCCCCACAAGCCGAACGGACACGGGCTGCTTTGGTTGCGATCAGAGTTTGATAATTAACAATGTTCAAGATCGCGGTTTCGACTAATTGGCAATCTACCAATGGGCCTTCCACTTGGATCAAAGGTTCGTTGTTGAAGACGACTTCACCTTCAACGACTGAACGGATCGTTGCTTTAAATTTAAAATTGCGGAGATATTCGATAAAATCATCCGGATAGTCACCGATCTCTTTTAAGTAGGCGAGATCATGTTCAGTAAAGCGTAAATTTTGAATATAATCAACGACACGTTCTAATCCTGCAAATATTGCATACCCATTTTGAAACGGTAGCTTACGAAAATAAACTTCAAAAATCGCTTTCCGATCTGCCAGACCTTGACGCCAATATGTCTGCATCATATTGATCTGATAAGCATCGGTATGCAATGTATAACTATCATCTGGATATAATTTAACCATTTTTTTCCTCTTCATTAATCAATTGTTTTTCCGAAAAAATTTTAGCGGATTTGACTACATGTGTTTAATTTTATCACTTTCGAGCCAAAATACCAATCTAACTGCTATAATAATAACAAATCCTTAGATTTAAATGAGGTATATCATGCAAAATAATTTTGAGACTGTAAATGTTTTGGGGCTTGATTTTATCAAAGCCACCCAAGCTGAATTTTTGGAACAACTAAAACGCGATAGCCAAACTAAAGATGACCGTTTTATCGTGACTGCTAATCCTGAGATCGTCTTAGCGGCCAAAGATGATACTGCCTATGCTAAAACGATCCGTAGTGCCGACTACATCACGGCCGATGGGATTGGGATCATCAAAGGAGCTAAGATTTTAGGTGATCCGTTGCCCGAGCGCGTAACAGGCTATGATACACTAGTGGCTCTGTTAGCTTTTGCCAATGAGCATCAAAAGAGCGTCTTTTTCCTCGGCGCTAAACCAGCTGTTTTGGAAAAAGTTCTAGCTAAAGTAAAAACTTCCTATCCTGATCTAAAGATCGCTGGGAGTTGTGATGGTTATTTCAAAGATGAAGCTAAAGTAGCCCGTCAGATCGAACAAGCCCGACCAGATTTTGTCTTTGTGGCCCTCGGCTTTCCCAAGCAAGAATTCTTTATCGCTAAACACCGCGAGCTAGCACCTGCTATTTGGATGGGAGTCGGTGGGAGCTTTGATGTTTTGTCCGGTCAAACAAAGCGTGCACCTAAATGGTGGATCGACCATCATCTTGAATGGGCTTATCGCTTATTAAAAGAACCAAGTCGTTTCATCCGGATGCTCGCTTTGCCCAAATATCTTTTATTAGTCTACCGCAAAAAAATTTTTGGTCGTTGATCAACAAGCCGTTGTTTAACGGCTTATTTTTTTCTATAATGGAAACTGCATTTATAAAAATCAAGGATAACTTGGACTGGTTCGCAAACTTCCCAGGATAAAAAACCAAGGATCTCATTAAGGAGGTTGGAAATTATGGATGCAACAACAACTCAAAAAGTTATCATTGACTGTGACCCTGGTATTGATGATAGCCTAGCTTTAATGTTAGCTTTGGCTTCACCTGAGCTCGAAATTCTCGGGATCACTACGGTCGCCGGCAATGTCCCTTCAGATCTAGGTGCTAAAAATGCACTCAAAATTTTAAATCATTGTCATCGTTTAGACATTCCCGTCTATTGTGGAGCTTCTAAGCCACTTAAACGTACCTATGTCAGTGCCCAAGATACTCATGGCGCTGATGGTTTAGGTGAAAGTAAGCTCCCCGAAGTCTCTCATCCGTATCATTTAGGGGCCAGTGATTTTATCAATCAAGCGCTCTACAACGAACCTGATTTAACGATCATCACTTTAGGTCCACTGACCAATATCGCACAAGCTCATCAAAAAGCGCCCGCAGCTTGGAAAAATTGTGGTCGTTTGGTTTCTATGGGTGGAAATTTCAAAAGTTTTGGTAATTGCTCACCAGTTGCTGAATATAACTACTGGTGCGATCCAGATGCAGCAGCCTACTGTTTTGATAACTTACCCTTAAAGATCGAAATGGTCGGACTCGATGTGACTCGTAAAATGTTATTTACCCCTAATATTTTGGAATTGATCCGCCAAACACGGCCTAAAGAAGCTGACTTCATTCAAAAAATAACCCGCTTTTATTTTGATTTTCATTGGCAATACGAAAAAGTTATCGGTTGCGTCATCAATGATCCGTTGGCTGTCGCCTATACACTTTGGCCCGAACTTTGCCAAGGCTTTGCAGCTCACACTAAGATCGCAACAACTGGGCTTGCACTGGGACAAAGTATCGTTGATGAAAAAAACTTTTGGCAAGCTCCAGCTAACAGCTTCGTATTGACTCAAGTAAATGCTTTAGCAGCTATGAAATTATTTTTAAGTCGTGCTTGTGGCTTAGATCCGGATATGTTGGAACAAACACTACCTCAGATCGCTGATTTGGAGGTGCCACATGCCTAAAAGAACAACTCCACGGTACCTCACCCTATGCGCCTTAGGGATCACTTTGAATATCATTGGAAGTAATTTGGCGCTGTTTTTACACCTGCCACTTTATCTCGACACGTTAGGGACTATGTTATGTGCCACCTTGCTCGGCCCAACTGCGGGTCTACTAGTTGGGGGCAGCACGGCATTATTAGTTGGAATGACGACTGATGTTTTTTCTCTATATTATTCACCGATCCAATTGCTGATCGGTCTGATAGTTGGGTTTATCTTCAAATATCGTACTCCCACTAAAATTTGGCAACTTTTTTTGGCCGCTCTCTTGATTTCTTTACCAGGAACTTTAGCTAGTACTGCGATCACCTATTTTTTATTTAATGGGATCACTAGCTCTGGTTCAAGCATGTTCGTTCAGATCCTAAGTGGAGCAGGCGTCCATCAAGCACTGGCGATCTTTTTGGTCCAGATCAGTACTGACTACTGCGACCGCTTGTTGACCCTTTATCTCATCTGGTTGCTTTATCGCAAATTACAACCGCGTTTTTCTTTTAAAGCCTAATAATAAATAGCGCCCCAAGTTCAAATGAGCTTGAGGCGCTTTTTTTATTTTTCTAGATAAAATTCAAACCGTTCACCAGCATACTGCGTACGAACGTATTCAAAAGGCCGACCATCACCTAATTTAGTGATCTGACGTAGGCGTAAGATCGCTGAACCACGTTTTAACTCGAGATACTCAGCGATTTTTTCGGAAGCCAACATCGAGCTGACCGTTTGTTGCGCATGGCCGATCGTCAAACCATTTTCTTGCAACGTACCATACAATGAATTGGTGATCTGCTTGCGTTGATAATTTTTGATCAGATCATACGGTAAAGTCGCCACTTCAAAACAGATCGGAACTTCATCGGCGTATCGGATCCGCTCCATCCGCAATACTTTTTGACCAGGCCCTAACTTTAAATGCTCACTTTCACTGAGCGAAGGGGCAGTCACCAAATAAGAGACCGTCTTACTGGAAGGCGTCTTGCCTTGCGCTTCCGTCAACGCCGTAAAACTCGTGACCCCAGACATCTTTTCTTGGACCTTTTTACGCGCTACATAAGTACCTGACCCGATCTGGCGCTCTAAGATCCCTTCTTCGACTAGAGTCTGGATCGCTTGGCGCAAGGTCATGCGACTGACACCAAACTGCACCGCTAGATCACGCTCTGATGGGATCCGATCACCGACCGCCCAGCGATTTGCTTCGATCTCCTGTTTGATTTTATTGTGGATCTGAATGTAAATTGGTGAACCCATGACTACCACCTTCCATATTTAGGGTTATTTTTTGAATCGACGTCCAAAACTATAGGTCTCGACTAGATCAAGTTCATGGTCAAAGACGTTAAAATCAGCATCTTTACCCACTGCTAACACACCTTTTTGCGTCAAGCCAAATTCTTTAGCTTGATTTAAGGAAGTCATCTTGATCGCGTCTTCTAGTGAACAACCGGTAAACTTCATAATATTTACAAAAGCGTCTTTATATTGTAAAACACTTCCGGCTAAATTACCACTCTCAAGGCGAGCTTGTTTGTCTTTGACGATAACTTTTTGGCCACCTAATTCAGAGACTCCTTCCGGCATGCCCTTAGCCCGCATCGAATCAGTCACTAACTCGATCTTATCTGGTCCCTTCAATTCATAGGCTAATTTGATCATATCAGGACACACATGGAAGCCATCAGCGATCAATTCACAATAGATGTTATCTTCCAGCAAAGCATGGCCCGTCACACCTGGCTCACGATGTTTAAATTCGCGTTGGGCATTATACAAATGCGTCACGTGACTGGCACGGGAATGTTTCATCTGTTCACGCGTCGCATTACTATGCCCGACAGAAGGCACGATCCCATGTTCAAGACAGTATTGCTCAAATTCAGGCGAAGTTTCATGCTCAGGTGCATAAGTCACCAATTTGATCATATTACCGGATAATTCGTTCCAATGATCGAATAATTTTGTATCTGGAGCTTGAATGTATTCTTCTGGTTGTGCCCCCTTGAAGACTGGTGAGATAAAAGGCCCTTCCAGGTGGATACCTTGGATAACTGGATTCTTAGCTGCAGCTTCTTTGATCGCTGTCATCGCATGCGCAATATTTTCCGGTGATTGGGTCATCGTTGTTGGAAAATAAGTCGTAACACCTTCATAGACCATGTCATCGACCATTTCACTCAACTCTTGGTCATTCCCATCCATGGCATCAAAATTATAGCCACCGTGACTATGCACATCGATAAAGCCCGGTACGATGATCTTACCATCGACATCGATCACCTCTTGATCAGCTGGTGAAACTCGATATTCACTCATTGGACCGATCGCTTCGATCTGCTTATCAAATCGAATATAGGCGTCATCTATCTTATCTTCTCCTGTATAAACAACAGCATGCTTGATAACTTTGCTCATAATTGAACCCGCTTTCTTATTTTAATTACACCTTAATAGTAATAGGTATAGACCAAAATTACAAGCACAAACGCTTATTTTCCTTGATCTTTATTGATCGTCGCATCCATGCCCTTGATCACAGCCGTCATAAAGCCAGCTTCTTCCATGGCAAGCAAGCCGGCGATCGTCGTTCCACCAGGGGAACAAACATCATCGACTAATTGCATCGGTGTCTTTTGATCAGCTAAAACTTTTTGCGCACTCCCTAAAACAGCTTGGGCCGCGATCTTAGTTGCTTGCTCTTTTTTCAAACCGTATTTGACCCCAGCGCGCGACATCGCATCGATAAAGAAATAAACATAGGCCGGTGAACTACCCGCTAAAGCGACAAAGGTACTAAAATCTTTTTCGGGTAAGATCTCAGTTTGACCGATCATTTCAAAGAGTCCTTTGACACGCGCAAAATTAGTCTCTGTCACAGCAGGACTTGCATTCAAAGCCGTCATTCCAGCCGCGATCTCTGCATTGACATTTGGCATGATACGGATGATCTCTAAGTCTTCAGGTGTCAGCTCTAACAAATCAGCGATCTCTGCGATAGATACACCTGTTACCATCGAAACGATGACTGGCTTTTTTTCTTGTACCGTCGTTTTGATCTCGTGTAAGACCTCAGCTAACACGATCGGCTTGACCGCTAAGAAAATAATGTCTGCTGTTGAAACGACTTCAGTATTGCTAGCACACGCATGTAGTCCATGTTCTTTAGCATATGGTTCATAACTTGCTTTGCGAGCACTGTGCAAGTAGATCTCTGCTTTTTGCCCTTGACTTAACCAACCATTGATAATTGCCCGTGCCATATTTCCAGCACCGATAAATCCTAATTTCATTTGCTCACCTGCTTTTTTAAATTAAAAAAAAGGTCACGACCTAAGTAAGTCGTGACCTATCAGTCATTGGGCTAGCTGGATTCGAACCAGCGCATGACGGTACCAAAAACCGTTGCCTTACCGCTTGGCTATAGCCCAATATGGTGGAAGGGAGTGGATTCGAACCACCGAACCCGAAGGAGCGGATTTACAGTCCGCCGCGTTTAGCCAGACTTCGCTACCCTTCCGTATTCCATATCTCATATCAGATGACTTAACGCATCCGACTTAATTATAATACCCTGTTTGGGATCAAAATGCAACACTTTTTGAAAACTTTTTTAAATAATTTTTTTCTGACCCTTTTTAAAGCTTTAAACTAATTCCCAAATAAAAAAACTGTACCGCTGATCTGAAGTGATCTGCGATACAGTCAAATGTTAATTAACGTTTTCCATTAGTTTTTTGATACGTGGTGTTAAGACTAAAAGTAATCCACCAAAGACTACGGTCACGATCCCGATCGTTCCAAAGTAAACTACTTCAGTTCCTTCATTGTAGAGACGTACGATCTGTGCATTGAAGGCTTGGGCCACCGCATCACCTAAGAACCAAATACTCATCATTTGAGCTTGGAAAGCTTTAGGGGCTAATTTAGTCGTCACGGAAAGGCCGATCGGTGAGATCAACATTTCCCCGATGATAACTAACGCCCAGCTCATGATCAACCATAATGGGCTGACCTTAGCGTCTGTTCCAAATAAAAGACCTGGTAACATCATCCAGATAAAGGAAGCTCCGGCAAAGAACAGACCAAAGGAGAACTTCGTTGGTGATGATGGTTGTTTCTTCCCTAACTTAGTCCATAATTTTGCAAAGAATGGAACATATAACATGATAAAAAGTGGGTTCATACTTTGGAACCAACTTGATGGGAAGTTAAAGCCAAATAATGATAGACGTGTTTGTTCGTTGGCAAATAATGCTAACACAACTGAGCCTTGTTCTTCGATCGACCAGAAAAGCACAGAAGCGATGAACAATGGAATATAGGCTAACACACGTGAACGTTCAACTTTATCGATCTTGTTACTTGCCAAGATCTTAACGAAGTAATAAACCGGAATACATACCGCAAAGATCGTCAATAAGTTGATGATGTTCATGATCGTAAACATATTGAAGAGCAACATCAAAGTAATGATCAAGGCAACTAAGACAGTCCAAACGGCAGTCTTTTTACCCAAACTCTTCAATTCATCTGGTTCAAGTGGATCAGTTGGATATAAGCTTTCTTTAGAAAGATACTTCCGGCCATCGATCGAGTATTGGATCAAACCAAAGAACATCCCGATCGCTGCCAATGAAAAACCAAGGTGGAAGTTGACTTGTTGTCCCAACCAGCCAACTGTCAGTGGTGCAATGAAAGCCCCCATGTTGATCCCAAAGACAAAGATACTAAAACCTGAATCTCGTCTTGTATCTTCAGGAGCATATAAGCCACCGACCATTTCGGAAACATTTGGTTTAAGTAGCCCCGTCCCGATCACGATCAAAGCGATCGATAAGAAAAGAGCCATTCTGCCAAATGGAGTCGCTAAGACGATATGCCCTAACATGATCAAGACCCCACCGACAAAGACCGTTTTCCGACTACCCCAGATACGGTCACTGACAAAGCCACCGATCACACTGGATAAGTAAACAAGCGAACCATAGATCGACATAATTGAAGCTGCTGTCGTCTTATCAAAACCAAGACCGCCTTGTGAGACGGAATAATACATATAGTAAAGTAAGATGGCACGCATACCATAGTAACTAAATCTTTCCCACATTTCTGTGAAAAAGAGCGTTGATAAACCGCGTGGATGCCCTAGAAACGTGGGCTCCTGTGTTTTATCTGTCATTTAAATTCCTCCAAACAGTGCCAAAAGACATCAATTGTTCGTTACACAATTACAATACATTGAACAAATAATAAGAAAAATGCAATGTATAACAGTACTATTATAAGTTTCAAAAAATGATACGTCAAATCAATATTAGAATAAACTTACTGAATATCCCTCCTAGCTGAGAATAATTACATTATCATATCATGTTTTTTTGCATAAATAGTTAAAATAATGGATAAAAGTCGCTATCTGACTTAATTTCCAACATTTTTCCTCAAATGTCTTACTTCCCAATAATTCGCCTGAGTAAGTTAAAATATTTAAGAATTTCCCTCAGAAAACTCATGTTATTCAGATACTTAAGTATGTTTAATGCAAAAAAAAGACCTAGGAATTTTCCTAGATCTCTTACCGTGTAAAACCTACTGCCGGTTGCAGGATTCGAACCTGTGACCCTCGGTTTACGATACCGATGCTCTACCAACTGAGCTAAACCGGCGAAATAATGATGACCCGTACGGGATTTGAACCCATGTTACCGCCGTGAAAGGGCGGTGTCTTAACCACTTGACCAACGGGCCATGATATAAAAATCAACTCCGGCAGGCGGACTCGAACCGTCGACAGCCTGATTAACAGTCAGGTGCTCTACCAACTGAGCTATGCCGGAAT
>NZ_JBCOAR010000016.1:0-894 GCF_040226755.1 Ligilactobacillus sp. RTP31139st1_D10_RTP31139_211217
CTATACATCTGCTCAAAAAGTTGAAGATGAATTTAAAACAGTGGAACGTTTGATCGAGATCTATCATGAAGGGGTCAAGGTCGATGTCTTTACCCAAAAAGTAGAATTTAAGCGAACAAAGACGACTAACTTGGCAACTGGTGAAGTTACGTATGGAGCTTGGAATCAAGCTGAAGGCCTTTGGAGCGCCTTTGATGCACCAGTCTATGATAATTATGAGACAGACACGATCAAAGTCAATAACAAAACAGTTACGCCAGATACAGCTAATGAAACAGCGCGGATCGATTATACAGCTAAACGTGAGAATTTGACCGAAGAAAAAGTTGTTAAACGTGTGATCAATATCTATAAAGACGGTCAAAAAGTCGATCAACATGTGCAAAGTGTGACTTTCAAGCGAACAAATATTAAAAACTTAGCGACTGGTGAGATCACTTATGGTGAATGGGATGAACCTTCCAAGATGCTTGATGACTACAGAGGACCTGAGTTTGAAAATTATGACTCACCAAGTAATCGCTATGTTCCACGGACAGCAGTTTCAGCTACAACTGAAGACCTTGAAGTGAACATGTACTATACAGCCAAAGTTGCTACAAGTATCGAACAAAAAACGGTAGTACGCACGATCCAATTGCACTTCCCAGATGGTACGTTCAAAAAAGTGACGCAACAGGTGACGTTCAAACGCGAAGTGAAGACAAATTTGGCCACGGGTGAAAAAGAATACGGTGCTTGGGATATGGACAAAAATACTTTGCCCGAGTACAAAGTAGACCAAGTAGAAAACTATGAACCAAGCCAATCAGTGGTCGAGGCAGTGGTGATAACGCCAGAAACAGAAACTTTGACCGTAGACATCTACTACAACGCTAAGACAGCAACCGAAGT
>NZ_JBCOAR010000016.1:994-14817 GCF_040226755.1 Ligilactobacillus sp. RTP31139st1_D10_RTP31139_211217
AGAAGAAAAAGTAGCGTTGCGCCAGATCTTGTTGCACCTCCCGGATGGCACGGTAAAAGAAGTAACACAACAAGTGACATTCAAGCGCGAAGTGAAGACGAACTTGGCCACAGGTGAAAAAGAATACGGTGCTTGGGATATAGAAGAAGGCACATTGCCAGAATATCAAGTAGATCAAGTAGAAAACTATGAACCAAGTCAATCAGTAGTCGAAGCAATGGTGGTAACGCCAGAAACAGCTGGCAACTGGACTGTAGATATTCACTACAACGCTAAGACAGCAACCGAAGTAGAAGAAAAAGTAGCGTTGCGCCAGATCTTGTTGCACCTCCCGGATGGCACGGTAAAAGAAGTAACACAACAAGTGATGTTCAAGCGCGAAATAAAGACGAACTTGGCAACGGGTGAAAAAGAATACGGTGCTTGGGACATAGAAGAAGGCACATTGCCAGAATATCAAGTGGAGCAAGTGGAAAACTACGAACCAAGCCAATCAGTGGTCGAAGCAATGAAGGTAACGCCAGAAACAGCTGGCAACTGGACCGTAGATATTTACTACAACGCTAAAACTACAACTAGAACTGAGTATTATACAGCTAAGCGTGTTATCTCACTTGTTAAAGATGGTAAAAAAGTAGATGAGATCACGCAGAGCGTACTTTTCAAACGTGAGGTAACTAAGAACTTAGCGACCGGCGAGGAAACATTTAGTGACTGGAGCACTGATAATGATAGCTGGGAAGCTTTTGTTGCACCAAGTTTTGAAAATTATGTCGCAAACATCCCACAATTGGAGGCTGTGAAAGTTGACCCTAACACTAAAGATACTGAAGTAACGATCAACTATACTGCAGCTACAAAAGAAGTTCAAGAAACACGGACTGTCAAACGAGTGATCAACATTTATCGTGATGGTAAAAAGGTCGACGAGATTACACAACGAGTAGTGTTTACACGCACAAATATCGTGAATTTAGCAACGGGTGAGATCACATATGGTGCTTGGAATGAGGACCAAAAACATTTCGCAGAATATGAAGTGCCTGAAGTATACGGCTATGAACCAGAAGAAAAAATCATTTCTGCAATGGCAGTAGATCCTGAAATGCAAGATACCACGGCTAATGTGAATTATAAATCGATCGTTACAACTGAAATCGAAGAAAAAGTTGTTGACCGTAAGATCATTTTAAATCTGCCAAATGGAATGACACGTGAGCATATCCAAAGTGTGACTTTCAAACGTGAGGTCTATAAAAACTTGGCGACGGGTGAAATGACGTATGGTGCTTGGGATATCCCACAAGCAATGTTTGAAGCTTATCAAGTTCCCGGATTTAGTGGTTATGTTGCTTCGGTCAAGCATATTGAAGCTTTAGAAGTGACAGCTGATTCTGAAAGTACCACAGTGGTCGTTGATTATTATCAACAAAGTAAGGAAGAAAAAGATGTTTTTCGCATCTTTAATATTCAAGTGATCGATGGTGTATTGCCCCGTGGAAAGCAACAATATACGCAAAAAGTAACATTTACTCGTGATGTTTACTTAGATGCTAATGGTAAAGTTGTGGGTCACGGTGATTGGGAACAGACAGAATTGATGTTTGAAGATTTTGAGATCCCACAACGTGAAGGTTATGCGACCTTTAGATCGGTGATCGCAGGTCAAAAAGTGACAGTCGATTCAGCAGATCTAGAAAGTGAGATCACTTATGTTGCGCATGCTAATGATACTGAAACAAAAGAAGTAAAGCGTAAAGTGACGATCATTTTGCCAAATGGCTCAAAGCATGAAGAGATCCAAACAGTAACTTTTGTTCGTGATAAGGTGACAAACCAAATATCAGGTAAAACATCATACGGTAACTGGTTACCGGCGACGGAGAATAGTGAGTTTCCTGAAATGGTATTACCAGATATTGCAGGGTATAAACCTTCGCAGACAGTAGATCGTCTTGATGTTACATCAGACATGGCTAATATTGAAGTGACTGTGACCTATGAACGTGACGGTGATGCAAGAGAGACAACGCCAGACGCCCCAGGCAATGGCGAAGTAACCCCAGATGTACCAGGTAACGGCGAAATAACACCAGACGCCCCAGATGCAGGAGAGACAACGCCAGATGCACCAGGCAATGGCGAAGTAACCCCAGATGTACCAGGTAACGGCGAAACAACACCAGACGCCCCAGATGCGGGTGAAACAACACCGGATGTGCCAGGCAATGGTGAAGCAACACCAGATATCCCAGATGCAGGAGAGACAACGCCGGACGTACCGGGGAATGGTGAAGCAATCCTGGATACTCTAGATGCAGGCGAAACAATGCCAGACACACCGGGGGATGGTGAAGTAACCCCAGATACTCCAGATGCAGGTGAAACAACACCGGACACACCAGAGAATGATGAAACGCCATCAGGTACTCCTGAAGCAGGCGCTGACTCAGATTCTGATGATACGGATCAGAGTGATCTGGGGATGAAGCCAGAGATTGGGCCAGGTCAAAATTCTCCATCTAAGATGAAGAATAACGGCTCAGGTGCTAAGGTGCCTAATATGGCAAATAGCTCAGCAGATAAAGCAACAAAAAGCAATGCAGCTGCAGGCACTGAATTACCGAACTTAGGTGATGAAACTGTAAGGCTCAAGGGTTTAGGTGCTTTACTAGCGGCAATGGCATGTGCATCATTGTTCATGTCGGCAACAGCTAAAAAACGAAAAAATTAAACTAACAAAAAGTAGTATGGATAAAAGTGCCATACTACTTTTTTTATGTTTTCAGTTTTCAAAAACACGCCGATAATTTCCCAGTTCAGCATCGGTTGCTTGTGTGCTGAGAAATGCGTTAGGATCGATCGCTTGAACGAGCTGTTTTAAATAGTTGAGCTGGCCTTTTTGGGCAACAATGATGATGATGTCAGTATTTTCGCCCGTGTAGATCCCAGTTCCCTTAACTAAAGTTGCACCGTGAACGAATTTCTTTAGTGCATCTGCGATCGGGGCGGAATTTTTGGTGAAGACCAAAATGTTGACATCTTTTTGCAAGACGAAAACGGAATCCATCAAATAGCTGGTGATCAACATACCTAAGAGGCTGTAAACAGTTCGCCCTAAGTCAAAGAAGAGAGCGGTAATGATCAATGTTCCACTATTTAAGAGATTGTTTAGGGAACCGACTTTCTTATGGTAGTGCAGTTGGATGTAATTGACGATAATATCCGTTCCACCAGTCGAAAAGCCGCTATTAAAGCAAAGTCCGATCCCCAAACCGACCAACGCTGAGCCAACCAAAGTATTAGTCAATTGGTCCTTAACGATCACGGCTTCCGGGATGAGACGTAAAAAGACGATATTTGACCCCACAGCCAGTAGTGAGTACACGATATATTTGATCCCAAATGCACGCCAAGCAAAGAGAAGGAGGGGCACATTAAAGAAGATCAGCAAGATACTCATTGAAAGGTCGATCCCAAACGTTGCCAGAACAGCTTGGAGTAACTGCGCGATCCCGGTCACTCCGACGGAATAGGATTGAGCGTTATTGAGAAACAGATTGATTGCGATCGCCGAAAGAAATCCATAAAGAAGTGCGAAAAAACTATTTCGGATCTGCTGTTTTTGACTGAAAAATGAAAAAAATTTGAACATGATCTAGCCCCCTTCGTTTAGCTGGTTGAATTATATTATATAGAAGTATACACCTATTACATATAGTGCTTAAACTGAAAAGTTACAAAATTATATTATATATAAATTACGTGTAGTTTTTTGTTATTTAATTTTATTAAATTTAAATAAATTTATGTTGCGAAAACTTACTGTATAAAAGCTCAAAATTGGTATAAAGCGAGACTTAAACAAAAATTAATAGTTGTTTTATTATTAAGTAAAAATTAATATTATAGTGATAAGATAATTAATTTATCTTGTTTATTTAAGGAAAGTTCAAACAAAATGGAGGTTTTGGTGGAATGCTTTCAAAAAACAATAAAAAATTACAAGCCCAAAAGATGGAGCCAAAGCAACAACGCTTTGCGATCAAAAAATTCACAGTTGGTGTGGCTTCAGTCTTAGTTGGGACGACATTTGCGCTTTATTCAGGCGCAGGTAGTGTTTCAGCTGATGAAACAGCTACTCAAGAAGCAACAGCTGAAGTGGTGGAAGACAAAGCTGCTGACCAAACTGATGACAAAGAGGTAGCTTTAACTGCAACTGGTACAGCAGATACTGAAGCAGGTACCGCAAATACTGATGTTTCAGAAGCAACTCCTACCGTAGAAGAAGCAACTGATCAAAGTGCGCAAACCCCAAGTACAAGCAACAAATGATCAAAACACACAAGCAGAAGAAGTAGCCAAGGAAGAAGCAACTCCTGTAAATGAGACTAACACAGCTACAGAAGAAGCTCCCGTAACTTCTGGCTTCAGACGTGTAGCTACAACAACAGCTGATGCAACACCGGCTGCTGATGAGACAGCTACGAATCCAGCTGATCAAGATGTATCAGATCAACTCCAAAATGAGTTGGAAAAAAATGCGATCTATAGTCCTGGGGATCCAACCGCTAAACAAACTTATTCTGGTAAGGCATGGGTCAAGGAAAAAGGTTCAGTTATTGATGGCTTTAACGCAAACAATGACAAACCGATCGCTGGAGTAAATGTTTATTTGCAATGGGTAAACGGTAAGGGATACGTATCTAAAGTTTACTATACGACGACTAATGATGATGGGACTTTTGCAATTGATCTATCTAAACCAGAAGTGAGCAGTGATGGTACTGAGCACAAATTTGTGATTGCCAGTGATGGAGGTTTTGCGGTCAGAACATGGATCAAGAATCCAGACCCAGATAAATATAGTGTCATTAAACAAGGCAATCAAGTCTATGGGTTCCATACACGCTTGAACCGTAAGAACGAATCTTGGGACTTTACAGCGGGTGTTAATAAGATCGTTAACTCGCAAGTTATCTTACAAGAAAAGATGTTATTAGAAGATTGGTTGGTCAAACCAGAAGCTGAATGGGAAAAATCGCCTAATGTAGATGGTATCTGGCTAGATCGTGGTGCTTTTGGTAAAGCTAGTGGTTATGTGTGGTTCGATAACGGTGATGCGGCTGGAACATTGGCTAACCAATGGATCAATGACAGTAATGATGTCAAAGCTACGGGGACTAGAGTAGTTGGATCCTATTTGAATGGTGATGTAACGATCTTGTTGGATAACTGGAAAAAGGAACATAAGGGTTATTCAGTTGAAGATATGAAGGCTGCCCAAGCTGAAATCATTACTGCTTATGAAGCAGAACACGGTAAAGGTTCACATATTTCTGAAACAGTAGTTGCGACTGTGGATTCTAATGGTTACTACTACATGCCATTTAGAGGATTGTACGGTAAGACTGCAACAGACAAGGGGGGTAAAATCTCAGAAGATCAATGGCATACTTTAGTTAGTGATGAAGATGTTCGGAACAATAATTTGATGCAATGGAACGGTACTGCAGGCCAAATCGTACGTCATATCAATCAGGATTATATGTATATTGCACCATTGATCGATAATTACAACGTTTGGACGAATGCCTTTGCAACAAATATGTTCCAAGATCCAGCTAATTTCTTAACAAATGTTACGTCTTCTTACAACATTAATTCGGTCAACTTTGCTTTGTTGGCACCACAACCAATGATCGATGTAACTAACTACGATACAACAGATAAGATCGCATTCAAGGGTGATGTAGCAACGACAGTAGTTGGTGGGTTACTGCCTAATCGTGAATATCAGATCCAATGGTTCCGTGATGGTAAGGCTATTGGCGATCCTACAACGATCACATCAACCGTAAATGGTGAAGCTACAGTGGCTGACTTTAATGTACCAGATGATATCACAGGTCAAACAAACTTTACTGTTGCGATTTTTGAGCAAGGTGAAAATACCAAGAGTTTAGATAATGCACAAGCTTTAGATTCCTTTATCGCTAACGTGCCAGTAGCTGACTCATATGAACCAGCTTACAAAGAAGTTGAAGGTACGATCGGTAAAGACACTGAACCTGTAACACCAACATTTACTGATGCAGCAGGTAAAGATACAACGGCGCCAGAAGGCACAACTTTTGCAACAGCTAAGGATGCTGATATTCCAGCTGATATCAAAGCTACTGTACCAGCCGATGCTAAAGTGCTCGATCCAGCTGATGTAACAGTTGATGAAAAGACAGGTGTAGTTACAGTTAAGGGTTCTGCTTTGACAGGTAAAGGCACATATGTCACACCAGTTCAAGTGACTTACCCAGATGGCTTAAAAGACTACACTTATGTAACGGTCAATGTAGCTAAATCAGCAACTGAACTCTTTGAGGCAAATGGTAGTCAGATCGATAAAGAACTTGGTCAACCTACAACAGAAGATGACATCAAGAATGCGGTAACTTTCAAAGACAGTGAAGGTAACGATGCAACAGCGCCAGAAGGTACAACTCTGCCAAATGGTAATACACCAGGCGTTTACGAAGTGCCAGTAACGGTAACATATCCAGATGGCACAACAGATGAAACGACTGTAACAGTTGTTGTTGGTAATGTGATCCCAGTTGATGATCCAAGCAAGCCAACACCAGCAGGTTATGTACGCGTAACCTTTGAAAAGGGCGATCACGGTGAATTTGCTGCCGATGCCAAGACAGTCTTTGACGTTAAGGAAGGCACGGCTGGCTCAGAATTAGCAAAAGTTGCTCCAGAAGTGACTCCAGCAGAAGACTATATCTTTACAGCATGGAGCCCAGAAGTTCCAGAAACGATCACAGCTGCTGGAACATTTACCGCTCAATACAAAGAAAAAGATACTGTAGCTTATACAGCAGAATTTGGTACGATCACCAAACCAGCTGGTGAAGCAACAACAGAAGATGACATTGCAGGCGCAGTTACCTTCAAGGATAAAGATGGTAATGATACAAAAGCTCCAGAAGGAACAACGATCAAACCAAAAGAAGGAACAACATTACCAAATGGCGATGAACCAGGTGATTATGAAGTACCAGCGACGGTAACATATCCAAACGGAACTACAGATGAAGGTGTAGTTAAGGTAACAGTTTTAGGTAAAGTTATCGATCGTACAGATGACCCAAGCCAACCAACGCCAGAAGGTTATGTGCGTGTAACCTTTGAAGCAGGTGAAAATGGTAAGTTTGGAGAAGGTGCTAAGACCGTCTTTGATGTACGTGAAGGCACACTAGTAAGTGAAGTAACAGTACCAGCAGTTACAGCAAATGAAGGTTTCGTACAAAAATCAGGTGCAGATGCCTGGAGCCCAGCCTTGCCAACAGATACATTCACAGCAGCTGGCACATATGTAGCACAATACGAAAAAGCTGCTACTGACGCGGATAAGTACGAACCACAAGTAGAACCAGTTGAAAAACCATATGGTGAACCAACAACAGCAGACGATGTAACTTCTAAGGTAACAGTGCCAGACTACCCAACAGAGGGGGAACAACCAAAAGTAACGGTAGCTGATCCAAGCAAGTTGCCAGATGGTAAGACACCAGGTGAATATGATGTACCAGTAACGGTAACATATCCAGATGGATCAACAGATGAAGTTACAGTGAAAGTAACCGTAAAAGAATCTGACGCAGATAAGAACACACTAGAAGGTCAAGACATCACAACACCAGTAGGCGGCAAGCCAGAAGCTAAGTCTGGTATCGCTAATGTGGATAAATTGCCAGAAGGTACGAAGTACGAATGGAAGACCCCAGTGGATACAACAACAGTTGGCGAAAAAGAAGGTACAGTCGTAGTAACATATCCAGATGGTTCAAGTGAAGAAGTGACAGTTAAAGTTGCTGTAACGGAAAATCCAACTGATGCTGATAAGTACACCCCAGAAGCTAAAGAACAAAAGGTTGAATTAAACGAAACACCAAATCCAAATGATTCGATCGGCAATTTGGGTGATCTACCAGCAGGGACAACAACGGCATTCAAAAATCCAGTCGATACAACGACAGAAGGTACAAAAGATGCGACGGTAGTAGTGACCTACCCAGATGGATCTAAGGATGAAGTACCAGTTAAGATCGTGGTAACAGATGGTCGCGCAGACGCAGAAAAGAATGAACCACAAGGCAAGCCAGTCGATGTAGAGTTGGGCAAGACGCCAGAAGCTAAGGACGGTATCGCAAATGTAGATGATCTACCAAAAGGCACAGACTTTACATGGAAAGAACCGATCGATACAACAACACCAGGTGAAAAAGAAGGTACGATCGTAGTGATCTACCCAGATGGCTCACGTGAAGAGATCAAGGTCGTTGTCAATGTAGTTGATGATCGCAAAGATGCAGACAAGTACGAACCAACAACTAAACCAATTGAGGTCGTTGAAGGTCAAGTGCCAGATGCTAAAGATACGATCACTAACTTAGATGAACTTCCAGAAGGCACAACGGTCGAATGGATCGTAGCACCAAATACTGCGAACCCAGGGACAGTCAATGGTTTAGTCAAGGTAACTTACCCAGACGGATCATTTGATATCGTTGAAGTTGAAGTTGTAGTTAAAGCTAAGGCTTCAAACGGCGATAAACAAGATGTTGCCGGAGCTAAGGAAGAAACCGTAGCTCAACCAAAACCAACGAATGTTTCTAAACCAGCTAAAAACAAGCAACAACAAGAGTTACCACAAACAGGTGATGCAGATACCCAAGCTGCTTCAGTTGCCGGTGTACTCATGACAGCTTTAGCCGGACTCTTTGGTCTAGGTGCCGTAGCTGACAAGAAGAAACGCAAAAACTAATTAGGTAATTATTTATCTAAATGAATAGTTTGAGGCCTCCACCCAAATCAAAATTGGGTGGAGGCCTTTTTGTGTACAAAAAAAGCAGTCAAGAATAGACTGAGTACCGCAAATACTCGTCGATCTGACTACCGTAGAGGATAGTGTTCAAGAACTTCTGTGGAAAATGCGCAAACCCAAGCACAACCAATCGAAGACGTAGCTAAAGCAGCTACTGTAAATAACACTAACGACGAGATTATAACATATTGTTTTATTAGGGGCAAATTACTTTATTTATTGTTAATATTAGTAAATTTAACTTTTTAAAGTGTGAAAGAACTTATTATTCAATATTTTTTTATTGTTATCTAATTTTAAAATTATAAAAAACGTAATGTTATTATTTGGCTTCTATGATAAAACCTTGATTTTAAAGAGTTTTAAAGTTTAAGATTTTAAATATACGAGTAATATAATTTGAGTTTTTTATATAAAAAGTTAATATTGTGTTACGGAATGTAAATGTTTGCAAGGATTTAATATTCTTGTAAATGGTCAAATAGAGATGGAGGTTTTGATATGCTCTCAAAAAACAATTAAGAAGCAACAATCTCAAAAGATGGAACCAAAACATCAACGATTTACGATCAAAAAGTTTAGTGTTGGGGTAGCTTCTGTTTTGATCGGGACGACATTTGCAGTTCATCGAACTAATAGCGTTTTGGCCGATCAGACAAACACTGAGCCTGGAACTGAAATGGTCGAAACAGCGGCCGAAGATCCAGGTGATACCTTAGCAGCTACCGGAGAGGCAAATAATGAAAATGGAGCTCCAGTTGAGGATGCCACTACCAATGAAACATCTCAAGCTGAAACTCCAATGACAGATAGTAATGAGACGACTGAAGCGCCAACTTCAGAAGACACTACTATGACTAATGATAGCACAATTGTACCTGAAACACCAGAAGTAGCGGATACTCCTGAAACAACACCAGAAGTGACCGATACGACCCAAACAACAGAAGCGCCGGCTGAAACAGAAACACAACCAAGTGAAACGACCACAGCTGAGACGCCACAACCTGAAGTGCAACCAGAAACTGAGGCACAACCAGCAGCTGAGGAAGCACCAATATTCCGTGCAGCAACCACGACTGGTGAAGAGGCACAACCAAGCGCACAAGCTGATGGTCCAAGTGTTTCTGATACACTGCAAGAAGAGTTAGAAAAAAATGCGATCTATAGCCCTGGTGACCCAACTGCTAAACAAACCTATTCTGGTAAAGCTTGGCTGGATACGAGCCGTGATGGTTTGGATGGTATGGGGAAAGATTCGACCCCAATGGCGGGCGTTAAGGTTTATTTGCAGTGGGTAAATGGTAATGGTTATGTATCTAAGATCTATTACACCACGACTAATGCTGATGGGACCTTTGCGATCGATCTTTCTGATCCAAATGGGCTAGAAAAAGCTAAGTTCGTACTTGCAGGTGATGCAAAATTTTCGATCAGAACATGGGTCCAAAATCCAGATCCTAAAAAATACAGTATCATCCAAGCTGGAGATAAGATCTATGGGTTCCATACCCGGACTAACCGTAAGAATGAATCCTGGGACTTCACCGCTGGGATCAACCGGATCGTTAACTCAATGGTCATCTTCCAAGAAAAGATGGGCTTAGAAGATTGGCTCGTTAAACCAGAAGATCAGTGGGAAACTCCACCAAATGCTGATGGTAGTTGGCCAGATCGTGGTTTATCTGGGGCAGTTACCGGTTGGGTCTGGTATGAAAATGGTGATGCAGCTGGTACTTTAGCTAACCAATGGATCAATGACAGTAATGACGTCAAAGCAACTGGGACTAAAGTTGTTGCCTCATACTTGAATGATGAAGTGACCATTTTGATCGATAACTGGGCTACTTCCTACAAAGGCTACTCACTTGATGATATGAAAGCTGCGCAAGCTGAGATCATTGCCAAATACCAAGAAGAACATGGGGTAGGTTCGCATATTGCCGAATCTGTTGTCGGAACTGCTGACGCTAATGGTAGATACTATATTCCATTTAGAGGTCTGTATGGTGCTAGTGCAACGACAAAAGGTCTTGCAGTTGGTGAAGATAAGTGGCATACCTTGGTTTCTGATGCCGATGTCAATAATAGCAATATTACGTTGTGGAACGGAACTTCTCTCGGGCCATTGCGTCACATCAATGCGAAGTATATATATGTTATGCCATTGATCGATAACTACAACATTTGGAATGATGCCTTTACGAATAACATGTTCCAAGATGCAAGTAGTTACTTGACCTCAGTGGGGACGACGCAAAACTACGGTTCGGTCAACTTTGCTTTATTGACTCCACAACCAATGATCGACATTTTAGATTATAATACCGGAGATGATCATGGATTTGCAGGTGACAAAGTTGAGTCAGTCGTAGGTGGTTTATTCCCATCTCGTGAATATCAAGTCCAATGGTTCAAAGATGGTGTTGTTTATGGTTCAGCTCAAACGATCACTTCTAGTACAGATGGGACCTACAAGCCAGATATCTTTACGGTACCTGATGATATCAAAGGTGATACCAACTTTACGGTCGCGATCTTTGAACAAGGTGAAAATACTAAGAGCTTAGACAATGCTTTAGCCTTAGATTCCTTTATCGCAAGCGTACCTGTGGCCGATTCTTATGTTCCAGTATATAAAGAAGTAGCTGGTACGATCGGTCAAGATACGGCACCAGTGACACCAACGTTTACTGATGCGACAGGTCAAGCTACAACAGCGCCAACGGGTACGAAATTTACACCAGCAGCTGATGCGGATATCCCAGATGACATTAAAGCTACTGTGCCAGCCAATGCCAAGGTGCTCGATCCGGCAGATGTTACGATCGATGAAGCTACCGGTGCAGTTACGGTTAAAGGTACTGCTTTGACAGGTAAAGGTACCTATGTCACACCAGTTCAAGTGACCTATCCAGATGGTTCTAAGGACTTTGTTTATGTCACTGTTAATGTAGCAAATGATGCAGCTACGACCTTTGAAGCAACTGGTGGCGAATTGACCAAAGACTTTGGCCAAACGCCAACACCAGAAGAGATCTTGGGCAAGGTAACGACCAACTATCCAGATACGCTAAATGAACAACCAACAATGGCGATCAAAGAAGGTACGATCTTGCCAGATGGACAAACTCCTGGTGACTTTGATATCCCGGTAGTTGTGACCTATCCGGATGGTTCAACTGATGAAGTGACTGTTAAAGTAACGATCAAGGCGCCGATCGCTGATGATTATGATGCAACTGGTGGACAATTGGATAAGGAACTTGGCAGTCCAACCACGGCTGATGAAGTGATCGGTAAAGTGACCTTCACTGAAGCCGGTAAGACTGAGCCGATCGCAACTCCAGCCGGAGCAACGATCACAGTAGACGATCTGGCTAGCCTCCCAGATGGCAATACAGCTGGTGTCTATGATGTTCCAGTAACGGTAACGTATCCAGATGGCACAACCAACAAGACAAGCGTCAAAGTCGTAGTAGGTAACGTGATCCCGATCACTGATCCGACCCAACCGACCCCAGAAGGCTATGTTCGTGTGACCTTTGATCAAGGTGCAAACGGGACTTTTGTCGCTGATGCTAAGACGATGTTTGATGTTAAAGTTGGAACGGCAATGACAGAAGTGCCAGTGCCGACTGTAACGCCAGAAGCTGATCACTTGCATACTGGCTGGAGTCCAGAATTAGCCGAGACTGTTACAGATGCAGCTAATTATGTGGCCCAATACAAGATCAAAGACAATGTTCAATATGTTGTTGAAGGTGGTACCATCAACAAGGCCTTTGGTGATCCAACGACAGCTGATGAAGTGATCGGTGCCGTGATCACAGGTTACCCAGCAGATCAAACGCCACAGCCAACGATCACCGTGGACGATCCATCTAAATTGCCAAATGGTACCGAAGCTGGTGAATTTGATATCCCTGTAACGGTGACCTTCCCAGATGGCACGACCTCAACCACAACGGTCAAAGTTATCGTAATGGATAAGGTCATCGATCGGACAAATGATCCAAATGCGCCGACCCCAGAAGGTTATGTCAGAGTAACCTTTGATGCAGGCACTGATGGTAAATTTGCTGACGGCGTAAGCTACATCTTTGATGTCAAAGAAGGCACAAGCATCGGTGAAGTTCAGATCCCAACAGTCATTGCTAACGAAGGGTTCGTTCAAAAAGACGGTGCTGAGGCTTGGAGTCCAGTCTTACCAAAAACCTTTACCACAGGTGGGACTTTTGTGGCTCAATACCGGACGGCAGCAAGTGATGCTGACAAGTATGACCCAATCTACAATTCGATCGAAAAACCAGCGGGTGAAGCAACGACTGAAGCTGATGTGATCGGGGCGGTTATCGTTCCTGATTTCCCAACGGATGGCGAACAACCAAAAGTAACGGTAGATGATCCAAGCAAGCTACCAGATGGCAATACGCCAGGTGTCTTTGATATCCCTGTGACAGTGACCTATCCAGATGGTTCGACCGATAACGGTACAGTTAAGGTAACTGTGCTAGACAAGATCATCGATCGGACAAATGATCCGGATGCTCCAACGCCAGCGGATTATGTCAGAGTGACCTTTGATGCTGGTGCAAACGGTAAATTTGCTGATGGTGCAAGCTACATCTTTGATGTTCGTGAAGGCACGCCAGCAAGTGAAGTCACCGTTCCAACGATCGAACCAGCAGAAGGTTACGTTCAAGATGGTTGGGATCCAGTCTTGCCAGATACCTTTACTACAGGTGGAACTTTCGTAGCTCAATACAAAGTTGCAGCAACGGATGCTGATAAGTATGACCTAACTGGTAAAGACATCACAACGCCAGTAGGTAGTACCCCAGCAGCCGAAGACGGTATCGGTAATGTACCAGAACTTCCACCAGGTACAAAATTCGAATGGAAGACTCCAGTCGATACAACGACACCAGGTGAT
>NZ_JBCOAR010000016.1:14917-43192 GCF_040226755.1 Ligilactobacillus sp. RTP31139st1_D10_RTP31139_211217
AAGGAAGGCACGATCGTAGTAACGTATCCAGATGGTTCTAGTGAAGAAGTGACCGTGAAAGTCACAGTAACAGAAAACCCAACAGATGCGGACAAGTACGAACCAACTGGTAAAGATATCACAACACTAGTAGGAGGCACTCCAGCAGCCGAAGATGGTATCGGTAATGTACCAGAACTTCCACCAGGCACGAAGTTTGAATGGAAGACCCCAGTCGATACAACAACGCCGGGCGATAAGGAAGGCACGATCGTAGTAACGTATCCAGATGGTTCTAGTGAAGAAGTGACCGTGAAAGTCACAGTAACAGAAAATCCAACGGATGCGGACAAGTACGAACCAACTGGTAAAGATATCACAACACCAGTAGGAGGCACTCCAGCAGCCGAAGATGGTATCGGTAATGTGCCAGAACTTCCACCAGGTACAAAATTCGAATGGAAGACCCCAGTTGATACAACGACACCAGGTGATAAGGAAGGTACGATCATCGTGACCTACCCAGATGGCTCAACTGATGAGATCACAGTGAAGATCACGGTCACAGATAACAAGACTGATGCCGATAAGAACGAACCAATCACTAAACAGATCGAGGTCGTTCAAGGGCAAGTGCCAGATGCTAAAGATGCGATCGCAAACTTAGGCGATCTCCCAGCTGGTACTAAAGTCGAATGGGTCGAAACGCCAGATACTTCTAAAGTTGGTACGTTCAAAGCGTTAGTCAAAGTAACGTATCCAGATGGCTCTGTTGACATCGTTGAAACAACGATCACTGTCAAAGCCAAAGCAACTGCTGGTGGACAAACGCCAGGTACTCCAAGTCAAAAACCGGAGGCACCAGCTACGACCTCAACAACTAACAAGCAAACACCACCAAGTGCAGCTAAGACTGAGTTACCACAAACGGGTGATTCAGACGATCAAAAGGCTAAAGCCCTTGGAGCAGCTTTAGCTGGCTTGGCAGGACTTGCAGGTTTAGGTGCTTTGAAGAGCAAGAAGAAACGTGAAGAAGAATAAGCGTTGATCCGTTAGCTGAGACTTACTCAGCCTAAAAGAGGCAGGCTATTTCAAGTAATTGAAATATGCCTGCCTCTTTTGTGTGCAAAAAATAAGACCTTGAGTCGTTTCAAGGCCTTAGATCATTATTTCAAATTTTCCTCAGTGGAGCGAGCCACTAACACATCACATTTAGCTGTTCGAGTCACATGCGAAGCAACAGAACCAGTTACGATGCGGTGTAAGAAACTCTTACCGGTCGAACCAACGATGATCATGTCAATGTTGTATTCGGGTTGGAAATCTTCGGTGATCACGATCTTGGGATTACCAAAACGAATGTGGACATTGATCTGATCGGTCTTAAAACCATGCTTTTCAATGAGTTCTTCACGTAATTTGAGCAAATATGCTTCGTTTTCTTGTTCGATCCGATATATCTGTTCCCCATCTAAAGCGATCCCGGCGCCACCGTATTCGAGTGAATTGAGATCCAAGACACGTAAAATATCTAAATGAGCCTCATTTCTTTTAGTTACATCGATCGCAGTTTCTAACGCTATATCAGAACCCTTAGAACCATCGATCGCTACTAATACACGCTTATAATTAAGTGCCATCATGCATCACCTTACCTTTATCTCTTTATTTAATGATACTCCCTTGGCTTAAAAATCTGCAAGCGATATCCCTTACTTGAGTGGGGTCAATCCACTGATCATTTCCCACAGACAGATAGCGAGCAAAAGGCAGAAGGGTAAGTTGAAAATAGCGGCTTTTATGACGGTGAGATCGACTGGGGCGAGTAGTTTGTGTTGGCGCATTTTAAACTTACGCCAGAGGTAATAGAGCCCTAATAGCGCCAGTCCGCCCATAATGATGATGTTTATGACTGTAGCTATATTTTCCGGGAAAAGTCCCAAAAAGCGGTCCATCACGTCAGCTAAGATCATATTATTGAAGATGTGGACGTAGATCGCATATTTCAAACCGTATACAACAGCGACATACCCTAAAAGGATGCCTAAAATGAAGGCGAAAGGTGTCTGGACGATATTGCCATGGTAGATGCCAAATAAAAAGGCTGAAAAAATAATTGCAAAACGGGTGCCATAGCGTTTGAAGTTTTGCAGGAGAAAACCACGAAATAAGATCTCTTCTCCAAACGGGGCTAGAAATGACCCATAGATAAACATCGAGAGCATTTCAGTAGCTCCAGTGGCACTTTCTTCTTGGCTTTGAGCACTCAGATGAAAGAAGTTTAAGAGCATCTCGATCAAGGCACTGTTGTAGCTGAAAATGATCTGTGTCAGCCCTAAAAAGCAGACCCATTGAAAAAATTCTTGCGCAGTTGGTTTGCGATAAACATCAAACAGGTGGCGTTGGGTCCTTTTATTTGTAGCGGCAAAAATAATGAACAATTCAGCAGCAACGGCAAAAAAGTACGGGATGCCAGTTTCATCGGGATTTTCTGGATTTAAGATGACAAGCGCTTCTAAAATAGCAATGTTAAATGCTATTAGGCAGGTAAGACCGACCCAAAGTGTTTTTCTGAGATCTTTACGTTCAGTTTTTTCCATATAACAAAACCTTTTTCCATAAAAAAATAGAGCTAAGAAAGTGCTCTCAGCTCTATTATTACCCAACTTCATTTAATAATTCAAGATGTTGTTTCTTTAGTTCATCAAGTTGTTCTTTACTGATCTTGTTTAGTTCGTAAAGCTTTTCTTCAACTTGTTCTAAGACGGCGATCCGATCAGCCACACTGCCAACAAAATCGTATTTGTCGCCATCGATGATCAAAAGGGGCGAAGAATCGTATTCTTCCATCCAAACAGCGTAATGACGTAAAAGACGTTGGTAGTATTCGACTAAGGAAGGATCACGTTCGACTAATTCGTAATCACGGCCGCGTTTTTCGATCCGTTTTAACATCGTATCATAGGACACTTTGATCGTGATCATCAAATCGGGTGACTTCTTATGGGAAGCAAATGGAAGTTCTTCCATCATGTTTGAAAGTAAGCTCTTGTAGATATCGTATTCGACTTCGGTTGCGTTGCCCATTTCGGTGTTCATCTTCATGAAGATCTCATCTTCGTAGATCGAGCGGTCCAAGATATTGTTGTCTTCTTGCATAGCAGCCTTGATCATCGCAAAACGGCGGTTTAAGAAGAATGTTTGTAAGAGGTAGGCATACGGGTTAGTGGCATCTTTATCGCCCGCAGCGCGCTTTTTAGCGGCGATCTCGTTACCTTTGTAGAAGATAGGTAAGACGGGATTGTCTTTGACCGGTTCATAATATGCTTTGGTGCCTAATTCTTGCGCCAAAATTTCGGTTAAACTCGACTTCCCAGAGCCGATGATTCCTGATAGTGTGATCAAAATGATTGAAGCATCCTTTCCTAATAATGTCTGGTTAGTGTTAAATTATTTAAGTACCTCTACAATCATACTCGGAAATCGATCAAAAATAAAGCTTATCTTGTGTTTTTTTAAAATTAACCACAACATGTTGTAGGAATGGAGACGCGTATCGTTTTAACAGTAATAACTTGCTTTTACTGATTTTGGTCACGTATACTGAAAATATACTTACTTTAGGAGGCCACAAAATGAAATCTGTATATCTTGCATCACCATTTTTTAGTCCAGCCCAAAAAGAACGGATCGCTAAAGTCAAAGAAGCATTGAGCAATAATAAAACGATCGATGCTCAAAATATTTTTATTCCCCATGAACATGAATATAAAGCAGCTGAATTTGGAAGCTTTGAGTGGCAAAAAGCTACTTTTGGCCTTGATACTAACCAAATCGATGCTAGCGATGTAGTCGTAGCGATCGTGGACTACAAATTAGAAGAGACCAAAGAAAACGAACCAGACTCAGGAACAGCCTTTGAGATCGGTTATGCTTATGCCACCAAGACGCCAGTGATCGTTGTGCAATTTGATCCTGAAAAAGAAGTCAACTTGATGATCGCCCAAGGCTTGACCGCATATTTTGATGTTACAAAAGAAGGTTTGGAAGCGTTGGAAGAATATGATTTTGACGAATTGATGCCAAAATTCTGCCCACGCCCTGTGATTTAAATAAATTTTGCTAACTCCTACTACGTGTAGGGGTTATTTTTTAGCTTATTACTTAAAAAATAAAGTTTAAAAAAATATTTCACATTTGTGGTATTTTACACTTGTGAAGTATCACAAATGTGGTATAATTATTTTTGTGGAGGTGAGAACCAATGGAGATCGACATCAAAGGTTACCTACGTGAAAAGGAATTGACCATTTATGAGGTATCCAAGAGGTCGGGTTATGGTTATACGACCCTTCATAAATCGTTCAACAAGCAACAAACTCGGGCAACTTCCTTGAATTTGCGTGATCTTGATGCCTTAGCTAGGGCACAACATGCAACGATGTGGCAAGTTTTGCAAGAGCTCGAAGAAAACTATATGAATTGGAAGTAATGTAGTATTACGATTTATGATCTAAAAAGCTCCGGTTGGTCACTTGGGCTTTTTTCTGCAGGCGAGTGTTTTTGTTTGCAATGTAAAATTATAAGTTGTATATTACAAGCGTTATAAATTTAGAAAATTATTTAAGTAAAAAAGCGAGGGATTATTTATGGCTAGATATACAGATCCATTTGGAGACATGGACGACATTTTTAATCAATTATGGGGCAACAACGGCTTAAGCTCAGAAAGCAGTCGTTACATGATAAATGGTCATGAAGTTACACCTGAAGAATTCAGACAATATCGTCAAACAGGTCGCTTGCCAAATCAAGCACAACAACAAGCTGCTGCTCAAGCTCAACAAGCTGCAATGCAACAACAAGCTGGCCAACAAGAAGGTAGTGTTTTGCAAAAGCTTGGTCGCAATTTGACCCAAGATGCACGTGAAGGTAAGTTAGATCCAGTTATCGGACGTAAGAAAGAGATCCAAGAAGCAGCTGAGATCTTGGCTCGTCGGACAAAGAACAACCCTGTTTTAGTTGGGGATGCTGGTGTTGGTAAGACAGCTGTTGTTGAAGGCTTAGCCCAAGCCATCGTGAACGGCGATGTACCAGCTGCGATCAAGAATAAAGAGATCGTAAGTATTGATATCTCTTCACTTGAAGCTGGGACACAATATCGTGGTAGCTTTGAAGAAAACATCCAAAACTTGGTCAACGAAGTCAAAGAAGCTGGCAACATCATCTTGTTCTTTGATGAGATCCATCAAATTTTAGGTGCTGGTTCGACCGGTGGTGACAGTGGCTCGAAAGGTTTAGCTGATATTTTGAAACCTGCATTGTCGCGTGGTGAAATTTCAGTTATCGGTGCAACGACACAAGACGAATATCGTAACACTATTTTGAAGAATGCTGCTTTAGCACGGCGTTTCAATGAAGTTGTCGTTAACGAACCTACACCAGAAGACACCTTCAAGATCTTGGAAGGTATCCGTAAACTTTACGAAGACCACCACAATGTTGTCTTACCAGACGATGTTTTGAAGGCAGCCGTTGACTTATCAGTACAATATATCCCACAACGGACATTACCTGATAAGGCGATCGACTTAGTAGATATGACGGCCGCTCACTTAGCATCACAACACACAGTTACAGATGCTAAGCAGATCGAAGCTGAGATCAAGAAAGCTAAAGATGAACAACAAGCTGCTGCTGATAAAGAAGATTACGAAGAAGCTTTGAATGTTAAAGCTAAGATCGATGAATTAGAAGCAAAATTAAACAGCAATTCAGAAGCACAAAAAGTTACAGCAACCGTTGACGATGTAGCTCAATCCGTAGAACGTTTGACAGGTATTCCTGTATCTAAGATGGGTGCAAGCGACATCGAACGCTTACGCAATATCGAAAGCCGTTTGAAGGGCAAAGTTATCGGTCAAGACGAAGCGGTCGAAGCTGTTTCGCGCGCTATCCGTCGTAACCGTGCTGGCTTTGATGATGGCAACCGTCCAATTGGTTCCTTCTTATTCGTTGGGCCTACAGGTGTTGGTAAGACTGAATTAGCTAAACAATTAGCTTATGACATGTTTGGTAACAAAGATGCGATCATCCGCTTAGATATGTCTGAATACTCAGATCGGACAGCTGTTTCTAAGTTGATCGGGACAACAGCCGGTTATGTTGGTTATGATGACAACAGCAATACTTTGACTGAACGTGTTCGTCGTCAACCATATTCGATCGTCTTGTTAGATGAGATCGAAAAGGCTGATCCACAAGTAATCACCTTGTTATTACAAGTGCTTGATGATGGTCGTTTGACAGATGGTCAAGGTAACACAGTCAACTTCAAGAACACAGTGATCATCGCAACTTCAAACGCTGGCTTTGGTAACGAAGCTTTGACAGGCGATAAAGATAAAGACGAAGAGATCATGAAGAAGTTAGCTCCATACTTCAGACCTGAATTCTTGAACCGTTTCAACGCGGTCATCGAATTCTCACACTTGACCAAGGAAGACTTGCACCACATCGTTGACTTAATGTTAGCTGATGTAAACCACAACTTGGCTAAGAAGGGCTTAGACTTAGAAGTTTCTGAACCAGCTAAGGAATTCTTGATCGAACAAGGCTACGATGAAGCTATGGGTGCTCGTCCATTGCGTCGTGTCATCGAACAACAAATTCGTGATAAAGTAACTGACTTCTACTTGGATAACATTGATGTTAAGCATTTAGAAGCAGATATGAAAGATGGAGTCTTAGTTATCGCAGAACGTAAAGACGATGCTAAGAAAGAAGAACCTGAAACAGAAGCTAAAGACTAAAACTTCTCCTAAACAATGAAATAACACACACGAAGCAATCGTCAGTTCTTGGCGGTTGCTTTTTTTGTAGTGCGTAGCTTATGCTTGAGATGAGGGGGGATACTGATGCAGACTAAAATAGAATTTCGCAAACGACAATTAGAAAAATTAGCCAATAATACGCTCGAAACCAACGCTTCCGGAAGTAAGTTAGCAGAAAAATTATTTATGACAGACATTTGGCAACAAGCGCAGACGATCGGGCTGACGATGGCAGGTAAGATCGAAGTACCGACTGAAGTGATAAGCATTCAGGCTAAACGTGAAGGAAAAAAAGTTTTTTATCCGCGCACGCTGCCTAAGCGCCAGATGGTATTTTTACCAGCAGAGACGGAAAATGATTTTGAAATGAGTAAGTTTGGTGTCTTAGAACCTAAATATGATACTAAAAAAGTTCAAACTGACATAGATCTTTTGATCGTTCCGGGCATAGCCTATGCTTTGGACAGTAAGATCCGTTTAGGGTTTGGTGGGGGCTACTATGATCGCTATTTGAAGAATTTCCCAGGAAATACTGTATCTTTGGCGGCGCCAGCAATGGCTTATCCAACAGCGCAGTGGCCAGTAGATGAATTTGATGTTCCACTCCAAAACGTGATCACGCTGACAGACTAAAAATTTAGTGCTATAGAAATAGCGCGGGCCCCACTATCATGGTGGAGTCCGCGCTATTTTCAATAATTATTTCATTTTCTTTTGCACGTAATTTGATAACCAAGTCAAAAGTGTGATGATGATCAGGTAGATCAAAGCGATGATCGTCCAAACCTTGAAGCCTTCAAGGTTACGGGCGATGATGATCTTACCCGTCTGAGTCAATTCTAAGATCCCAATGATCGAGAGGATCGAGGTATCTTTTAAGGTAATGATGAACTGGTTGACAAAGGATGGCACCATGATCTTGAGCCCTTGTGGCAAGATAACTTTACGCATGGCGGTACCAAATGGAAGACCTAATGAACGGGCTGCTTCCATTTGACCCTTATCGACCGCTTCGATCCCACCTTTGACGAAGGCCGCGGTGTAGGCACCTTCGTTTAACATCAAGGTGATCACCCCAGCGACAAAGGCCGGGATCTTGACCCCAGTTAGCGATGGGAGCCCGTTATAGATGAACAAGGCCAGCACTAGGAGTGGTAAACCACGGAAAATATAGATAACAGTGGTAGAGAAGCCTTGCGCAAATTTATTTGGCAAGATCCCGAGCAATCCGATGATCACCCCGAAGATCGTCGCACAAATGATCCCAACGACAGTTAAATATAAAGTTTCGCCGAGACCTTTTAACAAGGCTTGGCGATTTTGTTTTAGTAACCCGAAAAATGTTCGTTCACTGTTGCCATCTTTTTTGGCATCTTTTTGTGCAGCAACGGTCTCAGAGCTCAAATAACGGTCCACGATCTTTTTATACTCGCCGTTTTGCTTGATCTTAGCTAGACCAGCGTTGAATTTTTTGAGTAATTCTTGGTTTTGACCTTTCATGACCGCAAACCCGTAGTAACCACCACGTGCAGGTTTAGTCACGATCTTAAGGGCCGTGCCGGTTTTGATCGCATATTGCATAACTGGGACGTCTTCAAAACATGCGACCGAGTTTCCGTTGACGACATCGTTATACATATTGTCAGAGTCGTCAAATGTAACAGTGGTAAAGCCATATTTGTCTTTTAAAGACATGGCATATTCACCAGCAGCCGTACCGGTTTTGATCGCCACGCGTTTACCACGCAACTGTTCGAGCTTAGTGATCTTACTGTCTTTAGCGACTGCCATCACAAAGCCAGTTTTGTAGTATGGATCAGAGAAATCAAATTTTACTTTGCGTTCGTCGGTCATCGCCATCCCCGCCATGATCCCATCTAATTGGCCCGATTGAAGCGATTGGACCGCAGCATTAAAACCAACGGGCTTGATCTCAACTTTGAAATTTTCTTCTTTGGCGATCGCTTTTAACAGATCGATATCGATCCCGATATATTGATTATCTTTATTGGCAAATTCAAATGGTGGATAAGTAACATCTGTCCCGATCTGATAAGTTTTTTCTGCATGAGCTGTGGTGCTAAAGCTAAAGAAAAATAGGCACGCACAGAGTAGACTCACGAGTCCGAATAGCTTTTTAGTCATAAAAATACCCCTTACAATGATATATATATTAATATACCATAATCGGGGTTTTAAAAATGGATAAATTTTTTAATTAATTTAGCGCTAAGCCCAGCTCATAGTCTCGAAACTAGACTGTGCTATAATGTAAACGGATGCTTATTGAGTAAAGATGCGATGAAAGAAGGGCATTATGTGAAAATTATTGGAATTGCGGGCTGCTATAAGCGGGATGGAATAACCAAGCAGATGCTAGATCAAGTTTTAGCCAATGTCGGACCCGAAAATGAAGTCGAACAGATCTTTTTATTGGACCATGCGATCTATCCTGGAAGTCCTGACCTAGATAAGCTCGTTGAAAAGTTAAAGCAAGCCGATGTTTGGGTCTTAGCAGCTCCGACATATTGGGGCGCGTTATCGGGTGTGATGAAAAACTTTTTGGATTGCTTACGCCAAGTGACCTTACGTTTTGATAAAAATGGCGATCCGCACCCGATCGAGCCATTTGAACATAAACACTATGTTTTACTGACGAATTGCTATGCTAAAACTTGGGAAAACATGTTCACCGGGACAACCGATGCGGCGTTGCGGACAATGGATAAGGTCATGACGACCCTTGGCTTGATCAAAGCGGGTGAGGCTGTTCAAACTGATACATATTTTCTCACGTCTTTACCGGCTAAAAAACAAGTTGAATTACAACGTTTAGGCCAAAAAGCTGGCACTTTACAGCGAAAGGATGATCAGACTGTGAAACGTTATATCGAGTTATTTTTCATTGTAGCCGCGATGGCTTTTATCACGATGTTGATCCAAACGGGGGTCTTGCATCTATTGGGGCAAACACTGGGATTTTGGAATAATTATATCTCTTTTGTAGTGATCTTTTTTATTCTCTTATCGATCACACTGCATTTCTTCACGGTGGTCAAACATAAGCGCAAATAAGCTATATAGCGAGAAAGTAGCTCTCAAGAAATAACAAGAAAATCACCACGATGCGTTTTTGGCATCATGGTGATTTTTTCGTTATCTATACAGTACTGACCGCTTTTACACTATATTTTAAACTTTAACGATCCAACCTTCAGGCGCTTTTTTGTCGCCAAATTGGATCCCGGTCAATTCATCATAGAGTTTCTTGGTGACTGGACCAACTTCAGTCTCAGAATAAAAGACGTGTAACTTGTCCCCGATCTGGAAACCACCGATCGGAGAGATCACAGCAGCAGTCCCACAGGCACCAGCTTCGACTAAATGATCAAGATCATCTAAGTAAATATCAGTTTCTTCAGTCTCCATCCCCAAGCGCTCTTTGGCGAGATAGAGCAAGGAATATTTGGTGATACTTGGTAAGATCGAAGGGGATTTTGGAGTAACGAACTTGTTGTCGTTAGTGATCCCAAAGAAGTTAGCTGAACCAACTTCTTCGATCTTCTTATGTTCAAGTGGATCTAAATAGATACAGTCCGAAAAGCCCTGTTTTTTAGCTTCAGCCCCAGGTAAAAGACTAGCCGCATAGTTACCGCCAACCTTGCTTTGACCAGTACCTTTATGCGCAGCTCGGTCATAGTTAGCCGCTAAGAAGTTAGTTGGTTGGAGCCCACCTTTAAAGTAGTTACCAACGGGCATGGCAAAGACGGTAAAGATGTATTCAGAAGCGGGATGGACGCCGATATTTGGTCCGACCCCGATGATATTTGGCCGTAAGTAAAGGGTACCACCTGAACCGTATGGAGGAACATAGGCTTCATTTGCCTTTACCACTTGCTTTAGAGCGTCGATGAACATCTCTGTCGGCACTTCTGGCATTAATAAACGTTGGCAGCTACGTTGTAACCGTGCTGCATTTTGATCGGGCCGGAAAAGATTGATACTACCGTCTTTACAGCGATACGCTTTTAGGCCTTCAAATGCAGCTTGGCCATAGTGAAAGACAGGTGAGCCTTCATTGATCGCGATCGTCGCGTCCTCAGTCAAGCCAGCTTTGTGCCACTGGCCATCTTTATAATGTGCTCGATAACGATAGGGTAGCTCCATATAGTCGAACCCTAAATTTTCCCAGTCAAGATCAACTAGATCAGTCATAAAAATTCCTCCTTTGTAGGCTGGTTAGATCGCCTTATATGGATTATAGCACGCTTTAGAGGATTATGAAAAAATAATTAAAACAGCTCGATGATTAAAGCTTATTATTTTTAGCGAATTCGATAAATTCTTGGGCTGCGAGGGATAATTCGGTATTTTTACACCACGCCAAGATGTGTTTACTGTGACGAAGTGGAGTGAAGGGGATAAAGACGAGCTCAGAGGTATCAAACATCTCAAAGGCACTTTTGACACACAATAGGCAAACATCACTTTGTCTTGCCAAAGGTGTAACATTGCCCAAGAGATTGCTAGTCCCCAAAACATTGGCACTGTCGGGGATCGCTTTGAGCCAAGCTTGTAGTTCGCTCTAAAGTTAAATAGTTATATTTAGCTACTTCGAAAGGATAGTTTTTTGCAACCGCTGGCCGAGATAACCGGGGAAATTTTGCACCCAAGTTTGACGAATTGAATGATGATGCTTTGTTTGGTGAAGTTTGTTCACGGGAAGATAAATTATCCGCCCATGACCGTAGTGTGATCACTTTAGCAGCTTTGATCTCAGGGGGAAACTTTGAGCAAGTTAGAGCCCACATGAACATTGGCAAAGCTCATGGGGTCACCAAAGATGAGATGGCTGAGATCACTACCCACCTAGCCTTTTATGTTGGATGGCCGAAAGCTTGGTCAGCCTTTAATATCGCTAAAGAGATTCGGGGCGAATAGAAAAAGCGATCCATCAAATGCGTTTTGGTGGATCGCTTGTTGATTATATAGCGTAGATGCATTACGGTCACTTTTTGTCAGTGGCTTTTTTTTGCTTGCGCCGTTTAGCTAAGAGTTTTTCTAAACGTGGGAGATAGAGCATGAAGATCACACTGATCAACGAGCTTAAAGCGAAAAATAGTAATAAAAATAGTGTCAATAGTAGCATTTTTGAAACGTTATTCAAGGCACAGACAATGAAGATCCCGCTAACGATCAAGGTGATGACAGTCAGGATAACAGTATAGCGTTGTAGTTTAGCGCGATATTTTTGCATAGGGATCCCTCTTTTCTAAAAAATATTATACACGATAATAGTGTGCTATACTGTAAAATAGAAATTTTATTGAAAGAGGGTCAGGGTTTTGATCGACCTGCAAGATATTTTGGCAAAAATGAACCTAAATCAAAAGATCAACTATGATAAAGTCATGATGAAGATGGTCTCGACATGGCAAAAAGACCAAATTCGTCCCAAAATCTTACTGCACTCCTGTTGTGCGCCATGTAGTACGACGACACTTGAGCGCATGACAGAATTTGCGGATGTGACGATCTATTTTGCTAATTCAAATATTCACCCCCGGGCGGAGTACCAACGGCGTGAATATGTCCAACAAAAATTTATCCATGATTTCAACGAAAAGACCGGTAACAATGTGCAATTTGTGGCCGCTCCGTATAAACCCCAAGAATATTTCCAAGCAGTCCGTGGGTTAGAAAAAGAGCCTGAAGGTGGCGATCGCTGTAAAGCTTGTTTTGACTACCGGTTAGATATGGTAGCTAAAAAAGCAGTTGAGTTGGGCTTTGATTATTTTGGGAGTGCGTTGACGATCAGTCCACACAAAAATTCCCAAACGATCAATTCGGTCGGGATCGAGATCCAACGTTTTTACGACGTCAATTACTTGCCAAGTGATTTTAAGAAGGGCAATGGTTACCGCCGTTCAGTTGAAATGTGTAAGGAATATGACATCTACCGTCAATGTTACTGTGGCTGTATCTTTGCGGCAAAACAACAGGGTGTCGACTTATCGCAAATTAGACGGGATGCCCTCGAGTTTATGGAAGGTAAGAATGGGACCGAAGAATTTCCTGAGATCATCTTCCAGATCAATGGTGAAGAAGTATAGGGAGGCATTTTAAAATCGTGAAAAAAGGCATTTTGGGAATATTGCTACTATCGCTCGTTTTGGCTGGATGTAGCAGTAACTCTACAGCAAAAAAAGAAAGTACAAATAAAAGCTCATCCACTGTAAAGGTCGCTAGTTCAAGCACAAGAGCAAAGGCCTAAGCTACAAAAATTGGTGCTTGGACGACGCAAAAAGATACTGAGTTAAGTAATTTTATCAAGCAGTGGGAAAAAGTGATGGATCAAACGTACACGCAATATACGGGAGAAACCAATTTGACTACTGCTAATGGAACCGTCTACCCAACTGAGTTTAAAACGGCAACAGTTGATGGTCAGCCTGCAGAACTTATCTGGGATCCAAAAGGAACTCAAAAAGCAGGTTATGCTGTCGTTGCACTATATAATTACAATAAAAATACTGGTGGCAGTATCACTTATGCCTTCACGATCAAAGATGGTACTCCGATCGTACTTGTAAACGAAACAAACACTACTTCAAATAACTGGACACAAACAAAAAATAACGATTTAAAAGAAAATTTTGCCAATATTTATAATGGCAGACCAACGACAACAGTTGGATCAGCTAACGAAAAAACAGCAACCAATGATGCTCATAGCGACGGGAGAAACGGTTATATAACTACTCCGGTTGCAATGCGGGGAACTTGGTATGCCAAAAGCTATGGTAAAATGTCTAAGCTAGAAGTTAGTGAACATGAGATCGTTTATACGTCTGAAGGTGAAAAGCCTGCTAAAACGATCTTATATCGTCCAGGAAACGGTAGAAAATTTGACACAGATATCGCTGTGCAAGAAGCACGCCAAGAATGGGGAGCTGCCAGTGAAGTTACGAAAAATGATTTGAATTATATCAATGTTCGTGGATGGTACCAAACTGCTGGGACTGGCACTTTCTATGCAGCTCATACCGAGTTGATCGATGGCAAGCAAATACCAGTCGTAGTAGTTGGTAGTGGAGCTGGCGCATGGACGGACACAGTTTATTATCAAACTGAAGCTTTAGCAGAACAACAAGCAGAAGTTAAATACGATGATTTGATCTACCAGTAAAATAAGTTCTAGGACAATGTTAAAACGCCTGTGACTTTTAGTGTCACGGGCGTTCTTAATACTAGTGAGGAATAAAGAATTCCTATTATAAAATATTTTCGTCAGTGCTAAGGAGCCTGATCGTTTTGCCGTCAGTCGTGGTAAAGGTCAACGTTGAACCAACAATGAGGTCAAGATAGTCTGTTGTTTTGACACTTGCGAGCATTTTTCGAGGTAAGATATAAGTCCGTTTATTGATGAGACCACTGGTAAAGATAAAGTAGTCTGGGGTATGAGCCATCCGTGTTGTTAGTGGTTCAAATAATAAACGCGACAACAAAAGCATCCCGGTAATGATCACACCTAAAGCACTGAGCCAACTCATGAAAAATTGCAGGATAAAGTATAAGCTTGCTCCTAGAGTGCCGATTTTTAGCAAATATCCTAGCCGATAGCGCAACTTAGGCTGATAGCTTGGAAGCTCAAAAAGTTCGCGCGGGATCTGAGGGAAATAACGGGCTAAAGTCGGTAAGAGCTCATGTGTTGGGAGTAGGGGAAATAAGAAATTTTTGGAGCGGTTTTCGTCTTGGGCAGCATCACTGTTAGCCAAGATCGCGGTAACGCAGGTCGGTTTAAAGAGTCGGCGGTTAAGCTCGCTGGTCAACTCTAGCCCAACGATCGCCGTTTTAGGGATCATATTTTGGTCAGCGGTAAAGAAATGATTTTTAACGATAAAATTATGCTCAGTTTCCCACAGTGAAAACTTGGCAAAACTTATATAATAGTAAGCGAGATTGAACAAAAGTGCCCCACTGACTAAGACCACCCAAAACCATAACGCTGTGATATCGAAGAAATGTTGTAGCCGTGGGAACTGCTCTTCTAATTGGAAGACTAAGGCCAAATAAGCTAAGTATTGTGTGGAAATAAAGCCTGTTTTTACAATTGTTAGGAAATCAGCTTATGATTTTTCAATGAGTCTCGTCTTGTTTTCTGCAACTGTTTTTGCTGCTGGCTGGAATGCGACTAAAAAGTCCTGTAATTGCGCTAACTGCTCAGGGGTCAAAGCAAAAAACTCGATTGCTTCTTCTGTGGTACTGTTGTTTAGGTAGATCTGAATACTTTACGTGCGGAAGAGTTTTTGATAGATAGTTTGTTCAACGCGAAAGTTTGACAGCGTGTGGCTGAGTTCAGCTTGTTTGAGGTCGAGCGTTGTTTTGGCAATGATCCCGGTCGTGAGCGTCAAAGTATCAGCCTCAACGCGGTAGGTGGTAGTGAAATAGCGTAAAAAGATCGCAATGAGCGAGCTAGTATAACCCAGGAAAAGTAAAAGTGTCCAAAAATTGGGAAGAATGAAGATAAGAACCAATAATGGCAGGTAGATCAGACCATTACGGACAAAAAATTCAGTATATTTGACGGCAAAATATTTTGCCGATTGGCGTCTAGCCTTCATCACGGCCACCTACTTTCACAGGTAGTTGGAAGTCTTCGATGATCCCAGCCAAACTAGCTGCCTGTGCGATCGTTTGAAAAATTAGTCTTTTCAATTTGAAAAGCTGTAAGTAGGCATTTGTGCTTTCTGAAACGATATATATTTTTTCAAGCGGGATCGTTGTTTTTGAATAAAAGAAACGCCCCTTGGTAACGATGACTGCTGTAGAACTGAAATGGGGTCGAGCATATTTCCAATAAAAGAAGCTACGTAGACAATCTAAACTAAAACAAATGCTCCCAAAGAATAAAGTATATTGAAAATAATCACTATAATTAAAGTATTGGAGTAAAAAATATCCCAGTAAAAGTAGCAATGCATAAGTGATAAAGGCTAATGAGAAGCGGTAATACAGGTATTGTTTGGCAACAGTAAAGGTTTGCATCCAGATCCCCCCTGATAGTCTTTTCTTTTATTATACAGTTTACCGGTAAGCGGTTTCAATAGGACAAAATGAAAAGCGCATCTCCCAAAGAGAAGATGCGCGGGTAATTCTCAAATTAATAGACTTGACCGACTTTAGATCTTGTCAAAGTCGAATTCAACACTTTCAGTGTTTCTTCGGATAATCGAATATAGACGTTTAAAGATAGGGTCTGAAATAAGGTAACTAATATCTTCAGACTGCGAATCTTCAAGCTGAACTGGCACATTTTTGATCTTATGACCAGAGATTTGAATATCCTTTTTTACGATAGTCATGTCTTTAGCTAAGTTCTCAGTGTCAAACGCACGAACACGTCTAAATTTAACCATTGTATTCTTCCCCCTTGCAAAAATTACTTTAAATTTTACCATAGTAATTTGTAAATGCAAGAAAAATTTTAGAATTTGTGAAAATATAAATTTAAGGTTTTCTTAATATATAGACTTTTTCTAGGTATACCAGCAATGTAAGCAGGCTAGTATATGAAACTTGTACTCTAGTCACTGGTTAAGCTTGAGGGGATGTGTTATGGCTAAAAATCATCAATGGCAGTCGCGCTTAATCGTTGCCGATCGCTACGCTGACTTGAGCCGATAAATTACGCCAGTAGAGCAGATCATTATCTGTGAGATCTTGTGAAAAGGTCTCGAATCCTTTTCGCGGATAAACTTTGGCGATCTCTTCTCCTAGACTTCCCGTAATCGTTAAGATCATATCGGGCTTTTCCCACGCGGCCCCCCAATATGGACCCTCAAGTGCTGTGTCGAGCATATCTTGGACACCGTCTTGCGTCATGTCGTTGATGACACTTTCTCTGGTAGCTGTGTTATAGCCATTTGCTTTTAGCCAAGCTAACTTTTCGAGTGCTTGGGGTAGATCATTTGGTATTAGATGTAACATTGATATTTTCCTCCTCGTTCTAGCTAGCTATATTATAACAAGTTGGCTTCTGATTAACAGGGGGAATAGAAATACCAGGATAATTTAGGAAAGGAAAAGCTATACTTTTATTCGAGATAGTTGCCAAAAAAATGAAAATCAATAGAACATTTATCCCGTTTGAGGTAAAGTTGCTCAATATCATTTGGTGTTTTGATCGAACGACTAACCAAGTGAAGGTGGTCTTAAAAGATGAGGGTGACTGGACTTTACCTGAAACTTGTCTTATCCAGGATGAGGATGCCCTTGATGCGACGATCAGACTGACACGTGAGTTGACTGGACAGACTGTTTCACCTAAAAATATTGAACAATTAGAAACATTGACTAATCCTAAACGGGCAGTTGATGGAAAACGCTTAGTGACAATGGCTTATATGACTTATTTACCGGAGTTTCCGGATATGATGAATTCGACCTTGGAACTATTTACCTTAGAGAACTTGAATAATCACTACTATTTCACTAAAGGTGAGAAACAATTAGCGGTGGCAACAGTTGATACAGAAACTGAGTATTACCAAAAACGCTTGCGAAAAAACAAATTCTACCAAGTCAACGATTATGTTTTGAAAAATGCTTGTCTGCGGATCCGACGCTCGTTAGACACTCAGCCAGATGTCTTGCGGATCTTGGGCGAAGCTTTTACTTTACGTGAAGCGCGGAGTTTATATGCACCGTTTTTAGGGGTCAGTTTTCATGAGATCGATAATTCGAACTTTAAAAAGACCCACCAGCGACTTTTCCGCGAGATCGGAAAGGCAAATAAGCGTGGGCCGGGACGTCCGGCTAGTCTGTATCACTTGCGCTTTTAAATGAACTAAAAAACAAGCTTTCCTGGGAAATTATTTCCCGGGAAAGCTTGTTTTTCATTTAGGCTTGTAAAACTTCAAAAACTGCTTGAACTAAGGCTTGCTTAGTAAAGTAACCTTGTTGAAGTAGTGGTGCAAATTCTTTGACTGCATTTTTGTATTGTAGATATTCTTCTTGAGTGAGGTTCGCTAATTTTTCTAAAGCTTCGGCGATCGAATCAACTGCAAAGCCGAGGTTATTTTTGACGATCAGCTCTTCATTTGAGATGCCACGTGGAACGATGACATGTAGCCCCGCAGCCAGATAAGTTCCTAGTTTATAGGAGATATATTTAGAAGTATATTCTTGGGTATAGCCACCATCATTCCAAACCAAAACAAAACCACCATTTTTAGAAAGCCTGATGCAAAGCTCGGCATCATTGAGCCAGCCTTCGTGGATAAGGTTCAGGTCAGTTGCTTCAGACTTTTCAGAAGCGAATAGATGTAGTGGAATATCGTGATGCCATTCTTGAACAAATGTGAATTTTTGGGGATCACCTGCAAAATTCAAACGTTTGATCTCAGTGGTGTCATAAAGCATATCGGCATCTAAAGGATGATCCCACATCTGTTGGACCACATATTTTTTCTCTGCCAGACCATTTTCTCGTAAGAAATGATACATCTGTTCAGACGGCACGATCAAAAGATCAGCTTTTTGGTAAAAATCGATAAATGTTGGTAGCAAGTAGCGATTTTCGGCAAACATCAGTGGCGTCACATCATGGATAAAGATGATCAAATTCAACTGAGAATAAAGTTTGGGCTATCTGAGCAACACTATTTTTCGCCATCACGTGAATGTTGGTCATGTGAACTTTCATTGTGCACATCTCATATGTTTTTATCCCTAATTATATGGCATGTTTCATGCTTCTGTTGAATTATGTGGTTGATATTCAGCTGTTACTTTAGCCAATAGTTCACCAAATACCTGTGCTTCGTGTGGTGTCAAACTTGCGAGAGCACGTTGGTTGATCTGACGATGGATCAGTTTGATCTTAGGTAAGATAGCCTCGCTTTTCGGTGTCAAATATAGCTCAGATCTCCGATGATCAGAAATGGCAAATTTTTTTTGGACCCAACCATCAGCTACTAATTTATTGATTTGGCGTGTCACGATACTTTGATCTTGATAAAGAGAGCGCAGTAATTCTGCTTGGCTTATACCTGGATTTTCATGGATCTTTTCAAGATAAAAGTAATTTTTATCACTTAACCCCAAATGCTCATACTGATTATTTATCTCAGTACGTAACTTACGATTAAAAATTGCAACTAGCTTACTTATTTTTGGGGAATCCATAGAAGCTCAATCCTTTCGAGAATTTTGGTGTAAGTAAAGACTAAAGCAGATCAGCATCAATAAGACCAAGCTGACTGTGATCCACATGGAAAGACGCATCCCAGCTGTAAATGTCGCTGGGATATTGGATAAGACGATCAAGATGGTGATCGAGGAAGCGCCGAATGCCTGACGTAAACTGTTGTTAAGGGCTGTAGCGTGGCTGACTTCATCCGGCCGAACATCAACAAAGGATTCTGACATCGCGGGTGAAAATACGAGGGCATTTCCGATCATCCGCAGCATATAAGCAACCGTTAAGAGCCAAACAGGCGTAGTCTCGGAGATCATGACAAATGGGATCGCAGCGATCAACATTAAGATCCCCCCGGAAATGATCAAATATTTAGGACCATGTTTGTCGTAAAGACGGCCGACTATAGCAGCACTGAGCGCATTGGCGATCGCACCAGGCAACAAGATCATCCCAGAGACCATACTATTTAGGTGTAAAACGTTTTGCGTGAAGATCGGAAGCATTTGTTCGGTCCCAAGTAAGACCATGAAAGCACAGATCCCCACTAAAGTCATCAATCTAAATGAACGATTTTTGACGAGTTGAACTTTGAGCATCGGTTGTTTGAGACGAAGTTGACGTTTAACAAAGACAAAGAGGATCGCTAGCCCTAAGACTAACATGATCCAACCTTGTAAAGCCGAGGCTTGAAAGAAAGTCAAACTTGCTAAAGTCAATCCCGAACCAAGCAAGGAGAGACCAACGGAGATAAAGTCGATCTTGATATCTTTAGGTTCGGAGAAGTTAGGAAAGGCAAAAAAACCGATCAACCAAACCAATAGCATCATTGGTAAAACTAAGATGAAAATATAGCGCCATCCCAAAGTGTTAACGATCAGACCAGAAAGTGTCGGCCCGATAGCTGGACCAAAAGCGATAACTAGCCCAGACATCCCGAGGATCGTACCGCGTTTTTCGAGGGGATAGATCGAGATCATCGTTGTCATTTGAAATGACATCAAGATCCCACTAGCACATGCTTGGACTAAGCGGGCGAGTAGCAAGAGCCAAAAATCAGTTGCAAAACACCCGATCAAAGTCCCTAAGATAAAGATCGCGATCGTAGTCAAAAAGATGTTGCGCTTGTTGAATTTTTCATACAGATTAGATGAGAGCGGTGTGATGACACCGACCATCAAAGTGTACCCCGTTGTGATCCATTGAACTAGAGTCAATGAGACACTCATCTCATGTTCGATGACGGGTAAGGCGGTGATCATCATCGTTTGACTAGCTAGACTGACAAATCCGGAAAATAAAAGCAATATAGTAACGATCAGGCGGATCTTAGGATCGATCGTTTTAGAAATGTTATCCATAAATAAAGTCCTTTCACTAATAAATTGCATGCATCTGCATATAAATACTTAATCTATATTACATGTAATTGCATGTATTAGCAAGCAAAAGAAAATATTTCCCAGGTTAAATAATTTCTTGAACTTTAGGTAAGTTAATTATATAGTTAAGGTGTCGTTTGGTAACGATGGTTTGTCGTAGTCGGAGAAACCGGTTTTCTCCGCAGTAGTCGTGCTACAGAACACAACTCCTAGGAAATAACAATAAGCCTGCTTTGAGACAAAAAGCGCCTCAAAGCATTCTTATCGTTATTTCTACGGAGCTATCCGTGTTCTTCCGCACTGTTATAGTAGTCGTGTTGTGAAATGCAATGCCTAGTGTATAACAATAATGAAAGCCCGAGATAAAAAAAACCTCAAACTTTCCTTACCGTTATCCATACGGCCTAACCCGCATTTCTCTGCACTGTTATACATAGGGGGCATACATAATGAAAGCTATTTTAACTGTTGTTGGTCAAGATAAGGTCGGGATCGTGGCTGAAGTTAGTCGCTTTTTGGCTGAACAAGATATCAATATCCTCGATATTAGTCAAACTATTTTAGAGGGGCACTTTACGATGATGATGGCGGTCCAAGTGCCGGAACAAAGCGATCTGCAACTTATCTCAGCTAAACTTGCCGAATTGGGTCAGACCTTGAAAGTTGAGATCAATTTGCGCAATGAAGAAGTTTATCGCGCAATGCACCAACTATAGGAGGACAGCTCATGGAATTTGATAAGATTTTAGAAACGATCCACATGATATCTGACCAAAATCTCGATGTCCGCACCGTTACCATGGGTATCTCCTTGATGGATTGCATTGATAGCGACAGTGATGTGGCTTGCCAAAAGATCTACGATAAGATCACGACTAAAGCTAAAGATCTAGTCAAAACGGCTGAACAGATCGAGATGGAATATGGGATCCCGATCGTCAATAAACGCGTGGCAGTGACGCCGATCTCTTTAGTTGCGGGTGCCAGCCAAGATAAGGATTACGTCAAGTACGCTAAAACTTTGGGCAGGGCAGCTCAAACATTGGGGATCGATTTTATCGGTGGCTTTTCTGCGCTTGTTCAAAAGGGTATGACTAAAGGTGACCAAATCTTGATCGCATCATTACCCGAAGCTTTGGCCCAAACGAACTTAGTCTGTGCCTCAGTCAATGTCGGTTCCAGCAAGAGTGGGATCAATATGGATGCGGTCAAACAAATGGGTGAAGTTATCACAACGGCTGCTAAATTAGATTATATGACCAACGCTAAATTAGTCGTCTTCTGTAATGCGGTCGAAGATAATCCATTCATGGCCGGTGGTTTCCATGGGGTCAGTGAACCAGATGTAGTGATCAATGTCGGGGTCTCAGGACCTGGTGTCGTTAAAGCAGCTTTAGAGCATGTTAAAGGTCAACCGCTCGATCAAGTGGCAGAAACGATCAAACAGACAGCTTTTAAGGTCACACGGATGGGGCAGTTAGTCGGCAGTGTAGCAGCTAAACGGTTAAATGTACCCTTTGGGATCGTCGACCTTTCCTTAGCGCCGACCCCAGCTGTTGGTGATTCGGTTGCGCAGATCTTAGAAGAGATCGGTCTTGCTCAAGTTGGGACTCATGGGACCACGGCTGCGTTGGCGATGTTAAATGATGCAGTCAAAAAAGGCGGGATCATGGCCTGCAGTCACGTAGGCGGGTTGTCCGGTGCTTTTATCCCAGTCTCTGAAGATGCGGGGATGATCGCTGCTGTTGAAGCGGGAACCCTGTCCTTGGATAAATTAGAAGCGATGACAGCTGTTTGTTCGGTTGGCTTGGATATGATCGCTTTACCAGGTGATATTCCAGCCACAACGGTCAGCGCGATGATCGCCGATGAAGCTGCGATCGGGATGATCAACAATAAAACGACCGCTGTCCGGGTGATCCCTGTTCCAGGCAAAAAAGTCGGAGACCAAGTTGAATTTGGCGGTTTATTGGGACATGCGCCGATCATGCCATACAATCAGACTTCAAGTGCTGCGATGATCACGCGTGGTGGGTTGATCCCTGCTCCGATCCACAGTTTTAAGAATTGATGACTGTTTTTGACCGGATATAATTTCAAATAATTGTAAATAAAATGCCGTTTTCAAATAGAAAACGGCATTTTTTAGATGTATATTTAAATTTTTTCATGAAAGATAATATGTTAAATTTTTTTGAAATTTAATGACGTTTTTTGATTTTTTGTGATTGATTTTTGCTGGTTCAGATGATATTATAATTTTGGAGGTATAATGAAAGTGCTTGCAGAAGAAAGACAACAGCATATTTTGCAGATGTTAAAGGAAAATAATATCGTTAAGCTTCAAGAGATCCGTGAACAAACTAATTGCTCTGAATCATCGGCGCGGCGAGACCTCCAACTTTTGGAAGAAAAAGGCTTGTTAGTCCGGGTGCATGGCGGGGCCAAGATCAAGCATTCGCTTCAACGTGAACTTGATATGAGTGGTAAAACGTCGAAGAATACGACCCAAAAAGAAACGATCGCTAAAGCAGCGGCCAAGTTAGTCGAAGCTGAAGATGTGATCTACTTGGATGCGGGAACGACGACTTTGGCGATGATCCCTTATTTAAACAAGCCAGAACTGACAGTCGTGACTAATGGGGTCATGCATGCTTCGTTATTAGCTGATCAAAATGTGCGAACGATTTTGGTCGGTGGTGAGTTGAAAAATACTACTAAAGCAATTATTGGTGTCAAAGCAGTCAGTTCACTGACGCAATTCCGGTTCAACAAAGCGTTTTTGGGTATCAACGGGATCCATCCCCGTTATGGGTTCACTACGCCCGATCCCGATGAGGCGGCAGTCAAGACAGCGGCATTGGAGCAAAGCGAGGAATGCTTTGTTTTGGCTGATCCAAGCAAGTTTGACAATGTTTCCTTTGTCAAAGTAGCTGAACTTTCGCAAGCAACGATCATTACCAGTAGTCTTTCACGACCAGTGAGAGCGCGTTATTACGAACAAACGACGATTCAGGAGGATTTTTGATGATTTATACAGTAACTGTCAACCCTTCGATCGACTATATCGTCCAGTTAAATGAACTAACTTTAGGCGAAGTCAACCGAATGGATTACGACAATAAATTACCTGGGGGCAAAGGGATCAATGTTTCCCGCATCTTGAAGGAATTAGGCTTAGATAATACAGCTTGGGGCTTTTTAGGTGGTTTTACCGGTGAGTTTGTTAAAGAAGCTCTAGAAAAGACAGGACTTAAGACGAACTTTACTCCGATCAAAGCTGATACACGGATCAACGTTAAGATCAAAGCGCAAGCAGAAACCGAGATCAACGGCCGTGGACCTGAATTGACTAAAGAAGAGATCGCAGCCTTTACAGCGCAATTCGATAAATTGACCGCTGATGATGTGGTGATCTTTGCCGGGAGTTTAGTCCCAAGTTTGAGTGATGATTTTTACTTTGATCTGATCAAAGTCATCCGTCAAAAAGGTGCCCAATTTGTGATCGATACAACGGGTGAAAGTTTGTTGAAGACTTTGCCAGAAAATCCATTAGTGGTCAAACCTAACAACCATGAATTAGCTGAATTATTCGGTGTAAAACTAAATAGCATCGATGACATCGTTAAATACGGTAAGAAATTACTTGAAATGGGCGCGCAACACGTCTTGATCTCGATGGCAGGCGATGGTGGTTTGATGATCACTAAAGATAAAGTTTATCGTTCATACGCACCAAAAGGCACCGTGATCAACTCGGTCGGTGCTGGTGACTCGATGATCGGTGGTTTTACTGGCACATACGCTAAGACTAAAGATCCACTTGAAGCTTTCCGTTATGGACTTGCTTGTGGTTCTGCAACAGCCTTTTCTGAAGACTTGGCTGATGCTGACAAGATCAATGAGATCTTACCAATGATCGAGATCGAAGAATATAAATAATTAAAAAGGAAGTGTAAGACATGGACATTCGTGACTTATTGATGACCGACCTTATGATCATGGATCTTAAGGCTACGACCAAAAATGAAGTTATCGATGAAATGGTGCATAACTTATTTTTTAAAGGCATCATCGACGACGAAGAATTATACAAAAAAGATATCTTAAAACGTGAAGCTGAAAGCTCAACTGGTATGGGTGAAGGGATCGCGATCCCTCACGCTCATGATACGGCAGTTAAGAAGCCAGCAGTAATGTTTGCGCGCAGTGTCAATGGGGTCGACTACCAATCAATGGACGGCCAACCAGCGCACTTGTTCTTTATGATCGCAGCTCCAGAAGGTGGAGATAATACCCACTTACAAGCTTTAGCAGCTTTATCTCAAGTTTTGATGAACCCAGATGTGGTCAATGCTTTGAAAGCAGCTGACACACCACAAAAGGTCCAAGACATCTTTGCTAAAGCAGTTGCGCAAAAAGAAGCTGAAAACAAAGTACAAGAAGAACGCGAAAAAGCAGCTGCTAACCAACCAGCTGACGATTCTCGTCCATACATCGTAGCGGTAACAGCTTGTCCAAACGGGATCGCACATACTTACATGGCGGAAGAAAACTTGAAAAAACAAGCTGATAAGATGGGTGTTGATATCAAAGTTGAAACAAACGGTTCTGAAGGTATCAAGCACCGTTTGACAGCTGATGAGATCAAGCGCGCTAAGGGTGTTATCGTGGCTGCCGACAAGAAAGTCGAAATGGCACGTTTTGATGGCAAGAATTTGGTCAACAAACCAGTTACCGATGCGATCAAAGACCCTGAAAAGTTGATCAATGAAGTCTTAGAAGATAAAGCTCCCGTCTTTCATGCAAGTGCTAATGATGCAACTGAAGAAAGTGATTCGACCGGTTCTGTTTGGGGCGATATCTATAAACAATTGATGAACGGGATCTCCCACATGTTACCATTCGTTATCGGTGGTGGGATCTTGATGGCGATCTCCTTTATCGTCGAACAATACATGGGTGGTGCTAAATCACCAGCCTTCATCTTCTTGAACAATGCTGGTAACATGGCATTTGCTTTCATGGTTCCTGTTTTAGCTGCTTATATCGCTGAAGCTATCGGCGATCGTCCAGCCTTGATGCCCGGTTTTGTCGGTGGTTTCATGGCAACAGTTTACGGTGGTTCATTTGGTGGAGCTTACACAGCTAATGTGATGGCTGATGCTAAATCGGCAGCTGGTTTCTTAGGTGGTATCGCAGCTGGTTTCATTGCTGGTTACTTGATGGTCGGCTTGAAGAAACTTTGTGCTCACTTACCTAAGAGTGTCGAAGGGATGAAGCCGATGTTGATCTATCCAGTCTTGGGCTTGTTGTTCATCGCTTTGATCATGTACTTTATCATCAATCCGATCTTCTCAACGATCAACATTTGGATCACAAACTTCTTGAACCACTTAGGTACAGGTAACTTAGTCGTGCTTACCCTAGTCTTGGCCGGGATGATGGCGATCGATATGGGTGGTCCTTTCAACAAGGCTGCTTATGTCTTTGCTTCCGGTGCGTTTGCTAACGATCCTAAATCTGTGGTAGCTGCGACCTTGATGGCGGCAGTTATGGTCGGCGGGATGATCCCACCATTTGCTACAGCGATCGCAACAGCTTTCTTCCCTAACAAATTCCCAGAACAAGAACGCCGTGCTGGTATCTCTAACTGGGTCTTAGGGTTCTCATTTATCACAGAAGGTGCGATCCCATTTGCTACAGCTGATCCAGGTCGTGTGATCCCATCATGTGTCTTGGGTTCTGCGATCGGTGGTGCTTTAGTTGGTCTCTGGCATGTTTCCGTACCAGCGCCACACGGTGGTTTCTGGGTAACACCATTGGCAACTAACCCACTTGGCTATATCGCAGCTGTTGCGATCGGCTCGATCATTGCAGGTGTGGTCTTAGGTCTTTGGAAAAAAGAACACAAAGGTTAATTTGATTTAAAATAAGGAATACGGTGTGAGCTCTGTGCTTGCGCCGTATTTTTTGTTTAAATTATTATTTTTACGTAAGGTGCAGTTTATAATGCAAGTATTTTTAGATATACTATTTGTAGCAATATTTTTATGAAAGTGGAGCAGGGGAAGATTATGATCAAAAAAGATGTGGGAAGCAAACTCAAAGCATGGTCAGTTACTTATGGGGTCATGTTTTTAACGCTATTTAATGCTTTATATTGGCAACATGAACCACAGATCTTACAACAAGATACTATAAGTTTTAAATATTTATTGGCTAACATTTTACATGGCTTTTCAGTAACTGGTCCAGTGTTGGCACTACTGTTGATCGGCTATTTAGTTGCTCATAGTAAGACTATCGGTCCTGCACAGATCTGGGGCTGGTTATTTGTGGGAGGCTGGATAAGCTTATTTGTTTTATATTTTTTACAAGCTACAGATCCTGTTTGGGTCGGATATTTTTATAATGCTATTTTTCCAATTTTGCGAAACGCTTATCCATTGATCAGCGGGATCTTGTTAGGAACATTGACCTTGAGATGGACTAAGAAGATCTTTGCGGCCACACCTTATACTTACGTGGCCTTCTTTGTGGGGATGATCGTATTTCCCACAGTGTTTGCACAAGATATCTTCAGTTATAATGGGGGTTCATCAATAATTTATGCATGGGTGATCTTTACCTTAGGCGCTGATCTTCCAGTAAGTAAATTATGGACCAAAACTTGGGGATATCTATTTGGATCTACCGCGCTTTTAATACTATTTTTAGGTGTAATGCCTCTGATTTCTGAGGGAAGCCATGGAGATCTCAGCACAGCTGCTAGATTTACTAATTCAGCCAGTCTATTTCCGGTGCTGTTTAGTTTGTGTCTAATGAGCTTTATAGTAAAAATGACCGCTTGGAAAAAGCAGTATTCTTATATTTTTAACTTGATCGGAGCCCTACTATTAGCTACAAATGGGGCCTTGATCGAATTGACAAATGAACTTAATACAAAAGCTACTTTGGGCCTACGTTATCTGCAATTATTGGAAGGAGTATTACTTCCGCTAGCGATAGCTTTAGTAGTGTGGCTCTATCGTAAGACAAGGTGGAGTAAGACTTTAGCTAATTGTGATATACGTTCTAGTACTTGGACATTGGATAATTTGGACCAGAATATCAAGGCTAGTGGTTCTGAGCTCAAAATGAAGATCGTTCAGCATAAATATCAGCTATTAGTTGCTGGAACGATGCTTGTTTGGGCTTACCTTTCCTTTGTAGTAACAAATGTTAATGGACACGTGGCTGATAGTATGACAGGAGATATCGCTTTTAATGCGTGGACTTTTTCCATCTTACAACGCCCCCAAATGATCGTATTCACGGCGTTATTGTTTATATGCTTACATTTATTTTTGCGCGGTCTAACTAATAATTTTTGGTTATCATTTTTGTCTAGCAACTATTTGATAATTATTTGGCTGATCGCAACCCGCTTAAAGATCGATAGCCGACGTGAACCTATTTTACCAGCCGAAGCAGGGATGGTCAGAGCCTATGGTGATCTATTGCATATGGTGCCTACAGGATACCTATGGTTAGGTGGGAGCTTGTTATTATGTTTGATCTTGGGAAGTATTTGGCTAACTAAGAAGCAAAAGATCAGTAAGTTATCGTTAAAGCGCCGAGTGAAGTGGATATTGATACCACTTATAGTGATATTTAGTAGCTGCTACTGGAATCATGAAGGGTTTATACTAAAAAAGGCCATGCGCAATATTGGAAATGATCCGCTGTTCCATCATCAGTTATATGCGGCTCAACTAAATGGTCCGACGATCCAATTTTTGAATAATATTGACGTTGTTGTGATGGAACGTCCTAAAGATTATTCTAAAGCTAAAATTCAAGAAATAGTGGCAAAATATAGTGCTAAGGCTAAAGA
>NZ_JBCOAR010000017.1:0-41153 GCF_040226755.1 Ligilactobacillus sp. RTP31139st1_D10_RTP31139_211217
AGATAAGTTGCGCTTGATCCAAAGTTATCAAGCTATGCTGAAGTTACGCCGCCAACGGCTACAAAAATTGCAAAATTCTTACGTTTTTATGCAACCAAACCGTCTGTATGAAGGCTACCTTCAAAAGCTTGATGGTTACCAGAATCGACTCAAACAGGCTTACCGGGAACAGTTATATCAAAAAGAAAAGTCATTTTCGGAGTTGATGACGCGTTTGCAGAGTTCTTCGCCAAAAGATACGATCAACTTGCATAAACAACAAGTGGTACAACTCAAAAAAGATCTATTCCGGGCAACGGAAAAGTATGTTGGTGATAGGGAGCAACGTTTGATAAAGGCTACTAATGCCTTGGATATGTTGAGTCCGTTACGTGTCATGGGACGTGGCTTTTCTTACGTCACAGCGGATGAAAAGATCATCAAAAAGACATCTGATCTGACGGTCGGTTCGGAGATCAAATTGCATTTGAGCGATGGTAGTGTGAAGGCTAAAGTTACTAAAATTGATGGGATGAAGAAAAAATGACAGAAAATAATTTAACTTTTGAACAAGAATTACAAATGTTAGAAGCGATCGTAGGCAAACTTGAGCAAGGCGATGTTCCTTTAGAAGAAGCGCTAGCACAATTCCAAAAAGGGGTAGCTTTGAGTAAAAAATTACAAGAGACCCTCCAAAATGCCGAGGATACTCTGACCAAAGTTATCAACGAAGAAGGTCAAGAAGTCGTCTTTGAAGCAAACAATGACTGAGATTTAGCTGTGTATTGTGAGAAATTTGATGGGAGCAATACTGTTAAAGTAAACAAGGAAGGAATCTAGGTTTTCTTGATGATCCCATACCTAGAGAGTGAAAAATGCAGTTAGCAACTTTTCAAAATAAAATGATCCCTTTGCTTGAACAGCATATGCGACATTACTTGGCGCAATTTACTGAGAATAAGACGCTACAAGCAGCTATGCAATATTCGCTTGAAGCGGGTGGTAAGCGGATCAGACCGCTTTTGATCATGTTGATCTGTCAAAGTTTAGGCAAAAAGATCGATCCAGATGTTTTGAGTGTGGCGGGAAGTTTAGAATTTCTGCACACCTACTCTTTGATCCATGATGATCTACCTGAGATGGATAATGATGATCTCCGACGGGGAAAACCGACAAATCATAAAGTTTTTGGTCAAGATATAGCGGTTTTAGCAGGTGATGCCCTTTTAACTGAGGCTTTTGGTTGGATAGCTAAAACAAAGCTGTCACCTAAAAAACGTGTTACCTTGGTGGCTGAACTCGCCAAAGCTGCAGGGGCAAATGGGATGGTCGCAGGCCAAACCAGTGATATCTTAGGTGAAAAGACCACGTTGACTTTAGCTGAGTTGATGCAAGTCCATAAAAACAAGACCGGACAATTGTTGGAGTATGCTTGTTTTGCCGGTGCCATTTTAGGTGGAGCGACCCCAAAACAAGAGCAGGCATTAGTTACTTTTGGCCAAAAATTTGGTCTAGCCTTTCAGATCTATGACGATATTTTAGATGTAACGGCGACGACTGCCGAGTTGGGTAAGACAGCTAATAAGGATGTGGCGGAAAATAAAAATACTTATCCGCGCCTTTTAGGACTAGAGGGAGCTAAGCAAGCGCTAGCTGATACGTTGGAACAAGCAAAAGATCAACTTGAGTTTTTAGCCGGAAGTGGTTTTGAGACTTCTCTTTTGCGTCAAGTGCTAGAGTATTTTAAATTATAAGTAAGGATGTAAGTATGAAAAAAGAACGTGTAGATGTATTATTGGTCAAGCAGGGTCTATTCGAGACACGCGAACAAGCAAAACGTGCAGTTATGGCAGGCGAGATCTTAGGTGAAAATGAAGAACGCTTAGATAAACCAGGTGAAAAGATCGATCCAAGTGTCAAATTACATTTTAAGGGTAAAAAAATGCCTTATGTTAGTCGTGGTGGCTTAAAGCTTGAAAAAGCGCTCAAAGTCTTTAAACTAAGTACCAAAAATAAGACAGTCCTTGATATTGGTTCATCTACGGGGGGCTTTACTGATGTCGCCTTACAAAAAGGGGCTAAGTTGAGTTATGCTCTCGATGTGGGAACTAATCAATTAGCTTGGAAGTTGCGCCAAGATCCGCGAGTCGTTGTGATGGAGAATACTAACTTTCGCTACAGTAAATTAGAAGATTTTACTGCTGGACGCCCTGATTTTGCGACGATCGATGTTTCTTTTATTTCTTTACAACTTATTTTGCCGACTTTACATGCGATCTTGGAGCCGGGCGGAGACGTGGTGGCTTTGATCAAGCCTCAATTTGAGGCGGGGCGTGAAAAGGTCGGTAAGCATGGGATCGTTCGGGATGAAAAGGTTCATTTAGAAGTAGTCCAAGAGTTGATCGCTTTTGCTGTCAAAGCAGGCTATGATGTTTTAGACCTTGATTTTTCACCGATCACGGGTGGTGAAGGAAATATTGAATTTTTAGTTCATTTGCGTTCAACCTCAGAGACTGCAACGATCAGTGCGAATGTCGATCCAAGTGCGGTGATCAAACAAGCCCATCAAACATTACTTCATCAAAAAGATAAGTAGGTAGGAAGGATGATTTCTCAGTGAGAAAACAAGATAGACAACGAATTATTAAAAAAATGATCCAGGATAATGCGATTTATCGGCAAGAAGACTTTGTTAGTCTCCTTTCAGCTAAGGGAGTTGAAGTGACTCAAGCTACTATCTCACGTGACGTAAAAGAGATGCAGTTGATCAAAGTCCCAACGCCAGATGGATCGTATCGGTATAGTTTACCGACTACCAAGAAGGATAATACCGAAAAAAAACTAAGGAAAGTTTTGCGTGACGCCTATCTTGTTTCTGACTGTCACCGTGATCTATGTATGGTCAAAGTTTTGCCTGGTAATGGGCCAGCGCTTTCGAGCTTGATCTCACAAATGAACTATGATGAAGTCTTTGCTACTTTAGGCGATGATGACACGATCATGCTCTTTGCACGCTCAAATGAGGATGCATTGCAGATCGAGCGTAAATTATTGGCTTTGATCGATGATAAATAGGACTTTTAGATTTTGGGAAAGGAAAAACTGTTACTCTTAGCAACAGCAGGAAAGTACTTTGTTACAAGAATTAATGATCCGTGATTTTGCAATTATTGAGCAGTTGACCGTTGATTTTGGAACGAATATGACGGTCTTGACTGGTGAAACAGGGGCTGGTAAATCTATTATTATTGATGCTTTAGGACTACTAGCAGGTGGACGTGGCTCGAGTGATTTTATCCGCAAGGGAGCTAATAAGTCGTTACTCCAGGGGCAATTTACCATTCCTAAAGCGACGCGCACATATGAGCTTTTAGATGAATTTGGGATCGAATGTGAAGATGACGTTTTGATCTTACAACGCGATATTTATCGCAGTGGTAAAAATGTTTGCCGGATAAATGGTGTTTTGGTTAATTTGGGCACATTACGGCAGGTAGGGCAAACCTTGATCGATATCCACGGACAAAATGAGCATCAAGAATTGATGGATCCTGAGCGCCATTTAGCCCTAGTTGATAATTATCAGCCTGAGATCCTAGCTAAATTGACACAATACCAGGCACTTTATGCCAATTATCGTCGCCTTTCGCAAGCACTGGAGCAACGCGAGAAAAATGCGCATGAGTGGGCTCAAAGACTCGATATGTTACAATTTCAAGTTAATGAGATCAGTGAGGCGCAGTTACACGAGGGCGAAGAAGAAGAGCTCCAAGAACAAAAACATCAATTAGATAATTATCAAACGATCCATCACGCCTTAGAGATGAGTTATCAAGCACTAAATGGTGAAGAATTAGATGTGATGAGCGTTCTAGGAAATGTCATGAGTGAATTAGAAGATGTGGCTGAGTTCAATTCTGAATTAGCCGCGATCTACGAAAAGGTTTCTGATGCTTTTTATAATCTGCAAGATGCAGCACATGAAGTTTCAGGGCAATTAAGTGATCTGGAGTGGGATGAAGAACTGCTAAATTCAATTGAGGCACGGCTCGAAACGATCCATCAGCTCAAGCGTAAATATGGTGATTCGATCGAAATGATCTTGGCTTATTACGATAAGATAAAACACGAGCTTGAAACGATGCAACAAAGCGATGAAAACTTAGAGCAGCAAGTCGAACAGGTCAAAGAAGCTCACGCCAAGGCAAAAGAATTAGCACTAGAGATCAGCGAGTTACGCAAACAGACTGCTAAACGCCTTGAAAATGAGATCCATCAGCAATTAAGTGCGCTTTATATGGATAAAGCTGTTTTTGAAGTACGTTTTTTACCAGAGAACGGGCAATTGACTGAGACTGGGCTTGATCGGGTCGAATTTTACATTCAAACTAACCCCGGAGAAGAAATGGGCGCTTTAGCAAAGATCGCTTCTGGTGGTGAATTGTCGCGGATCATGCTCGCGCTAAAGACGATCTTTGCCCAAAATAAGGGTGTGACGAGTATTATTTTCGATGAGGTCGATACTGGAGTCAGTGGGCGCGTCGCCCAGGCAATCGCAGAAAAGATCAGTCAGATCGCAACTAATTCGCAAGTGTTGTGTATCACGCATTTACCACAGGTCGCAGCTGTGGCAGACCATCACTACTTTATTGCTAAGCATGTAGCTAATGGTCGGACTGAAACTTCGCTGACGATCTTAAACGATAAGGAACGGATCGAAGAATTAGCCCGAATGTTATCGGGTTCTTCGATCACGACTTTGACGCTAGAACATGCAGAAGAATTGCTAAAAATGGCTAAGGCAAGTAAATAGTTCTAAAAGATGCACTTTGAGGCATCTTTTTTTTGAATAAAAAAACTAGAAGTCGGTAAACTCCTAGTTGCTAAAATATTGACTTTAGATCATATCACGGTAGAGCCCAATGACTTTGCCTAAAATTACGACATTATCCAAGATGATCGGATCCATCGTTTCATTTTCAGGTTGTAATCTAAAATATCCGTCTTCTTTGTAGAATCGCTTACACGTTGCTTCATCGTCTTCGGTCATGGCGATCACGATATCACCATTGTCAGCAGCAGATTGTTTTCTAACGATAACTTGATCACCATCTAAGATCCCAGCATCGATCATGCTTTCACCACGGATGTTCAACATGAACAAATCATTGGCATCGCTTAAATTAGGTGGTAATGGGAAATAATCAGTTGTTTCTTCAACGGTTAAGATCGGCATCCCTGCAGTTACCGTTCCGACAACGGGGATCTCATTTAAGGTCGTTTTGATCCCCAAAGCGTCTAGACCAGCTGGAGTAACTTCCATTGCCCGTGGCTTAGTAGGATCTTTTTTAAGAAAGCCTTTCTTAGTTAAGCGTGCTAAATGACCGTGTACAGTTGAGGTCGAAGAAAGGGAGACTGCTTGGCAGATCTCGCGTACAGTCGGTGGATAACCTTTGCTCTCAACTGTATTGTAGATAAAACGCAAAATGTTTAGCTGTCTTTTTTCGGATGCTTTTGTCATTTTGAACACCTCAATACATTTTTATAGGGTAATTATAACATAGAAAACCAACAGTTACAAACAAGCGTTTGCTTTATCTAGAGAAAGTGACTAAGTTAATGACTTTCTTAAAATTTTGAGATAGAATATAAATGATAGATCATCTTGGAAAAGAGGAATTTAACATGGAAAAAGACGAAAAATTAGAACAAGCGTCAGAAACGACGGAAGCAAAAAAAGGTGCGATCCCCCAAGAACTGATCGATCGCATCAATGAATTATCTAAAAAGAAAAAAGAAGGCACGCTAACAGAAGCTGAAAAAGAAGAACAACAAGAATTGCGTAAGACTTACTTAGCGATGTTTAGAGAAAACTTCCGTAGTCACGTAGAAATGTTACAAGTCTACGATAAAGATGGCAATGAAGTTACGCCAGAAAAGGTCAAAAAGATCCAACGTGAACGTGGTTTGCGTGATAATTAAAGTCGTTTAACGCTTTATTTTTAAGGATAACTTGTGTAGAATAAGTAGTTGAATGAATATAATGAGAAGGGGGTGCTGAAATGTCTACTGGAATTTGGATCGTACTTGTAGTCTTAGCGCTTATCCTTGGCTTTGTTGGTGGTTTCTTTGCTGCTCGTAAGTACATGGAAGACTATTTGAAGAAAAATCCGCCGATCAATGAACAGATGTTGCGGACGATGATGATTCAGATGGGGCAAAAGCCTTCTGAAAAGAAACTTCATCAAATGATGGCTTCAATGAAGCAAAATATGTCTAAAAAGTAATTTAAAACTAAAAATAGGTTGTGACTTGCGAGTCCAACCTATTTTTAGTTATTTTTTTGTTGTAGGATCGATGTAGTGGAAGTTTGGATCGATCGCTTTGTCCAGTTTGGTAAAGGCTTGTTCCATTTCATTGATGATCGTTGCTTGGGTCTCATCGGTCAATTTAGTTTTGCGATCAACGTAGATCGGTTCACCAAAGCGAACAGTTGTCTTTTTACGGCTAAAGAGTGTTTTTAAGGTCAAGGGCCCTTGGTAAACGGCAGGAACGATCGGGACACCAGTCATTTTAGCAATCAAAACGACGCCCCCTTTCATTTCCTGTGAATGTCTAGTCCCAGAAGGAAACATGATCAAAGAAAGATCACTTTTTTTAAGCAACTTGACTGGGGTCTTGATCACAGAGGGACCAGGATTTTTTCGGTCGACTGGAAAAGCGTTGGCATGTTTTAGGATAAACCGCAAAATTGGATTTTTGAAAAGTTCTTCTTTTGCCATGAAGCTGAATTTTTTAGGAGAAGCTGCTAAGGCAAAATACAAGGGATCAAACCAAGTGCGGTGTGGGCCAACCAAAATATAATTTCCTGAAGGTAAGTTTTCTTTGCCTTCAAAGTTTGGTTTACCGTTGATCAGATAAACAAGAAACCTAACTAGGCCTCGAATAAATGAATAAAACATGGTATTTACTGCTATAGACTGTGAGATATTTGAAAGTTCTATAGCCTTCCTTTCTTAGATAGCGCTGCTGCTAGCCGGCTCACAGTTTAACTTTCAAGTGGCTTCAATACTTGGACAGCGCTATTTATTTATTATACATTTTTTAGTATGCTAAATTTATCTTAAAATTGCAAGTCACGTTAAAGAGTAAAAGAAGGTGTTTTGATTTGAATAAAATCGAATTGAGAGAAGATGAACGGATCGACCAGTTATACGCTAACGATATCAAAATAATTCAAAGCTCAAAAGTTTTTTCTTTTTCTTTGGATGCAGTGTTACTGGCCCATTTTGCCGAGCCAACAAAAAAAGAAAATGGCAAAGTAGTCGATCTCTGTGCGGGAAATGGAGCAGTTGGTCTATTTTTGACAAACAAAACTAAAGCTTCGATCGTGGCTGTCGAGATCCAACCTAAATTAGCTGAAATGGCTGAACGTAGTGTTAAATTAAATTCTTTAGAAAAACAGCTGACTGTCTTGAATCTTGATCTAAACGATTCGTTGACGCATTTGAAAAAAGATAGCTTTGATACGGTCACATGTAATCCCCCGTACTTTTCGGATCTTCCAACTAGCAAAAAAAATCCTAACCCTTATCTGGCATTGGCCCGCCATGAGATCACGGTGACTTTAGCTCAAACGATCGAAATGAGTAGTGCACTTTTAAAAACTAAAGGTAAAGCTTATTTTGTTCATCGTCCCGATAGACTGTGGGAGATCTTTGAATGCATGCAAAAAAATCGGCTAGCTCCTAAGAAGATCCAACTAGTCTATCCTAAAGCAGGTCGTGAAGCTAATATGGTCTTAGTCGAAGCGATCAAAGATGGACGCAAAGGCGGGTTGCGCTTTATGCCTCCGATCACAGTTTATCAGGCAAATGATGAATATACACCGGAGATGAGGGAAATTTTATATGGAACAGCAGAGTAAACAGTATTTTTTCTATGTTTTACGCTGTGCGGATGCTACTTTTTATACAGGCTTTACGACTGATCTCAAACAGCGTTTAATGACTCACAATAGTGGACAGGGAGCTAAGTATACCCGTGTTCGGCGCCCGGTGAAAATGATCTACCATGAGCAATTTGCGACTAAAAGTTTAGCACTTAAAAAAGAATATGCGTTCAAACAACTAACACGCCAACAAAAGGAAAGCTATTTGCGTGAACATGGAGTAGCTGAGAAATATTTGTTAAGATAGACTTATGTTATAGTAAGAGTTGAAGTGCTAACTTTAGATTTGAAGTTAAAATGTGAGATCATCAAGAAAAGTTAGCTAAAATTCAAGAAAGGAAGGCTGCATTTCTTCATTTGGAGTCACATTTGGTGCAGCAGTTCGTTATGAAGTTTATTGCTTATAATGTACGTCAAGATGAACGTGCTTATTTTGAAAATTGGTCTCAAAAAAATAATATTGAAATAAAATTAGTTGCCGATGAAGTTACGTCCGAAAATTTGAGCTTGTCCAAGGGATATGATGCTGTTATCAGCTTTCAGACTGGGACGTATCCAGCGGATCTTTTTAAGACTTTGGCTGGTTATGGTGTCAAAGATGTTTCGATCAGAAATGTCGGGGTCGATAATCTAGACCTAGCTGAAGCTAAGAAATATGGGATCACGGTAACTAATGTGCCGGCATATTCGCCTAATGCGATCGCTGAATTTTCAGTAACGATCTTACTACAATTGTTGCGTAATCAAAATATTTTCCGCAAGCGAATGGCTTCCAATGATTATCGCTGGGCTCCCTTTGTTGGTAAAGAGATCAGAGCTTTGACGATCGGGATCGTTGGCACGGGGCGGATCGGTAAAGCTGCGATCGATATCTATAAGGGCTTTGGTGCTAAGATCTTGGCGTTTGATCCCTATCATGATCCTAAATTGGAAAGTGAAGGTATCTATGTTGATACGCTAGAAGATCTAGTGGCTAAAGCCGATGTGTTGACTTTGCATATGCCAGGCTCTGACAAAGATGGACATCTGATCGATGCTAAAATGATCGAAAAAATGAAAGATGGCGCTTATATCATCAATACTGCGCGCGGTTCTTTGATCGATGCTAATGCTTTACTTGCAGCTTTGAAGAGTGGCAAATTAGGTGGTGCTGGTTTAGATACGTATGAATTTGAGACACCGATCTTTAACCACGATTTAAATGAAACGGGTGTTGAAGATGAACTGTTCAAAGAGTTAGTTGCGTTAGATAACGTTGTGATGACGCCACACATTGCCTTTTACACTGAAATAGCTGTTGAAAATATGGTCAATATCTCATTAGATTCGGCTAAATCAGTGATCGAGACTGGAACGGCCCCGACTTTAGTTCAAACAAAATAAGCTTGATTTTTTAACAGAAACGTTTGCAATTGCTCTAGGAGTAGGTTATAATATCAAGAGTGCCTATAAAGGTACAATTCACACCTTATGCGATGGTCAAAAGAGTGCTCATTTGAGTTTTTTGATCGTTGAACATAGGGGAGGATAATAAAAACTATTTTGGAGGTTAATTGTAATGGCTGTTATTTCCATGAAACAATTACTTGAAGCTGGTGTACATTTTGGTCACCAAACACGTCGTTGGAACCCTAAGATGAAGAAGTACATCTTCACAGAACGTAATGGTATCTACATCATCGACTTACAAAAAACTGTTAAGTTGATCGACGATGCTTACGATTTTATGAAAGATGCTGCTGCTAACGATGGTGTTATCTTGTTTGTTGGTACAAAGAAACAAGCACAAGATGCGATCGAAGAAGAAGCAAAACGTGCAGGTCAATACTACGTAAACCATCGTTGGTTAGGTGGTACTTTGACAAACTGGAACACGATCCAAAAACGTATCAAACGTTTGAAAGAGATCAAAGCAATGGAAGAAGATGGCACATTTGAAGTGTTACCTAAGAAAGAAGTTGCTTTGTTGATCAAAGAACGCGATCGTCTTCAAAAATTCCTTGGTGGTATTGAAGATATGCCACGTATCCCTGATGTATTGTTCATCGTGGATCCTCGCAAGGAACGTATCGCTGTTAAGGAAGCACAAAAGCTTAACATTCCTATCGTTGCTATGGTCGACACAAACGCTGATCCAGATGAAATCGATGTTAAGATCCCATCAAACGACGATGCTATCCGTGCCGTACGTTTGATCACATCTAAGATGGCAGATGCGGTCATCGAAGGTCGTCAAGGCGAAGATGATGCACCTGTTTCAGAAGAAACTTTCCAAGCTGCTAACGGCGAAGAAGTTGAATCCATCGAAGAAATCGTTGAAGTTGTTGAAGGCAACAACGATACAGATGCTGAATAGTTAATAAACTTAGGCTGTCTCAGGTTTTAGGTAGGCATTTTGGCCTTAGTCTTGAGATGGCCTTTTTTAAATTTATGGTTTGGATACACCATGGTTTTTATGCCAAAAGTACTCCAAATTAATCACTCTAAGGAGGCCACTAGGCTATGGCAAAAGTTACTGCTGCTCAAGTAAAAGAATTACGCGAAAAAACTGGCGTAGGTATGATGGATGCTAAGAAAGCTTTAGTTGCTGTTGATGGCGACATGGACAAGGCTATTGATTTCTTGCGTGAAAAAGGTATGGCAAAGGCTGCTAAGAAGAGCGACCGTGTTGCTGCTGAAGGTTTAGCTGATGTTGAAGTTGTAGGTAACACAGCTGCAGTTGTTGAAATCAACGCTGAAACAGACTTTGTTGCTCAAAACCAACAATTCAAGGACCTTGTAAAACGTGTTGCAGGTTTGATCGCAGAAAACAAACCAGCTGATTTAGAAGCTGCTTTGGCTATCAAGACTGACAAAGGTACGATCAACGAAGAAATCATCGAAGCTACACAAGTTATCGGTGAAAAGATCACATTGCGTCGCTTTGAATTGGTTGAAAAAGCTGACAACGAAAACTTCGGTGCTTACTTACACATGGGTGGTAAGATCGCTGTTTTAACTGTTGTTGAAGGTGCTGATGAAGTGGCTGCTAAAGACGTTGCAATGCACGTTGCGGCTATCAATCCTAAGTACGTTAACCGCGACCAAGTGCCTGCTAGTGAAGTAGAACACGAAAAAGCAGTTTTAACTGAAGAAGCTAAGAACGAAGGCAAGCCAGAAAACATCATCGAAAAGATGGTTGTAGGTCGCTTGAACAAGTTCTTTGCTGAAGTTGCTTTGGATGACCAAGCATTTGTTAAGGATCCAGACTTGACAGTTGCTAAATTCATGGCTTCTAAGGACGGCAAGGTCAAAGCCTTCGTTCGTTACGAAGTTGGTGAAGGTATCGAAAAGAAAGCTGATAACTTTGTAGAAGAAGTTATGAGCCAAGTTAAATAACATTCGCTTATTTTAACGCTAGAACCCTTGATCTATCAGGGGTTCTTTTTTTGTACTTATGGAAAAAATACATCCAGTGGGCAAATAGTGGGCAGAAAAAATCGTTAAAGTCCTAAACTTTCTAAGCTTGCTAGAACTTGCTTATTCATCTTTTTGGTTACGTGCGTATATATTTCCTGTGTAATGTCTGAGTTTTTATGTCCTACTCGTTGCATAATGGCTTGAAGTGGGATGTTATTTTCAGCAAGGATAGAGATATGTGTATGCCGAAAAATATGTGAAGTCACAGTTTTATCGCTTGAGATCCCAACTAAGGGGGCTGCATGTTTCAAAGTCCGATTGAAAGAATTAACTTGTATCGGTGTACCTGACCAAGTGGTAAAAATAAATCCACGATCATTATAAGTTTCAGTGCCTTTCATGGCTATTTTGTTTTCAGCTAGGCATGTCTTTAGTAATTTTATAGCTCGATCTGTGAGATAAATATCCCTAAAGCTAGTATCAGTTTTGGTAAGTCCTTTTTCTGCCAATTTATATCCTTTAGAAATATCTATACTTCCAGTGATATGAACGACTTTATTTTCCAAATCTATATCTTCTTTTTTTAACGCAGTGGCTTCTCCAATACGCATACCAGTCAAATATAAGAACTCTGCCAAACGCGCAGTAGGACGAGTTCGTTTGAATCGATTGAGATGTGTTAACAGATTTTCGACTTCATCTTTTTCTAAGTATTTATTTTGAGTCTTTTGGATGTCATGAATGGTTTTAGATTTATACGGAATCCGTGCAAATTGAACAGGGGAGCGATCAATATATTGCAATTCAACAGCATAGCTAAACATTTCAGAAACCAACGCTTTAATAGATTTTAGGTATTCATTAGAATAATCGAGCGAATTAAAGAAATCTTGCATAATTCTAGTGTTGATGTTTTCTATCAAGTAGTCATCTTTAAAGTATTTTTTCAATATTTTTCCGATGGCGTTATAGACTCTCATTGATGAAGGACGCACAGTTTTTTTCTTGAGCTTAAAAAATTCGTCATATAGCTCTGAAAATGTTAATTTTGTATTATTGGTTTTAGTTTTGTTTAAGCGGTCCTCAATCATCTTATTTAAAAGCATACTAGCCTCTTTTTGAGCGCGATTAGAGTTACTTGTAAGAGTGACAGATACTTTTTGGTTTTTGCCAGTTAATGGATCGATATAACGCTCAGCAAATAGGTATCTAGTGCCATTTTTTCTTTTTCTTTTTTCCATCCACATAAATCTTCCTCTTTTCTCGAATGTACGTTCCTTTTAGCTGCTTTTTAAAACCCGTCGAATTGACGGGTCAAGAATAATTGCTATTTTTTAAATTGTTTACCACATTTCAAACAAACAAAATCAGTTTTCTTCGTTCGTTTACCTGCAAATCCAGCTATGGTCCCCAAACCGCCGATCAAAACAGCACCGCCTACTGCTTTACCGACAGAGAAGCCTTTTTTATGTACGCCAAGGGGTTGAACATTGGTGCTTTTACATTTTGAGCATTTGATTTTAGTGCTATTTTTAAGCTGTTGTTTTTGTAACTTGAGCTCATTTTTCTTGAGTTGCATATCTAGTTTCTCAGTAGCAGCTTGCTTTTTGATAGCTTTAGCATTTGCCTTTGCAATTTTTTCTTCCTTCATATTTTCAAGGTGCTGTTCGTGGTCGCGTTTGATTTCTTCTGGTGATCGCTTATCTTTGAAAGTAGGGTTAGTGCCGATAAGCAGCCAAATTGCAACGAAAATGATAAGCCCTAAATGTGGAATGTTCCATAAACTGATGTTAAAAATACCAGTTATTAAACCTGCAAAAGCGCCATAAACAAAACCTTTTACTGAATCACCTTTCCAAAATTTTGGTTCATTACTATTTTGATCATTCAATTTTAAAACCTCACAATCATTGATTAATATCCGCCTTCAGTTTGAATCTCTCCGGAAATTTCTAAAATATCTGGAGTAGATTGCAGAGCTTCCATCGGAGTCATACCAAAATGTTGAACTTTGTATGCAGCAGGGGTCATTCCGTATTTATTAAGAAAATCTGTTAACGTACCGTCAAACGGTGGTAATTCACCATTCGATGGTTGAGAGCCTGCCTGATGTTGTTGTTCACTATTTGAAGTAGTGTGATCTTCAGTGGCTGATGAACTTTCTTGTGTTGCAGCTTCAAGTTCAGCAAAAGCATTATCAGCATCGATCTCATTTTGTTCAATAGACGCACTGTCAGCTTGGGATTGGCTGTCTCGTTTTTGTTGCTCGCTTTCAGACGCTTTTTTCTTCGATGATTCTTTGACAAGACGTTCTGATTTAGCCTTGCTACTGCTACTTGCATCATATTTATTACTTGATTGATCAGAGCAACCAGCAACCAATAATAGACCCAAACACAAGAGGGCAGATGTAATTTGTCTCTTGTTCATTGATATCACCTCCATTTATATTTCAGCTTTTTATGACATCAGTAATTGGTTAAGTGTGTTTTATGTGTAAGAATGGCTAATTTAAGGTGAAAAAATTGGATAATATTAACTTTTTTTGAAATAGTTAATATAAATGCTAAATTCTTTGGGGGATAGTGATTTTCGTATTTTTATAGAATTACTCAAGCTTATGTCTTCTTTCGTTAATTCGAATATATCTGGAATGATAACTTCTAAAAATATCTTATTAATTTGCTGAAATTTACTATGCAATTGTTTTAGATTATATTTTTCTTCAAATTGTTCATCCAGAAATAAGTGACCAATTATGCTATTTCCAGGACTATGTAATGATCTTGATGATGTAGAAAAGAGGTTATAAAGGTACTCGAATTTCTTTTTTCTGGAAAAAAGAAAACTATTCATAAGGATTCTTTTCTTTATATTTTTGAATGACATATTAGCTATGTTATCCCGTGACAAATTGGTGTTATTCCTATTGTTTAACAAAATCAAACGAAGCATAGATTCAGAAAGAGCTCGAAAGAAAGTATTGATGGAATATAAATCATTTGTAGGGATTAGTAGTAATATACTGTAGATAATTTTTTCAGTTTCTTCTAAAAAATAAGTATCTTTTGAAGAAATATCCTTTAAGATAGAGATATGAAGAAATAATTTATAAATATCATCGACAGTTTCTTTGAAATATTTTCTATCCTTTTCTGAGTATATTTGATAACATTCCTCATAAAATCTAGGATAGGTCTTCTTTACAAATGACATATAGTCCTCGAAATAACTTTTATTAACCATCTTTCCTCCCAAATTTATCTATAAAGTTAGAGTCGTTATTCGTATTTTTGTCAGTGTTTTCTACTTTGTCGGTATATGCATAAATATATTTTTTAGCTACTTTAACATATGTTAGTAAATCTTTCTGATCAGCTAACTCTATAGACCTAATTATCCGTGCCACAAGCAATGTGCGACTTCTATAAACATAATCCTTGAAGGCTAGTGATAAATCATTGCACAAAGGCTTAATATCAATGTTATTTTTAAAGAAGTTTTTGTTCAACAGTAGGTTAATGTATATAGGATACAATTTGTATCGAAGTCTTTCTGGATGAGTACGCATATCAAGTTGTTCAAGGTCTCCTTGAAGAAGAACCAATGTGCGATTAAATTCATTCATTACTATCACCTTCCACATCTTTATTTGAATTCAGGAATTCTATTCTATCCATAAATTCTTGCGTAATGCTAATAATATTAGTATTTGATTTTCGATTATTCTTGTCAATAGAAAAGTAATCTAAATCTTTTTTGTATTTTGAGTTAAATTCGAAATGGTTATCAAAATAATAGAAATCATATCGTTTCAATTTTTTTGAATTTTTAATAGAATTCTTTTGATTATTAAATAAAGCACTGCCGGTAGAATTACTAATGTAATTAATAGGATTAAAAATTATTCCCATATTTTGTAATGTTTTAGAATCAAATCTACGAAAATCATTCTCTTTTATTTGTTCCACAACTTGTTCTAATAAGTCTATACCTAATACGGAATATGGATCGATTCCTACAGGAACAAGGTAATAGTCGCTTGCATTAAAGGCAGTCGTTGTATAGAAAGAATAAGTAGGAGGGCAATCAATAAAAATGTAGTCATATTTGTCACAAATGCCTTTTTTTACAATAAATTTGTCAAGAGCACTTTCGGCTTTTGCTCCACTGTTTGATCTTTCTAAAAAAACAGTCTCCAAGTCTCCAGGAATAAGCGAGAGCTTATTATCGTTTGCTGTACCTTCATCTAAATCTACAACTATATCAGAGATTTCCGGGAAATGTTTGCTGTCATCAAAGAGCTTTCCGATAGATACATCGCAAATTTTAATTTTTTTTTGCTCTTCTGTAGGTAGGTCATTATATAAATCGGAAGGAAGGAGGTTATATTTCTCAAATAATGATTGAGTTAAATTAGCTTGTGGATCTATATCAATAAACAAAATAGACTTTTTAAATTTTTTGTTTAAGGTATAGCCGATTTCACGACATAGGGTTGTTTTCCCAACGCCGCCTTTCATGTTGATGAAACTAACAACTTTCCCATCTTTTTTTTCGCACATAATTATCTCTCCTTTATTTATATCAACTTTTATTGTCGTTCAACGTTTAGAGCGAATTTACACCAGCATCTCACTCAAATGAAAATTTTCAGGCACACCATACGAGTAATTTAGCTGTTTGATCTCGTTAGGGTAGTAACCATTTTCTTCATTGTAAAAAGCGTTGCAAAGCTCGAAGCTAAACTGATCAGCTTCACGTTCCATACCTGTCCGAAAATGAAGATTACTATCATATGAACAGGCGATACCAGTATGTTTGAAAATATGACCCAATTCATGTCCACAGATATAGTATCTAGCATTGCTTTCTCGTAATTTATTTGAAAGCAGTATTATAGGCTGGCCTTCTAGGTAAACTGTTTTCGCAGGCGGATCAGCTATATCTGTATACTCGATAGGCGTATCAAAATGCCTTGCTATTTCAAATGGATCATATGTATTTGTTTCATCATAAATCCTTTTTAAAATTTTCCCGTATTTCAATATAACAACACCCCATTAAAATTTAAATCCACCTTTTTCTTCTTTTCTTTTTTTAAATTCATCGTGGTATCTATAGAAAATTTGTGTCAGTGCTATTTCAAGTTTTTCTCGATCTTCTTCAGTGACTTCGCCATCACCGAATGTCATCCCGTTATCAAGATTATCTTCAAGGAACTTCTTCAAGTCTTTGTTTTCTTGGTTTTCGGTGGAACTTTCATTTTCTTTTCTACCTAATAAGTAGTCAGTAGAAACATCGAAAATTTCTGCAAGTTTATTTAATTCGGATGTAGAAACTTTTCTAGTACCACTTTCGATTTTACTAATGTATGAATTGTGTATTCCCATAAGTTTAGCAAGCTCGCTTTGTGACAAATTTCTAGATTCTCTCAAGTTGATGATGTTGTTCCTTAATCTGTCGTCAGATGATGTTTCTTGCTTCATGTCAGTTCACCTCTTAAATATTGTTATTGCGCATTTCGCATTGTGCTTTACGCAATAACAATAACATATTTTGCGAAAAAAAGATAAATAAAATGCGAAAAGTGCAAAAAAATACTTTACTTTGCGAAAAACGCATGATAATATAATAAATGTAGATGAGCGAAAATCGCAAATCGATAAAGAGAGGAAGGTACGAAATGCCTGAAGTTAATTTGAAATTAATTAAGCAGCGAAGAACAGAGCTGGGACTTACTCAAGCCATGATGGCAAAAGAGTTGAATCTAGCTTTCGCAGAAAAATATGCTCGGCGTGAAAACGGAGTATATAAATTCCAGATTGAAGAATTACCGATTTTAGCAAAAATTTTAAAGATACCTATGGAAAAAATTTACTTTTAGTTTTGCGAAAATCGAATACAAAGGAGAACGGAAATGTACAGTTTAGAACAAGTTAAATACGATGATCAAGTTATTTTAACAACAGAGCAACTTGCTGAATTCTATGGAACAACTACACAGTCAATTGCTCAAAATTTTAAAAATAACGAAGAAAAATTTGAAGAGAAAAAGCACTACTATTTGTTGAAAGGCGCACAGCTCAAAGAATTCAAGAGCCAATTCGAAAATTTCGAATTACCTATTAACAAGTTTGCAAGTCAGCTTTATCTTTGGACAAAACGCGGAGCAAGTCGACATGCAAAAATGCTCGGAACAGATAGAGCTTGGGATGTATATGACGAACTCGAAGAAAACTATTTTAATCCAAAAACACAGCAACGTTTACCGCAATCACCAACTGAGATGCTTAAGCTAGCAATTAATTCAACACTGGAAACAGCTGGTAAGGTCGAAAAGTTAACGACTCGAATGGATGACTTAGAGCAAAACGCTTCGATTGATCCTGGCGAATACAACTACTTGAGCAAACGTATCAGTTCAGAAGTTCAGAACTATATCACAGCACATCATTTAATTTTAAGTAGCAAGCAACGCGCGCAATTGTATAAAGATGTTAATCGAGGTGTTAAGGAAGTGACTGGTGTAAAAACTAGATCTCAGCTTCGTAAGAAAGATTTTGATACAGTTGATCGTTATTTAATGGATTGGGTTCCATCTCGTGCAACGCTGATGATTATCGAACAGATCGGCGATGAAGCTAAAGGACAAGAAAGGCTATTTTAGGAGAGTGATCAAAATGTTACAACCAACAATCGAACAATTAGCATATGCAGTTGAAAAAGATCCTGTTGAAGAGTGGTATCGCCGGGATGAGTTACAAAAGAAATTCGTAGGCTTAAAGCCATCAACATTGACAGTTTATATCAATGAGATGGACGAATATCCAGAATTTTCCCAAGGGATCTTGAGACCAACAACAAATGTGACATACATTCATAAGCGTCTATTCTTAGCCTACTTACGCTGGAAAGATGATAACAAATTCAAACGTAACAAAAGTGATCCCGGCAATTATTTAAAAGGATTGAATGATGAAAAATGGTTACTTTGAAAGGCGGTGACACAGATCAAGTTGTTGGTGTTGATCGCAGTGCTGATCTTGATAGATGGGTGCTGCGAATTGTTGAAAGGGAAATGGAGATAAGCATATGCAAAACGTAAAAGTCGCAGGTATCGAATATAACGTACAAATTAAAGAGCTAGTGGATAACGATCCAAATACGTATGGATCGTGTGTATATCACGATGCACATATTGAAATCCGTAAAGGGTTGTCAAGAGAACGCACAGAGCAGACCTTTGTCCATGAATTAATGCACGCAACGATCTTTGAAGCGGGTTACCGTGGAGACGAATACGAAGAACTAGTAGAGCGCTTGAGCGTTGTACTACATCAAGTGATAAAAGAAAACGACTTGCCTAGGTTGCTAGAACAAGTCGCAGAACAAGGCTAACGCTCTGTTCTTACACCTTTAAACTTAGTGCCATCTTGTTTAACGTCCATAAACTTGCCGGTTGATGTATCACGTTTAACATAGCGTTTAGTTTTAGGGTTGAAAGTTTGAGAGCGCCCACGAACAGCACCTTTGCGAGCGTTGTTTTTAGGTGGATTAGTAGCCATATATTTCACCTCCTTTCACAGGAGATGACTAAATTATAGCAGAAAGAAGGAAATGAAAATGAAGATCAACAGTAGCTACATCTTAGCGGTCTTAGCTGGCGTCATGCTGGCGGGTTTCTTGCCACACGAAGAATGGGTGGTTGGCTGGGCTGGTGTTCTAGCACTGATCACATTGGCGATTGCTAGTGCCCGCGATGCCGAATGGACCCGAGGCCTAGATTGGTTATTCAAACCATAAAAAATGGATCGCATTGCAGTGCGACCCTAACTAAAAATATTTTCGATTAAATTATAACACGAATTGAAGGAGGGCATCTATCGTGACACCAGATCAAATCGACGCAATCAAGACGCAAAAAGATTCAAACTGTTGCAATGGTTCAAATAGTGAACCATTGTACATGATCACTGAATGGGATGGCACAGAACTGTCGCATCAAACAAAAGCTGATGTCGTTGACTATGTACGTGATGAGCTTACAACTACACTGTTTAGAATCAACGTACAGGGTGATGATGACGATCATTTCGAAGTCGCAAAAGAATATTTAGAACAATTTTCGGCAATTATGGAGGAACAATTATGAACCAACAAAATGCACTATCAAGAGTCCCAGTTAAACAATTGGTTAAAAACACACAAGTAAAAAACATGATTGCTAACGTTTTACACGATCGTGAGCCACAGTTTGCTACATCGATCGTAAGCATCGTAAATAGCAATCGTTCATTAGCGAACGTGGACCAATTATCAGTTATTCAGTCTGCGATGGTAGCCGCTACATTAGATCTACCAATCGATCAAAACTTGGGATATGTGTGGCTAGTTCCATACAAGGGCAAAGCCCAAGCGCAGATCGGATACAAAGGCTACATTCAGCTAGCGCAACGGAGTGGTCAGTACAAGGCGATGAACGCTGTAACTGTTTATGAAGGTGAACTTACAAGCTGGAATCCACTTACTGAAGAAGTTGGGTACGATCCGACTAAACGTAAATCAGACACAGCTATCGGATATATCGGATATTTCAAACTGTTAAACGGTTTTGAGAAAACTGTTTATTGGACGAGAGAGCAAATAGAAGCTCACAGAGATCGTTTTTCGAAGGCTGGGGGTAAATCACCATGGGCAACTGATTTTGACGCTATGGCGCTAAAAACAGTGCTTAAAAGCCTGCTTACGAAGTGGGGCCCTATGTCAACGCAGTTAGCTGAAGCGGTGGCAAAAGACGAAGCTGATCCAGAGCCTGTAAATATTGATGCTGATGAAGTCGAGATCTTTGATGATACGAGCGAGACTACAGAAGACATCGTGAAAGGTTTTGAAGAAGCTCAAAAGAGAAAGAGTGTAGAAGATGGCAAGGAAAACAATACTCAAAGCGACAAAGAAACTCAACAGGGCGAATTACTATAGCAACGAGATGGACTGGCGCTACATGTCAGCAACGTACTTCAAAGAATTCTTGAACTGTGAAGTTTCGACAATGAAGAAATTGAATGATCCAGTAGAAGACAAAGCTGAAGCGCTAGTACAAGGCAACTATCTACACACGTATTTTGAAAGCCCAGAAGCTCATGAAGAGTTTATCAATGAATATCACGACGAGCTATACAAAGCTGATGGAGAAAAGTACGCAGTTACTAAAAAAACAGATCTGATGATCCAAACTTTGGCTACAGATAATTTCTTTAACTATATCTATCAAGGTGAGCGTGAAGTGATACTGGATGGCAAGTTGTATGGCTATCCATGGAAGGCAAGGATCGATTGCTTGAACGTTGAAAAAGGTTATTTTGTCGATCTAAAAACCACTAGGGAGCTACATCTGCGTTACGGTTATCTCACAGAAGAAGGACGAAAAAAGAACTTCACAGATGAGTACAACTACGCATTACAAATGGCAGTGTACAAGAAGCTACTGCAACAAAAGTATCATAAGCCGTTCAAAGCATATATCTTCGCTGTTGACAAGCAGAAGATACCAGATAAAGCAGCAATGGAGATGCCGTTTGATCTGATGGCAGAGCAACTAGACGTGATAAAAGACAATATCGACAGAGTAGCAAGCGTTATGAAGGGCGAGATTGCCCCAACTAAATGTGGCGAGTGTGAATATTGTCGAGCAAATAAACAACTAACTGGATTTATTGATCCAAGAGATTTATAGGAGGCACAAATGAACGCATTAAAAGCACTGAATCTAGCAGGACGTCTATACGATCTGACAGACGAACAACTAGAAGGAAACATGACAAACGAAGAAGTCGAATTAGTATCAACAATCTTGATGACGGCTACAAATAAGAATATGGAACCTGAGTCGCTTATCCGAGTAGCTGTTGAAGCTGTTGCTCAATACACCAATTACAAGCTCAAAAGCAAGATCTAGCAACAAAGAGCGTCAGTAAACGTTAATGCTAGACGGGTGAGAGGCCCGATAATTTCAAGGGAGGATGGTAACATGAATAATCTGCTTTTTGACGAGCCACCGATTGTTGTATCGCCAACTTTAGCCAAAATGTTAGGCAGTCTTGATGAAGCTGCAATATTGCAACAAATCCATTATTGGACGCAGAAAAACACAAATATCAGAGATGGATATAGCTGGGTCTATAACACGATCTCAGAGTGGCAAAAACAATTTTCGTGGATCGAGTCAGATAAGACGATGAGGACCAAACTTAAGTCATTAGAAAACAAAGGATTGCTAGTTACCGGCAACTACAACAAAGCAAAATTCGATCGTACAAAGTGGTACAGGATTGATTATGACGCATTTTCCCAAATGGTAACAGCATTCGGTAAAAGTTACCGCACGAATCGGCAGGAATTACCGAATGCAACCGGCAAGAATTACCAGACCTATACCATAGACTACACAGAGACTACTACAGAGAAGATAGATGATGATAGCTCACGCGCTAATCTTTCTGATCTTGATATTCAACTAGAATGTCACAGACAGATACAACCAATCGCACAATACTTTGAGCGTAACTTTGGACAGATAACACAAACTGAAAGAATGAAGCTCTTAGATGAGTATAGGGACTGGTATGAAGAAGGTGTGCCAAAAGAAGATATCATCGCAGTATTTAATAAAGTCATTGAAAAGGCTGCAATCTATCGAGCTAAAGCGCCAGCTGAATACTCAGTAGGCATCTTAAAAGGGTATCTGAGAAATAAGATCTGGACTGTTGAGGCTATTGAAGGTGAAGATAAGCAGTTTGAAGCTAAGAAGCAACAACGGCAAAGTGGTTGGAGTAACAGACGAAATAACGCATCAAATGAAGTGGAGTGGTATGAATGAGCAGTGCAGAAGAATTTGCTAAGCGTAACATTCCCGGGTCTAATATTTCTGAACTGATTGAACGTATGAAAACTGAAGATGGGAAACGGCTACTGAATTTATCACGAGAAGAATTTGCAGAATTTCATAAAAATAACGAACTAGCATTGAATGAAAAATGGAGAAAAGATCAGCAACAGTTAAAGTCAAAGTTTTGTTACCGTAACTCTATTTGGTCTGGTGGTGAAGAGATCAAGTTCAAGTTTTCGGATTGGGATGTAAACAGACAAAGTAACCCTCAAGCAGCGCATGCGATCGCTAAACAAGCATACACGTTAGCTACAGAATTGCTTACGGATAGCTTTAATGTGACGATGTACGGTAAATCTGGGACTGGAAAAACCAGCCTAGCGATCGCAATGTTGACAAAGATACATGAAGAGTCTGGTAAGTCTATTATGATCGTTTCGACTGCTGAACTATCATCTTTGTTAGCTGATCAATACACGTATCAAAAGACAAAAGAAAAACTTGACGATCTGAAACGTGCACTTACTGAAGTTGATGTTTTATTGCTTGATGATTTTGGTACTGAAGGTGGGATCATCAGTGACCTCAAACCAGTAAGACGAGATTTGCAGAACTATCTTTATCAAGTAGCGAATGGACGCTTTCAGGGAAAGAAAACAACAGTCATCACGACAAATAACGTAGATAAGCATTTTGTGCAGATGTACGATCCGAAGATCATCAGTCGATTAGTGACGAAAAATAAGGATCACAGAATTTTATTCAACGATATGGAAGACGTAAGAGAGGTATAGAAATGAAAGTAAAAAATATTTGGGCTAGCGATTATGCGGTGATCTATGAGATTGACGATAAGTGCTACTTCTACAACAAACGACACAATGAGACACCTAGTCTGACGACTGATCAAGAAGTTAGCGCCAGCCAGCTAGGCGATCCATACAAGGTAATCAAGCGTAAAGGGCTATATCCAGAGCTGGCATTCAGCCCAGAGATGAAGAAGGTGGACCGTGTTGATCAAGGAATTTAAACCGATCAAGCGTCCGACAGCACCGATGCCAGATGACGTCAAAATTCAGATGAGCTACTTGCGATGTTGTGGCTTGAGTCCAGATCGTGCGTTTAGTGAATGCAAGAAGCTAGTGAAAAGTGGCAAGTCTGACTATGTTTCGTCTGAGAGCGCTGCGAGCTGGATAGTTGAATACGAGAACGTATTTGCAAAAGCAATGATTGAACGGTGGAACCTTGATGATCCACCAAAGTACTGGACAGGAGAGTAAAAAGATGACTGAAGAATTATTTGAGCTAGAAAAAGAAACAAAGAATATCAACAAGCCAATGACAAAATGGGCACGGGTGATCGTTGAGACAGACGAAAAGAACCCTAAAACCCTAGCACTGATCACAAATGAGGATTGTGAATCAGTTGCGGGGGTCAGGGTTCGGGTCAAGCCGGTATATTAGCCCTTAGGCGGGAATGGGTCATGCCCGTGGCTATCTCGACTTTGGATTTGACCGTTTTTTCCATGGATGATCAATTCGGAATGTTGGTTACGTGAGATATTACGAGCAATGTTTACAGCGCTTCGTTTGGTATCGGTGTGAACTGTAGCTCTTTTAGCACCAGCACCTTTAACATTCCAACCACCATTTGGGTTAGGTACGACGTGTTGATTACGTCCCATTACGAATCCCGTCCTTTCTGTAAATTTCAAATATGAGTTTTAGGAGGCTGCATATCTGATATGACTAATATAATACTATATTTAGTATTAATCAAGAGGTGAACGCTATATGTTGTGGTTGAAAATTGAAAAAGAATTGATGAGACAAAAAACTTCAGTGTATCGACTTGCGAAAAATACGGGTATCAGTGCAACGACTTTACAAAATTACAAAAATGGTATTGAGCCATCATTCAAGAATATGTGCAAGATTGCAGACGCATTGGATGTCAGTTTAGATTATTTCAGAGACGAAGGTGAGGACAAGGAAGATGTACGAACGAAAAGGAAACGAGATCATCACAGAAGCAATCGACATTATGGGCGATAGCATTTCATTTGCGGTGACTGATGACGGAATGCTATCCGACAATAGCTATACGTACGGTGAAGCGTTTATGAGCGGTGCTGAAGATCGCTGGAATGATAAAGAAGCACGGTTGATAATTGAATTTTATGGTTGTGGGCTGTTTAACGATGAGATTGTATGCAGAACAGATAACGGCCTTGAAAGAGCTATTGTACGCATGATACAGGCTGTTACAGCTCTCGAAGAATATCTTTATTCACTACCGAAAGCAGAGGACGACAAATGATCGCTGAAATTTTAAAGTGGGCGATGGTGATCGCGTTCATGCTGTTTATGAGCGTTATCGCATTTGCTCATAATGAAAAATGAAAAAGTAGCTATTTTTAACAATAGGCGGTAGGTTTTAGCACCGAATAATCAAAAAAGCGCTTTTTTGAATAATATAAATTAGGAGGACTAATGAAATGGAAGAACAAAAATTAGTGCTACAAGATGGCACATACAAATATGACGATCGCACAAGACAAGTGAGCGTGTCAGAAGAACAATTGAAAAAAGCTGGCTATGTGAAGCTGGCTGATGATGAACGAATGGTCAAGATGGTAAAACTTGACCAGAAGAGAACGGAATTTATGTTTAAAAACGGATGCTTACCATTTTACAATCCAACGTCAGTAGACAGTTTTTGGCATAAAGCTTTTGATTATTCGCAATATGATGGTGACGAACCAGAAGAGGTTCAAGCTTTATTAGCTGAAGCTTACTTTAATGGCTATGTAGTCAAAGAGAAGAAGTATTACATTGACTCAGGATTTGGCGACTCTTATTTAAGGGTAAAACGTGATAACGGCGCATGGTATTGGGGGATAAAAGAAGCTACATCTTTTGGACGCTCACAATTTACGCAAGATGAGATCGACGAGATGCAAAAAGATCCGCGTGCCAAAGGGCTGGATCTTAATATACTAAAGGTCGAAGTTCCTGAAGATGAATTGGAGGGTTGAAATGGCAGTCAGAGAATACAAAAAGACAGCTACAATCAAAGCTGAACAGTTCGATGGATCGTTTGAAATGATGGAAAAATATCTAATTCAGTATGCACCATTCCTTTCAGAAATTGCGCCGTCTAGCTATTCGATAAGAACGTTAGAAGGAGATATGAAGTTTGGCGTAGGCGATTATATTGCTACTGGAGTTGACGGTGAGTATTGGGTAATTAAAAAAGAAATCTTTGAAAAGACTTATGTATTAGTGGAGGGCTAAAGAGATGGAAGAAGAGCGTGAAGGTATGATAACGAGCTTAGTAAATCAGAACATGAAACTTAAAAAACAAAACAAGTTGCTATATCAAACGTTAAAAGAAATTGAGAAATGCAATAATTCATTATTATGTGATTCAACGTATTTGAGAGGGTTTATTGATGCGAAAGTGTCAGCAATAGAACCAATTATGGGTGAGGACAATGATTGTATTTCCAAAAAAAGGGTGATGATGAGATGGAAGAATTAAAAAATAAAGCAAAGTTAGAACCACTTTCTTTGGCTGAAAAGTTAGCTGCGACGGTGTTTGTGCTAATAGCATTTTATTTCACAATTATAGGCGATTGGAACTTTGCCTTTTTTACGTTACTTATGACGATTATTTTGTTTATGTGGGTCATCACTAAATGGTTATGCTTTATCGCAGAACTTCTTTTAAACAAGGAGTAGGACAAATAAAAAGCGCAGTGAGCAGACACCACGCTTTCCCAATAAAATTCAACAACTAATTATAACATAAGGGAGAGCGAAAGCATGGAATTATCAAGTTTATTCCCAGTGGTCGATGAACGTGCGACAGCTAAAAAAGTCAAAAAATTTTTCGAGAAAGATTTTGAAAGATTGTTACGTCTTGCAGATGAGCAAACAAGCTTTTTTCGCTCACCTAACTACGATGGAATGCCTAAATCACCTAGCACGATCAACGGTCAAGAAGAGTCTGCTATCAAATACATCACAAGCGACACAGCGAAAGCAAAAAGTATCTTAAAAGATATTGATGTCGCTATCAATCACTGCAGTAAAACAAATCAGATCATCTTATTTTATCGTTATATTGAATTTTGGCCAGATTGGCGAGTAGCTCAAAAAGTCAAATACAGCACGACACGATATAACGAATTGAAGATCGCAGCGCTAGTAGAATTTGCTGAACGTCTGTGCGTACAAGAAAATCGTATCGATTTGAGAGAAATTCAAAAAGCGTCAAGTTAGCGTCAAAGTTGCGTCAAGTTATAGTCAAAATAGCGAAGAAATGTAGTCATCATATCATGCTAAGATGATATTGTTCCCGTGATGGGGAATCCTACGATATCCAAAATGCTTATTGACGTTTGCAAAGCGTCGTTAAATAAGTTTGCTAGTGACAGTAGCACGATCTACTGCGTGTGGGCGCGTTAAGTCCTTGCCACATCCGAGAGCGTGGCAAAACGGCCCGGTATTGAAGAGTAGCGGAAGGCTAGCTGGTTCGAGCCCAGCCCGGGTCTTTATTTTGATAATATTCTAGAGTCAGTGAAAGCTGGCTCTTTTTTGCTTAGGAGGATGTTTTTATGGACGGACGAAAATTCTTAGATCTATGCGTCGAAAAACTTTTAGATATCGTCAACGATTACAACAGATTTGATAATACAGACGCTGATGATGTGTTTATCGTGTGGAGTTGTAAGACGCTTCAACACAACAAAGCACTGCTAGGTGTTGATGGTTCGGATGAGTATTACGAGTTTACTTACAACGGTGACAAGAAAGAGTTATACGTTGATGTTTACTCAAAAGCTGATCAACACGTTTTTGAAGAGAGTCAATTGTAAGATGAGAAATACGAAAAATGCAGGTTTAGTCAGTTGTGGCTTAGAAGAATATTTGATCAACAAAATCAATAACGATCTAAGCAAGAAAAAACATAAGAAGTTTGAGAGTGAAGTTTTGAAAGAAAAGAAGATCATGGACAAACTTATGATTAAGTAATAACAATAACAAAACTACTTTTTTTGGAGGTGGGTGATATGAAGTGAGAAAACTAACACCAAAACAGAAGAATTTTGCTGACGAGTATATTATCACTGGAAATGCTACTCAGTCTGCAATTAAAGCGGGTTATTCGGAAAAATATGCAAATACTAACGCAAGTAAATTACTACAAAATACTACAATCAAGGCTTACATTGATGAGCGTCTAAAGCAAATAGAAGACGAAAAAACAATGGACATGAAAGAAGTCATGCAGAGATTATCAGCGATCGCTCGTGGTGAAACTGTTGAAGAGCAAGTCACAAATTCGGGTGATGTTGTTGAGATAGGTGTAAAAACTGGCGATCGTATTCGTGCAATGGAACTGATCGGCAAACGCTATGGAGCGTGGACCGATAAAAAGGAAGTTTCAGGCGATATGACGATCAATGTTGGAGTAGGTGAGTGGGATGGCGATTAGTTTAAATTTCCCGCAACCCAGCAAAGTCTTCAATAAGCAGATCTATGATAGCTTGAAAGATTATTCAAAATTTATCGAAGTTTGGTATGGTGGTGCGTCAAGCGGCAAATCGCATGGTGTCGTTCAAAAGGTCGTTCTCAAGTCGTTATTGAATTGGCGCTATCCACGTAAGGTATTATGGTTGCGAAAAGTCGACCGCACGTTGAAGGACTCTATCTTTGCCGATGTGCTCGATTGCTTGAGTAGGTGGCAGTTGTTAGCACTATGCAAGGTAAATAATTCAGATCGGACTATCACGCTGCCAAACAAGGCAGTTTTTTTATTTAAAGGAATGGACGATCCAGAAAAAATCAAATCGATCAAAGGTTTATCCGATGTGGTCATGGAAGAAGCTAGCGAGTTCACCTTAGATGATTTTACTCAGCTAACTTTGCGTTTGCGTGAACCTAAGCATAAGAATCGTCAGTTGTTTGTGATGTTTAACCCGGTCAGTAAAGTCAATTGGACGTATAAACAGTGGTTCGATCCACAAGCCGAAATCGATACAAATCGTGTTGCAGTCCATCATTCTACCTACAAAGATAATCGGTTCCTTGATGAAGAAAATATCCCCACGATCGAAAATCTAAAGAAAACCAACCCAGCTTATTACAAGATCTATACGCTCGGGGAGTTTGCAACTTTAGATAAATTAGTCTTTCCTGTTTTTGAAAAGCAGAGAATACACGCAGCAGACCTTGTTGATATACCTAGTTATTTCGGGCTTGACTTTGGGTTTGTGAATGATCCAAGTGCATTCGTTCACGTAAAAGTTGATCAGAAGAATAAGATTCTATACGCCCTTGAAGAGTATACGAAAAAAGGAATGCTCAATAATGAAATATCTAAGGTGATCACTGACATGGGCTATTCAAAAGAAGTGATCACTGCTGATGCTGCTGAACAAAAATCAATTGCAGAATTAAAACGTGATGGGATTGCAAGAGTTAGACCAGCTAAAAAAGGTCCAGACTCTGTTATTCAAGGTATCAGTTTCTTGCAACAGTATCAGTTAGTTATTGACGATCGCTGCGTAAAGTTGATCGAAGAATTAGAAAACTACACCTATCAAAAAGATAGGAAAACCAATGAATATATCAACAAACCAGTTGATAGCTACAATCACTGCATCGATGCGATCAGATATGCAGTTGAAGAGATTAACGGTCAAGCAACACCGAAGATCAAAACATTCAACATTCAAATTTAGGAGGCGATAAGATGGCTTTGGATGGAAAAGGGATGGTAGGAGAAAATGACATATTTTTATTTCCACAAGATGAACAGTTGACTTCAGTCGACCTGGAAGCTTTTGTTAAAGAAAATGAAAGAATAAGCTCAACTTATCGTCGTAACATGGAGATGTACAAGGGTAGATATGACATCGAAAAAGAACCTAAGAAACCGTTGAACAAACCAGATAACCGAATTGCAATTAATTTTGCTAAGTACCTGGTAAATGTATTTAACGGTTTCTTTGCTGGTGTAGCGCCACAGATCGGGTTGAAAGACGAGAAGCAAAATGACGAGCTTCAAAGCTTCAACAATCTAAGTTCAGTTCCAGATAAAATAAGCGATTTAGCTAAGCTCTGTTCTATCTATGGCAGAGCTTATATGTTTCTATATCGTGATGAAGGTGCTCAGCTAAGAGCTACTATTTCAGCGCCTACGAATTCGTTTATTATCTACGATGACTCTGTAAGTCATAAACCGATGTATTTTGTGCGTTATACAAAAAATAAAGATGATGAGTTTGTTGGTGAAGTTCACTCAGATAATGAATCCATCCCGTTTAACAATGATTTTGAATTAGGCGAAAGTGAAGCCAATCCACTTGGTAAAGTTCCAGCAATTGAATTCATGGAAAACGATGAACGTTTACCACTGTATGACAATTCAACTATCTCTGTGATGAATGCGATCAACAAAGCGATCAGTCAAAAAGCAAATGACACTGATGCTATTGCAGACGCTTATTTATTTTTTAAGGGTGGAGATCTTGATGAAGAAGTCATTAAAAATATGTCTGATAATCGAGTGATCGCAATTGCTGCGGGTGATAGTGATGCAAAGTTTTTAGAACGTCCCAACGGGGATGGCACACAAGAAAACTTGTTGAATAGACTTGTCAGAAACCTGTTTCAAACTACGATGGTCACTAATTTAGATGACATTAATGCGACTGGAAACAATCAGTCTGGCTATTCTATTGAGCTTAAAATGCAAGCAATGCGATCGCTAGCTGCAGTCAAAGAACGAAAATTCGTTATTTCATTGAGAAAAATGTATCGTGTTGTGTTTGAGTTCTTGAAATTGAAAAAGAGCTTGAAAGGCCAACTCAAAGACATAGTAACAGGTTCTATTGATGACCCTGTAAATGAGTTGAAGATCACCTTCACACGAAACTTACCGAAGAACATCGAGCTCGAAGCGAACGTGGCTAAAAACTTAGAAGGTATCGTATCTAAGCAAACACAGCTAAAAGCATTGCCAAGCCTAGTTGATGATCCACAAGAAGAAATGGAACTTATGCGTCAAGAAGAGAGTGAAGCGCTGGATAATGCAGTCAAAAATAATCCTGCGAGTTATCAGTTTGAAGGTGTAGATCACAATGAAAAACAAGAATGATTACTGGGAACGACGCGAACAGGAATGGATCGCTAAGCGTACTAAAAAAGACCAGGAATATCTTAAACAGATGGTAGCTCGTTATGATCAATTAACTAATGATATTCAGACACAGATTAATTCTTTTTACAGCAAGTATGCGACTGACACAGGTTTGACGATGAGCGATGTCATCAAAAAGATAAAAGCTAACGATGTGCAGGCGTTTGAAAAGACTGCTAAAAAGCTAGTCGAGAACAAAGATTTCAGTAAAGAAGCAAATGAGCGCTTGAAGTTGTATAACGCAACGATGAAGATCAATCGCTTAGAGTATCTTAAAGCCCAAGTTGGTTTAGAGCTGACAAAAGTTACTAATCAAGAGCAAATGGCGATGAGCGATTATTTGGAATCGTCATATATTGATGAAGTGAAACGTCAATCAGGTATTCTATCAAAACATAATAACGTGCAGATAGCTAAAAATGCTCGTGTAGTTGCGTCTGCTAGCTTTCATGGTGCTGTTTGGTCTGATAGACTGTGGGTCAATCAAAGTGTCTTAAAAGCAAAACTAGACACTGTTATCAGCCGTGCTATGATTCAAGGAACTAATCCAACGCAACTAATAGCTAACTTCAGAGCGAATGTAGCAAAAGAAGTCAGAAATGCTACTGCAGTTATCGAAAACTTAGTGATCACTGAGACGGCTCGCGTGCAAGATGCTGCAACGATGAGATCATTGAAAGCTGCTGGTTTTAAGTTTTGTAAATGGATCGCTGAGCCGACTGCATGCAAATATTGCTTAGAGATAGCAGAACGTAGAACTGAATATGGTATCGGTGTATATCCAGTTATGGACGCACCGATGATACCCAAGCACCCGAGATGTCGTTGTAGTAAAGCAGCATATTGGGTAGATAAAGAAAATCTTGCTCCAGGGATATTTGAAAAATGGTTTGGCAAGAAAGAAAAAAATGAGCCTAAAGAGGTCTTTCATGATTACCCAAGTGATATTGATGCGATCGTAAAGAGATTTGTTTCAGATAAAAACGTCCAAGCATTAGGCGAGAAACGAGCTAAGGAATATGCTTACAGATTGTCTAAAGCGCCAGAACAGTATCAGAAGCTTTTTGCGATGTACAAGGATAAGGTTGAGATTGCTGGTGATATTGCCAAAACAAAAGATAGTAATTACTATGACCCTGTAAATAAAAAAATCCATTTGAGAGAGAGTTCATTTCTTGAGTTTCCTCATCAAAAGGGATACGATTTGGTGTATCATGAGGTAGCACATGGTATAGCTGATGTTTCAAATGTGTTAAGTGGTAATGGCCTGGGAAAAAATGTTAAAATAGAGGTAGTCGAGGGAGTAGAGAAATATTTAGCCATTAATTATCCAGAGTTGAAAGATACTAAAAGAACTAGTAATACATTCGCAATTTCCCTTAATCATGGTCTTTTTTCAAAAGAAAATGTAAAGAAAACAGGTTATATAGCTGATGTTTATGGTGGGGCAATAGATATGCCACTACAGTTTGGACATTATCAAGGCTATTATGATAGTAATCATGTGTTTGCAAGTGAATTTTTTGCGAACACGATTGCCTCGGCTATAAACAATCCTATTGCATATGAGTTTCAAAGGGAGATAGTTCCTAAAAGTACTGAATTTGTTGACAATATAGTAAAAGAAATGAGTTCTAGGAGGAAATAGAATGCTAAAAAGATATCTTTTAAATCGAAAAAGTCTATCTGAGCTTTTAGATTTATATTTTGAAAAGCTTCATGAACCCCTTCCATTAATGTATATGTCTGCGACTGAAGAAGAATTGCGGGAGAAGCTTATTGAAGCTTTGCTGACTAATAAAAAAATTGAACTAAAAGTTCCTAAGGGATGTATTGTATAGACCCATAATAATTATAAGTAGCATTCAGCGTAAGTTGGGTGCTTTTTATTTTGCCTTTTTTCCGGGATCGCAGGCGTTAAAGAACGATCGTGAGTAAATAGTCCACCAGACTCAAAATGAGGTGTAAGATATGAAACTTGATTTGCAATATTTTGCTGAAGAAGCTACCGAGACTGAAGCTAGTGCACAAGTTGAAGAAACGGAGCAAGAAGAAAGCAAGGAAGAAAAGTTGTTCACACAAGAAGAAGTGAACGAGATCGTGCGAAAACGAATGGAACGCGCTGATCGTGAACAAGAAAAAAAGATCAGTGAAGCTAAGTCTGAAGCTGTAAAGGAAGCTACAAAGTTAGCGAAGATGAATGCAGAACAAAAGCGCACTTATGAGTTAGAACAAGCTAATAAACGAGCGCAAGAAGCAGAAAATGAGTTAGCGCAAATGAAGATGCAGGCTGTGGCCCGCAAAATGTTCGCTGAGAGTGGCGTTACTGCAACTGAAGATGAATTAGCCTTAGTGGTTTCAAACGATGCTGAGACCACAAAAACTAATGTTGAGAAGCTAACAGCTTTTGCTAATCGAATTCGAGAACAAGTAGCAAATGAATTGCTTGCTGGTAAGACGCCGAAAAGTGTTGAAAGCTCGAAGGAAACAAAGACTTATTCAAATATTGAACAGTTGAGCATGAAAGAACTCACACAGCTTCACAACGAAGATCCAGAACGATTTAAACAATTATTAGGAGGAAGATAAAATGGCAGATACATTGACTCAAATGCAAGATATGATCAACCCGGAGGTGCTTGCACCAATGGTGTCTTATTCATTGGAAAAGGCTTTGCGATTTACACCTTTAGCACAAGTTGATGACAATTTAAAAGGGAAACCTGGTGATACTATCACCTACCCTAAATTTACGTATATCGGTGATGCTAAAGATGTTGGCGAAGGTCAAGCGATTCCATTAGATAAACTCGGCACAAAGAGTGCATCAGCTAAAATCAAAAAGGCCGCTAAGGGTACACAGATCACTGATGAAGCGTTGCTATCGGCAAATGGCGAACCGCTAAAAGAATCTACACGTCAATTAGGCTTAGCTATTGCCAACAAGGTAGATGATGATATCTTAGAAGCAATCAAGAAAGGTACTCAAAGAGTAACTATTGAACCTACTGTGGAAGGTATTCAAAAAGCGTTAGATGTCTTTAACGATGAAACGGAAGGTACTGTTGTAGCTGTTGTTTCACCAGCGAATGCCGCAAAGATCCGCATGGATGCACTAAAAAATCATGCTGGATCTGACACGATCGCAAATGCGATGATCCGAGGCACGTATTTTGACGTACTAGGTGCTCAAGTTGTACGTTCTAAGAAATTAGGCGACACAGAAGCTTTATTTGTTAAATCAGATGTAACATCACCAGCGGTCAAGTTGATTCGAAAACGTGATATCTTAGTAGAAACAGATCGTGATATCACCAAGAAGATCACGATCATGACAGCTGATCAACACTACACAGCATACTTGTATGATGATACGAAGGTCGTTGTCGCAACTATCAGTGAAAGCGTTGGTGAAGGTTAATTGAAATGGACGTTTTAAAGAATGTAAAACAGATCTTGGGCTTTCATGACGATAGCGAAGATGAATTGCTACAAAGCATCATTGCAGTTATCACAGATCGCTTATTAGCGAAGCTCGGCGGCGAGCTGTTCGAGATTCCAAAAGAGCTAAATTATATCGTTGTTGAAGCGTCTATCTCAAGATTTAACCGTGTAAACGATGAAGGTAAAAAGAGCGCAAGTGAGTCAGATGTAAGTGCTACTTACGAAACTGATGATCTAGCGCCTTTTTTGGATGACATTCAAGAGTGGCTAACACGCAATGATGGCGGTAAGAGGAGGTTCATGATGTACTGATGAGATATACAGATACAGTGATTTTTGTTGTAAAAGCAAATAAGCATTATGATCCTGATGCCGGTAAATTTGTGGGTGGAGAGCCCAAACAAACTAAGCGTCGATGTCATATTAGTTCGCCTAGCTTAAGTAAATCGGTATTGGTATTTGGCGATCTAAAGACAAGCGATATTTTGATACATCTTAAACGAAGATATACAGATACTTATGATTATTGTTTGATCAATGGTCGTAAGTATTTTTTTGTACGTGAAAGTATCGTGAATCGTCGTCAAGTCATTGTAGTAAGGGGTGACAGCTCATGAGTGCTGGGGTCAGTGTTTCGGTAGATACGGATGAGAACTTTGTTCAATTTTTGTCTAAAAATGTCAGTTTAGGTAGAGAAGTTGCGGATGTAGTCAGAAAACACGGGGCGGGAATGCAACAATTAGCCCAAAGTTACGCACCCGTAGATACTGGCTTTTTGAAGAGACATATCAATTTAGGTTTTACTATGCATGGCTTTGTGTATACAGCTGTTGTGACTGGTGACGCCGAATATGATCCCTATCAAGAATATGGCACACGTTACCAAGCTGGGACTCCGCACTTGCGCCCTGCTCTGTACAACACTGAAGATAAATTTATTGCCGACATGAATAGATTGGTGCGTGATAACACATGAAAGAACCCAATCAAGCTATTTATGATGAGTTATTTAAAACGTCATTGGCACTAAAATTTGACACATATCCTTATTTACCACCAGATGTTAGCTATCCATTTGTATATTTCGGAGAACAGTTTGGAAATCCGTTAGAAGTAAAATCAAATGTTTTAGCAGGTAAAAGTCGGCTATCGATCCACTTGTATGATGAGCATGACGACAGACGCGCCTTGACAGATATGAGTCAAAAGCTAGTCAATGAAGCAAAAAAACTACGCCAAGCAGATATTTACAGTGTTGGATATGTATCAAGTAGTACAAGGACATTACTTGATAATTCTAGTGCTCAGACGCTTTGGCATATTGTAATTGAAATCGAATTTGAATATTTAGGAGGCTGTTAATTATGGCACAGACAAAAACTAATGGCGCCGTACCAGTTTACGGTAAAGATCACATTTTAGCTTTCCGCCTGTTTGATGAACGAGCATCAAAGGGAGCTACTAAATTAGCTTTGCAAACTAAGCATAGTTGGAAGTTTGAAGCTAAATCAGACTCGACTGAAACAAAAGACGGAAACATCAACTCACCCGCAACGGCTTCGGCTACTTTAGAAATTGAAGCGATCGCAAGCTTGGATGAAGTAAACGAGATGTTACGTGGTGCAGTGATGAGTTCTAAAATGCTTGAGGTATGGGACATCAACTTAGCTGATAAGCGTAGCGATAATAAGTACGGGGCGCAATATGCTCGGGGATATTTGCAATCATGGGAAGTTCCGTCTGAGATCGGCAAATTGACTGAGATCAAAACAACGATGAATGTTGAGCAGTTGCCAGTTGAAGGTGAAGCAACTTTAACAGAAGAGCAACAATCAGCTATTCAATATGCATTTGCTGATACGAATCCAGCAACAGAAGGATAACAACAGGAGGATACTGATCATGTACGTAAAAATTGATGGCAAAAATTATGAATTACACTTTGGTGTGCGTTTTGTGCGTGAACTAGATAAGAAATATAGCATTGAAGGGCCCGTAGACTTCGGGACGGGTGTAAATAATATCTATGCTCGTTTGCAGTCCCCTAATCCTTATGCGCTTTATGAAGCCTTACACGCAGCTTTACAACCAGACTTAGATCTAACAGAAGAAGAGTTTGATACTTGGGTAGACTCGTTCAAGAGCGAACAAGAATATACCCGTTTTTTCGGTCTGTTTACAAAAGAATTGAAGAATCATCGTCAAACGAGACCACTAGTAAAGAACTACGAGAAAGTAATGAACGAAGTCAAAAAGCAATTCGAAAAAGAGAAGAATTTGAAAGCGCAAAATACTATGAAACCATAGTTACCAATGCTTTTAGACTCTTTAAAATGACTGATCTAGCAACGATAGAGAAGATGACACTCAAAGAGTATAACTTGAGAATGCAAGCATATCGTTTGCAACAAGTTGATAGAATGTTTGAGCGTCGAGATCTTGCGTGGGCAATCGTGACAGCTAAATCGGTAGATAAAGAAGGAAATTATATTTATAGAGAGTTCAAAGATTTCTTTGACTATGATGAGGCTATAAAAGCAGTCGAAAATGTCCAAGTCAGAGAAGAAGATATGGACCAAGATCTTGTAAGAATAGCACGTAGGCTGGCAGAGTATCGCAAAGGAGGTGGCAAGATTTGAGTACTTATGATTCTAGAGTGACTTTAGGAGCTAACATAACCCAATACGTTGCCGCCTTTCGTGAAGCGACTGCGATCTATAAGCGGTTCAATCAAGAAATTGCTAAAAGTTCAATATCTTCGACAGATGCTTTGGCTAAATCATCAAATATAGTTTCAACGGCTGTTAAAGCTACTGCTGTTGGTGTTACCGCATTAGGAGTAGCAACAATCAAAACGGGTATGGACTTTGAACATCAAATGTCTCGTGTGGGTGCTATTTCAGGCGCTAATGCTAAGGAGTTAAAGGCAATGAACGATCAAGCTATCAAGCTTGGTGCAGATACAGCCTTTAGCGCTAAAGAAGCAGCACAAGGTATGGAAGCTTTGGCTTCTGCTGGTTTTGATGCTAACCAGATTATGGCGGCAACTCCCGGGGTAATGGACCTTGCAGCTGTTTCCGGCGGTGATGTTGGTGCAGCTGCTGAATATGCCGCAACTGCTTTAAATGGTTTTGGCCTTGAGGCTGACAAGTCTACACATGTTGCTGATGTTTTCGCGCGTGCGGCTGCTGATACTAATGCTGAAGCCAAAGACATGGGCGAAGCGCTGAAGATGGTCGCACCTCAAGCTCATACTGCGGGCTTAAGTTTAGAAGAGACTGCTGCTGCGATCGGTCTGTTATCTAACGCAGGTATCAAAGGTTCAGAAGCCGGCTCTAACTTAGCGATGGCACTGACAAGAGTGCAAAATCCTAGTGGAGAAGCTAAAAAAGCTATGGATCAATTAGGTTACAGCGCTTTTGACTCGGCCGGGAAAATGAAGCCGTTAGCACAACAGATGAGCGAATTGCGTGAAAAGTTGTCTGGAATGACTGATCAACAAAAGCAATACTACTTGTCTGAGATTTATGGTGTTCAAGGCGGACGAGCAGTTAACGTCTTACTATCACAACGTTCAGATGCTTTGCAAGATTTGACCGGTAAACTCCAAAACTCAGATGGTGCTGCTTCTGAAATGGCTAAAACGATGCAAAACGATCTAAAGAGTTCGGTAGAACAGTTTTTCGGATCGTTAGAAAGCTTGGCTATTATCATTGAGCAGACTTTTGGTGGAGTACTAAAAAGTGGTGTTGATGTTGCAACTGATAAAATTGGCCAATTCAATGACTATTTGCAAAAAAATCAAGCCGAGATCCAAAAAAGTATCGGTAAAGGAATTGAATTCGCTAAGAGCTTTATGGACATGTTACCTTCTATCGAATCTGTCACAAGTGCACTTAAGATTGCATTACCTGCATTTTTAGCACTGGAAACCTTTAAAGGGATCGGTGTTGGCGGTGCTAAGACGATCCAATTTTTAGAGACGCTACAGGCTGATCTAAGCTTGGTACGTACCGGTATTGGCATGACTGGTTCGGCTATCAGTACTCAAAATAGCATCATTTCAATGGCTTTTGGTGGTATTTATAGAAGTTCTAAGAAGGCAGTATCTGGCTTAAATCAGTTCTTGTATATGTCTACGTCAGCCAATGGCGCAGAATATATGGCAAGTAAGATCAAGAGTGTTGGTTCAGCATTAGTGGGTATTCCAAGTAAAGCGACTAATGCAACGAAAAGCTTGATGACTTTTGCGACAAATCCAAAACAAGCCGCAATCAGTTTGAATGGTGCGTATGCTAAGTTGTTAGGCACTATGGGGGCATCAGAAGCCCAAATAGCTTCTTTAGCTCCGACTGCAATCAGTTCGAGTGGTGCAGTTGCTGGTTTAGGCGCGTCGTTAGGCTCGTTGACGCTCATTGCGGCTGGTGTCGCAGTAGTAGCCACAGCTATCTATATGGCGTGGTCCAGCAACTTCATGAATATTCAAGGAGTTGTGAAAACAGCTATTAGTGGCATCAAATCAATGTTTAGTTCGATGAAGCCAGCTGTAACAGGGGTATTGGAAGCTTTAAAACCGATAGGAAGCCTATTAGGCGGGATCTTAAAAGTTATCGGTGCTTTAGCTATCGGTACTTTGGTAGGAAGTGCTATCACATTAGCTACAGCTTTACGCTTAATAGCTGATGTTTTAGTAGGATTGATAAAGCTTGTGACTTCCGCTGGGAATGTCTTTAAAGCTTTAGGACAAGCGATGACTGGTGATTTTAAAGGAGCAAGCAAGTCGATCAGTGCGGCTAAAAAAGATCTCGGTCAAGCAATGGATGCAGCTAAAGACATGGGACAAGCGTTTGTTGATGCAGGTAAAATCGGCTATGAATCATTTTCACAATTGGGTAAAGGTGGTAAAGAAGCTAAAGAGAGTTCTGACTCTGCCACTAATTCGACTAAGCAACTGAAAAAATCAGTCGAAGCCGTTTCTAATTCTGCTAAAGAGATGAAGACGACTTTTGAGAATTCCAAGGCAAAATTCAGCGATCTTATCAATACTGAAGGCGTGTCAGACAAGACTAAACAATTTTTGACTGACGTTAATAATACATTAGACCAGTATCAAGCCAATGCACAAAAGGCTTCTGACAATTACAGTAAGGCAATGACGGAAGCTGAAGAACTAACTGGTAAAAAGCGTGTAGAAGCAGTCAATAAAGCAAGTAAAAATCTTGCCAACGCAACCCAGCAAAATGGGCAAAACTTACTGAATATCACTTCTGATCTTGATAGACAGTTGCAAGATAAACGTTTTTCTGATGGAACAGCAATGACTGAAGATCAAGTTAAGCTGTTGACTGATCAAAATAATGCGATCAAGCAGAAATTAATAGAGCAAAACCAAATTTTTGCTGATGCTCAAATGACACGCTTGCAAAATGGTGAAAAACTAAATCAGCAAGAGCGTGAAGCAACTATAACCACTTTACAGGCTAATTATGAATTGCGGTCTCAACAGATCCAACAGGGCGAAGAGAAGATAAAGCAACTTAAAGAGCAATTAGCCAATGCACAAGATCAAACGACCAAGGCTCAGTTACAGCAGCAGATCACCCAGCAAGAAGCTACGAACCAGCAAATGCTTAATCAACAGCTACAGTTTGGGACTCAGATGAACATGACGATTGCCAATGGATCTAAGTTGAATTTTGATACTTGGTCTAATGGTCTGAAGAATATGTCCAACGTAACTAATGAACAACTACAGTCCATGTATCTCGCTTTTGTCAAAATGAATGGAGATACTGGACAACAAATGCAAGCTTTTGCACTGATGTTACAACAAACAGGAACTCAAGGTGTTGATAATTTAGTTCAGGCTTTATCAACTGGGAAAGCTACTACGACACAGATCGCTCAAGCAATCGCTAAAGATGGTACTGATGGTTTGAACTCCTTGCCACCCGGAATGTTTGCTAAAGGTGACGAAGGTAAAAATAAATTCATTGAAGCTTTAAAAGCGGGAGATTTCAAAGGTGCTGGACAGTATCTAGCAACGCAGTCGAGTGAAGGAGCTAAGGATAATAATAAGCATAGTAAGTCTGGGAAAGATAATGCAGATAGTTATGTAAAAGGGCTTAATAATAAAAAGTCTGAAGCCAAAGACGCCGGTACGCAACTTGCTGAAAGTTCTGTAAAAGGAACAAAGAGTAAAAAAGCTGATATGAAAGACGCTGGTGATACGTTGGGCTATCACGCTTCTAAAGGTGTCAGTGGGCGAAAAGGTGATACTAAAGATGCTGGCGATACACTTGGCTATCATGCTGCAAGAGGCGTAGCTAGTCGCAAGGGTGATGTACGCGATGCTGGTGATACATTAGGGTATCATGCGGCAGCAGGTGTTCGTGGTCGAGTTAGCGACATGCGTTCGGCAGGATCGCAATTAGCTGCAGGTGTTGCTTCTGGTATTAGTTCTAATACTGGCGCTGCTGTTAGTGCTATGGCTAGTTTAGTAGCTAGTGTAAATGCTGAGGCTAAAAAAGTTGCAAAGATCCACTCACCATCTCGCTTGATGAGAGATGAAGTAGGTAAGTTCTTAGCGTTAGGTGTTGCTGTTGGTATCACTGAAAATGAAGATGCTGCATCAAAAGCAATGGGAAATATGATCGAAAATATCCAGTCTAATGTTACTCGATTAGATCTATTGCTTCCAAATCCGATAAATGATAGCAATATCAACTTGAATAGCACTAATGAGCTAAAAGTCAGTTCATTTGATACGACCAATAACCTTTTGCGTCGCTTGATCGATAAAAAACAGGTGATTGTTTTGGATTCAGGAGCTGTTGTTGGTGAGACTAAAGATCTTTATAATACCGCTTTTGGTGAAGAGATACAGTTGCAAACGAGGTGGAACTAATGGGATATGAGTTTATGGATACTCAGCCTGCATATTCAAAAATAGATGAGCAATTGCGTACAGAAGGTATCATTTTTGGTGACTTTGATTCACGCAAAGAAGGATGGTGGTTACTCGAGCGTGACGCTCCTTCGCCAAATGAGAAAGTGATCGTTGAAAGTTTACCGTATATGCAGGGAAACTATGATTTTTCAGTATTTGACGATGAAAGATATTTCGAAAATAGGACATTGACCTACAAGTTTAAAATTGTTGCCAGTCCATATTCTGATCGCAAAATGCTAGAGCATGAGATCAAACGCAAGTTAATTCCAATGAAGATTCAACGTCTGATAGACACGCATGATTCAAATTATTTTTGGAAGGGTAAAGT
>NZ_JBCOAR010000018.1:0-19701 GCF_040226755.1 Ligilactobacillus sp. RTP31139st1_D10_RTP31139_211217
GTCTTATCTTTAGCACCATATAAAACGATATCTTGTTGTTCTTGCGGTAGATCTTCAAACGGTGTATCCATGTCGATCCCGAAGGCTTCACATGCTTGCTTTAATAGCGTTGGATAATATTTGGAACTGATCGGATTCCACGGTTCCATCGCCCCTTCGTTAAGGGTCTTTTTTCGATCAGGTACGACTAGATCGATATCGACTTCAAGTTTCATTCCTAACCCATCGCAATCTGGACAAGCTCCAAAAGGCGCATTGAAAGAAAAGAGTCGTGGCTCAAGTTCACCGATCGTAAAGCCACAATAAGGGCAAGCAAAATTTTCCGAAAATTGCAACATTTTATCGCCGATCACATCAACAAACACTCGACCTTCAGCCAAGCGTAACGTTGCTTCAAATGAATCAAATAATCGTGAACGGATCCCTTCTTTAACAACGATCCGATCGACTACTACAAAGATATCATGTTTGAGATTCTTATCTAGCTCGAGATCTTCAGCAATATCATGCATTTTTCCATCGATCATAACTCGGACAAAGCCTTCACGTTTGATCTTCTCTAAAACTTTTTTATGCTGTCCCTTTTTACCTACCACGATCGGTGCTAAGATCTGGAGTTTAGTCCTTTCAGGGAGTTGCAAGACTCGATCGACCATTTGCTCAGGCGATTGGCTCGTGATCTCACTGCCATCATTAGGACAGATCGGCGTACCTACGCGAGCCCATAACAAACGCAAATAGTCATTGATCTCCGTTACAGTCCCAACCGTTGAACGTGGGTTTTTCGAAGTCGTCTTTTGATCGATCGAGATCGCTGGCGAAAGTCCATCGATCGAATCGACATCGGGTTTGTCCATCTGACCTAAAAATTGCCTAGCATAAGCTGACAAACTCTCAACATAGCGGCGTTGGCCTTCAGCATATAAAGTATCAAAGGCGAGCGAACTTTTACCTGAACCGGAAAGCCCCGTGATCACGACAAGTTTTTCTTTAGGGATCTCAACATTGATATCTTTTAAATTATGCTCTCTAGCACCACGGATCGTAATCTTATTTTTTCCCACAACTTTCATCCTTTCTACTTAATCAAGCTGTGCTTTTAATTCCATCACAGTATCACGTAAAGCGGCTGCATCCTCAAAGTCAAGGTTCTTAGCAGCAGTACGCATTTGCTCCTCTAAACGTGCGATCATTTCGCGTTGTTCTTGTTTGCTCAATTCATCAAAATCGAGTTTATCATTTAAAGCTTTAGTGCTTTCTTTTGGTTTAGTCGTCATGGTGATCACATCACGGATCTCCTTTTTGACTGTTTTTGGCACGATCCCATGTTCTTCATTGTATTGTATTTGGATCGTCCGACGTCGAGCTGTTTCGTCCATCGCTGCTTGCATCGAATCTGTTACTGTATCAGCATACATGATCACATGCCCATTTTCATTTCGCGCAGCTCGGCCGATCGTTTGGATCAAAGACCGTTCATTGCGCAAAAAGCCTTCTTTATCAGCATCTAAGATCGCAACTAATGAGACCTCTGGCACATCGATCCCTTCACGTAATAAATTGATCCCAACGAGCACATCAAATTTTCCTAAACGTAGATCGCGCACGATCTGGGTCCGTTCAAGTGTCTTGATATCAGAATGCAGATACTTGACTTTAATACTCATCTCTTTAAAGTAATCGGTCAGATCTTCTGCCATTTTCTTAGTCAAAGTCGTTACAAAGACGCGCTCATCGCGCTCAGTTCTTTTGGCGATCTCAGCCACTAGATCGTCCATTTGTCCCATGATCGGACGAACTTCAACTTCTGGATCCAATAATCCCGTCGGTCGAATGATCTGTTGCACGACCGTATCGGTACGTTCTTGTTCATAAACACCTGGGGTCGCCGACATATAAATGATCTGATTTACTCGTTCTTCAAATTCAGCTAACTTTAATGGGCGGTTATCTAAGGCACTTGGAAGGCGGAAACCGTAATCGACTAGCATCTGTTTACGTGAGCGGTCACCATTGTACATCCCGCGCACTTGGGGCATCGTAACATGGGATTCATCGACTACGATCAAAAAATCATCGGGGAAGAAGTCCAACAACGTATATGGTGCTTCACCCGGTTTTCTTCCATCCATATGCCGTGAATAATTTTCGATCCCTGAACAATATCCCATTTCACGCAACATCTCAATGTCGTATGTCGTTCGTTGTTCTAAACGTTGAGCTTCTAACAACTTGCCATCAGCGCGCAAGACTTCTAACCTTTGAGCTAATTCGGCTTCGATGCTCTTGATCGATCCTTCTAAGCGTTCACCACTTGTCAAAAAGTGAGTTGCTGGGAAGATGACAACGTGATTGCGATCACCCAAGATCTCTCCAGTCAAAGGGTCAACTTCTCGGATCCGGTCGATCTCATCCCCAAAAAATTCAACTCTAAGCGCTTGTTCATCACGTGAAGCTGGGAAGATCTCGACAACATCGCCGCGAACACGAAAGCGTCCCCGTTGAAAGTCGATATCGTTACGTTCAAATTGAACATCGATCAGTTGGTTCAACAACTTATCTCTTTCGATCTCTTGACCTACTCGCAATGAAAGAGCTTGATCACGATATTCTTTTGGATCACCTAAACCAAATATCGATGAAACTGAGGCCACCACGATCACATCATTGCGCTCTAATAACGAACTAGTCGCAGAGTGGCGTAATTTATCGATCTCATCATTGATGCTCGAATCCTTTTCGATATAAGTATCACTTGAAGGAACATAAGCTTCAGGTTGATAGTAATCGTAGTAGGATACAAAATATTCAACAGCATTGTCTGGGAAAAATTCTTTGAACTCCCCGTAGAGCTGTCCCGCCAAGGTCTTATTATGGGCTAAGACCAAAGTTGGCTTGTTGGCTTTAGCGATCACATTTGAGATCGTAAAAGTTTTCCCGGTCCCAGTAGCCCCTAATAAGATCTGTTCTTTTTTACCAGCTTTGATCCCGGTCGCAAGCTCAGCGATCGCTTGTGGTTGATCTCCAGTTGGTTGATATTTTGAAACTAATTTGAACTCTTTATCGGCTTGACGTTCGATCAAATGATTACCCCCTCATTAAAAACTATTGCTTACAAGATTATACCACAACGAACGTATTTTCGCATCAGCAGAATCAAAAAAGACACGGCCATTTACCGTGTCTTCAGCATCTAACAGCTAATTTTAGCCCTTGATGAAATCATTGATTGCTTTTTCAAATTTTTCACATTTAGCTTGTGCATCAGCTTCGGAATCACCTTGTGTACCAATGTAAAATTTGATCTTTGGTTCTGTACCTGAAGGACGAACTGCGATCCAAGTTCCATCTTCAAGGAAGTACTTCAAAACATTTGACTTAGGCAAGTTGATCGCTGTCACATTCCCAGCTGCATCTTGGCGACTAGAAGCTTGATAATCTTCAGCTGCGATCACTTTATAACCAGCAAAATCAGTTGGTAATTCTTGACGGAACTTAGCCATCAAATCTTTGATCTCTTGTGCACCTTCGATCCCATCAAAGGTCAAAGCGATCGTCTTTTCAGCAAAATAGCCGTATTTTTCAAATAATTCTTGGAGACCATCGTATAAGTTCTTACCTTGTTTCTTGTAGAAGGCAGCTACTTCAGCTAATAGTACCAAAGATTGGATCGCATCTTTATCGCGCACGAATGGACGGATCAAATAACCATAACTTTCTTCAAAGCCTAACATGAAGCTGTGTTCATTGGTTTCTTCAAAATGTTGGATCTGTTCGGCAATGAACTTGAACCCAGTCAAGACATTGATCGCTTCGACCCCAAAATCAGCTGCAACTTTAGCAGCAAATTCACTTGAAACGATTGATTTTACTAAAGCCCCGTTTGCAGGCAAGTTACCTGCTTTTTTACGAGCCGTTAAAATATAGTTCAACATCAAAGCTGCGATCTGGTTACCTGTCAACAATTCGTATTCGCCATCTGGTTGACGAACAGCTGCTCCCAAACGGTCTGCATCAGGATCGACAGCTACTAAAAGATCAGCTTTTTGGCTCTTGCCTAATTTGATCGCTAAATCAAAAGCTTCTGTAAATTCAGGGTTTGGATGTTCAACGGTTGAGAACTCTGGATCTGGCATTGCTTGTTCTGGGACCATCGTAAAGTCTTCAAAACCAGCTTGACGTAAGGCTTTTTCACCTAACATCCCACCAGTACCGTGAAGTGGAGTAAAGACCAACTTCATCGTTTTACCCTCTTCAGCCACTAACTCACGATCGATCGTTACTTCTTTGGCATTTTCTAAGTAAACTTCATCGACTTCTGAACCGATGACTTTCAATGTTCCATCATTGATCAAAGCATCTTTATCAGCAACTTCAACGGCAAAAAGATCATCAACTTCGCGGATATAATTCGTGATCATATCTGATTCTTTTGGTGGCATTTGCGCCCCATCTTCACCATAGATCTTATAACCGTTATATTGTTTTGGATTATGGCTCGCTGTGATCATGATCCCTGCATAAGCATGTAGATGCCGAACGGTAAAGGATAGTTCTGGGGTCGGACGTAAGCTTTCAAAGACAAAGCTTGGAATCCCGTGTGCCCCTAAAACACGTGCTGCTTCAAAAGCAAATTCTTGTGACATGTGACGTGAATCATAACTGATCGCTACACCACGTAATTTTGTTTCTTCATCCAAGGTATCCATAAAGCGTGCCAAACCTTCAGTTGCTTGGCGCACAGTATAAATATTCATGCGGTTAATCCCAGCACCGATCAAGCCACGCATCCCAGCTGTCCCAAATTCCATTGGTGTATAGAAGGCATCTTCCAATGCTTCTTTATCATTTACGATCTTATCAAGGTCTTCCCGAACTTCAGGTGCTAGATCAGGTTGTTTGTTCCAAATAGTATAAGTCTCTTCCCAACTCATATAATCACCTCATTTATCTATTCAAATCTAGTATACTATCAATCGTCTAAACTTGCTATAACAAGCACTTTTACGCTTACAAAAAATTTATTCGATATCAAAAAGCACTAGCAGTAAAACTACCACTAGTGCTATTCGTTTAATCCTTCAAGCTTTCTATATAATTGAACGCCTGTTGCCCAGCAATACTTCCATCGCCAACAGCGGTCGTGATCTGGCGTAATTCTTTAGCCCGAACATCGCCGATCGCATAAACACCAGGTAAACTAGTCCGCATCAACTCATCGGTATTGATCCAGCCCTGTTCATCAGTGATCCCAAGCGTTTTGAACGGTTCAGTCAAAGGAATGACCCCCACATAGATAAAGACACCATTGACCTTTAATTCACCGTCTTCACCGGTCTTTTTGTTATGTGTCGATACACTCGTGACTTTTTGCCCATCGCCATTGATCTTTGTTACGACCGTATCCCATGTAAAGTCGATCTTATCGTTAGCAAAAGCACGCTCTTGCAAGATCTTTTGGGCCCGTAATTGGTCTCTACGGTGGATGATATTGACATTTGAAGCTAACTTAGACAAATAGACACCCTCTTCAACGGCGGAATCACCGCCACCGATCACGGCTAGTGGCTGATCTTTAAAGAAAGCACCATCACAAACTGCACAATAAGAAACACCCCGACCAGCATATTCGGCTTCGCCTTCAACACCTAATTTCCGGTATTGCGAACCTGTGGCAATGATCACAACAGGTGCTTCATATGTTTCATTATCGGTAATGACTTGTTTTAGATCACCATTGACTTCAACTTTTTCAACGCTACCGTATGCATATTCTGCTCCGAATTGGATCGCGCCTTGATACATTTTTTCAGCTAAGTCTGGTCCTAAGATCGACTTAAATCCGGGATAATTTTCAACTTCAGCGGTATTGTTCATTTGACCACCATAGATTCCACGGTCTAAGATCAAAACCGACAAATTAGCCCGTGAAGCATATAAGCCAGCCGTCAAGCCCCCAGGACCTGCACCGATCACGATCACATCATATTTTTTAGCCATAATATCTTCACCTTCCTATTTACTTGATGATACTCTTCTAAAATTGCTGAAACAACTTCAAATATTAAGCTCAATTATTTAAGCTCTCGCCCGTATTTAACATTTCCGGCTAAATACCAAGGTTCATTGGGACGATAATAACGCCGATATGCGATCAAAATGATCGCCCCAATAAACAAGATGACTGACAACCATTGCGAAACGCGCAAAGCACCTAACATCAAGCTATCTGTTCGCATCCCTTCAATGAAAAATCTGCCAAAGGAATACCAAGCGACATAAGTCAAAAAGATCTCGCCTCGTTTAAAGAGATGCTTACGATGGCGTAACAACATCAAGATCACAAAGCCTAAGATATCCCACACCGACTCATACAAAAAGGTCGGTTGGTAATAGATCCCGTTGATATTCATCTGGTCAATGATAAATCCGGGCAAATGCAAGCTCGTCAAAAATGCATGTGATACGGCTTCACCATGGGCTTCTTGATTGATGAAATTGCCCCACCGACCGATACCTTGAGCTAAGATCACAGTTGGCGAAATGATATCTAAAAATAGCCAAGCCGACAACTGTTTCTTACGGCAGAAGATCACTAAAACGAGCAATGCGCCCAACAAGCCACCATAGATCGCGATCCCGCCATCCCAGATCCGATAGATCTCACTAAGATCATTTTGATAATACTGCCATTGGAAAATGACATAGTAAGCTCGCGCACTGATCAAAGCGATCGGTAGCGCCCATAAGATATAATCATAAAAATCATCGGCGGGGACTTGTCTTTTCTTACCTTCACTAACTGCAAGGTATAAGGCTAATAAAACCGCACATCCAATGATCACTCCATACCAGTGGACCTGCAGTCCCCCTAGACTAAAAGCGATCGGATCGATGACACCTAAACTAAAATTCAATTCTCAACACCTATTTCTCTTCTGCTGAATTTTCACTGATCAACTCATTTAAATTACGTTCAAAGGCCTTTGTCGCATCATAGCCCATCGTCTTTGCCCGATAATTCATTGCAGCGGCTTCAATGATGATCGCTAAGTTGCGCCCAACTTTCACTGGGATCGAGATCTTAGGTATTTCAACATCAAAGATCGTTACCCGTTGCTCACCGTTCCCTAAACGATCGAATTGTTTATCTTTTTCCCAATTTTCCAAATGGATGATCAAAGAGATATCAGTCTTCGCTCTGACAGCACCTGCCCCAAAGAGATTCATGACATCGATGATCCCGACACCTCTGATCTCTAACAAATGGCGTAAGATCCGTGGTGCTTCACCGATCAATGTCTGTTCATCTTGTTGGTGAACCTCAACGCGGTCATCGGCGATCAATCGATGCCCACGTTTGATAAGATCAAGCGCCGTTTCAGATTTACCAACACCTGAATCGCCAGTGATCAATACCCCAAGACCATAAATATCAACTAAGACCCCATGTAACGATTTACGTTGGGCTAAACGACCACTCAAATAATCGGTCAACTTAGCTGAAACACGTGTCGTTGGCAATTTAGTCCGTAAGATCGGAATATGATGTTCTTCAGCCGCAGCTTTCATTTCAGCTGGAACGGCTAAATAACGTGAGACCACAAAGCATGGCGTGTTGGGACCACAAAGTTCATCCATGATCTTTTTGCGCGCTTCTGAACTCATCTTATTACCATATGAGATCTCCGTCATCCCAAAAAGTTGGATCCGCTCTTCTGGATAATAATCAAAGTAGCCGGTCAATTCCAACCCAGGACGTGAAATGTCTTCGGTCGTGATCTGGCGTTCTTCTAAGTATTGTTCTCCAGAATAGACTTCTAAATTACTGATATCTGCTACTAATTTTTTTACACTAACAGTATTCGCCATTTGTCTTCTGCTATATAAACGTGAACTAGCATGATAATCATGCTATAGAAAGAAATATAGCTTTTCCCTTCTTGATTTATTTACCATCAGCATATCGCCTGACCTAATGCTGATAGTTTAAAGATGTCGTCCATCTCTGCTTGATCCACTCCACATTTCATCTTTCTAAAAGGATCTAACTACAGATAATTCTAACCGTGAAAAGCGTTTTCAGCAATTAATAATTACTATTTTGTGTGGTGTAGTTGGTGATCACTAAGTTTACGATACTTAAAATGATCGCCACCATCATCGCCGACCAAAAACTTGAAAACTCAAACGAATTTCCGACCAAAAACGAGGTCAATTCCAACATAAAGGCATTGATGAACAGGTAAAAGATCCCCAAAGTCATCACTGTGATCGGTAAAGATAAGATGACCAATAACGGTTTGACGAACATGTTCAACAAACCTAAAATGATCGCAGCTAGACAAGCGATCCACACGCTTGAAACGTGAAAATAAGTTGGGAAAAAGCCCGCTGTTGCTAAAAAGACCAATACGGTGATCAAAGTTCGTTGCCAAAAATTCATCTTATTTGCCTCCCTTTTTATTTTGCTTAACATCTCTTTCTTTAGCATCTGTCACTGGACGGCGCTTTTCTTCTTGTTGGCCAAAGCGACTGAGCAAGGTAAAGACGTCATTATACTTTTCATTGGGATGTTTAGGTAGATAAAGTGCCAAACCTAAATATAACAAGATCGGAACATAAACTAATAGTGGCACTAACTTGCAAGCGACTGCGACCACTAAAAAGATGGTCCGAACGACCCATGGTGAAATATTAAAATACTCGGCGATCCCGGCACACACACCACAGATCACTGAATCATTGGAGCGATAAAGTTTCTTTCTCATCCTCATTTTTCCTCTCTTTTCATTCTTATGTTAAAAATAACGGTAAAGTCACCGTAAATTTGGTTCCATTTTTGTACGGACTCGTGACAACGATCTGCCCGGATAAAGCCTCGACTGCCTCTTTAACGATTGCTAAGCCTAAGCCACTTCCTTCAGCTGAGCGCGCTTTATCTGCGCGGTAGAAGCGCTCATAGATCCGCTCTTTATCAGCTTGAGCAAGAGTTTGACCTGTGTTATAGACAACTAAACGCCACTCATTAGCTGAGCTAGTAGCTGTGAGTTTGATCTTACCATCTACTACATTATATCTGATAGCATTTTGGATCAAATTGCTGATTATATGTTGTAGATACTTGATATCACAACTTATCTCAAAGTCATCCGGGATCTGCAACTCGATCGCTAAATTTTTAGCCTTACTTTGAGCTAAATAGCTGGCTAAGATCCGCTCGCAAAATGCTTTGAGCTTGATCTGCTCTAATTTTAATTCCTGCGTTCTTTTATTATGGGCAAGCGCCGAGATATCCTCGATCAACTCGGTCAACTGCTGACTTTGTTCAAAGATGATCTGCACAAAATCACGTGCGGTCTTCTTATCATCCAAGGCTCCAGCTAAAAGTGTCTCACTGAATCCTTGGATCGCAGTTAGCGGCGTCTTTAATTCATGACTCGCATTTGCCATGAATTCACGCTGCTTGACCTCTAATTGCTTGATCTCGGTCACATCATTAAAGATACACATCACTGAATAATGGTGGCGACTCAAGGGAACATAGACTACCTGCACCTCAAACCACTCATTGCTCTGAGCAACCTTTTTTTGCCACAGGAGCCGTTGATCTTCTTTAGTCTGGTAGACTTTTTGGGTAACAGCGATCAGCTCGACTGCCGTAAATACTTGATAAAACGGCTGACCCTTGAGCTCTGTTGTATTTAATATACTGGCTAACACATGATTATACAAGACCGTTTGTTTACGCTGATCAAAGACGATCACGCCACTGGTCAACGACTGTAACAGCGTTAAATAGTCACGATTTTGTTGCTGATAACTTCGTAAAAGGTTACGCTGATTAGATTGCAGGCGATTCACCAAACGGGAGAGTTGATAATACTCATCATCTTTTGGTAATAGGACATGGCGACTTGGCTGATTTTCAACTAATTCACTTAGCTTTTTGAGCAACAAGGCTTGGCTGGCTAAGCGCCGTTTTGCTTGGCGTTTAAAAAAGAGATAGTTGCCTAATGCCACTAAGATCACCGCTAAAAAGATCCAAGCTGCTCCTTCTTCTTGCCACACAGTCAAAAAATGTTCATGAAAGATCACGCCATAAACCAAGCCGACTGCTAAAACTTCGCCTAACGATAGTAATAAATATCGCCATAGTTCACGCATCTCAGTCATCAGTTCCACCATTGAAGCGATAGCCAAAGCCACGTAAAGTTTCTATATACTTTGGCTTTTTAGGATCTGGCTCTAATTTTTCACGCAGATGGCTGACGTGCATATCGATCATGCGCGTTTGGCCCACATAATCATAGCCCCAGACGCCGTTCAATAATTTCTCACGACTCAGGACTCTTCCCGGGCGTTTGATAAAATAGGCCAATAGTTCAAACTCTTTTGGGGTCAAAGCTACGGTCTGATCATTTGCCGTGACCTTGACTCGTTCTAGATCCACTGTGAAATCTGGATATTTAAAAAGTGTTTGCGTATCAACTTTTGGTGTAGGTGTTACTTCTTTAGGTGTGATCCGCCGACTGATCGCTTTTAAGCGCGCGATGACTTCTCGAGGCGAAAACGGCTTAGTCAAATAGTCATCCGCTCCTAATTCTAATCCGATGATCTTATCAAGCTCTTGATCGCGTGCTGTAATGATCAAGATCGGGGTCATCACTTTTTCTTGCCGCAAGCGTTTAGTTATCTCTAAGCCATCTAATTTAGGTAACATCACATCTAACAAAATAAAATCATATTCATTGTTCAAAGCTAGTTCATAGCCCGCTTGACCGTCACTGCTAGTTGTCGTTTGGTAACCTGCCTGCTCTAAATTATACTTGAGCAGGGTCTTTATCGCAGTGTCATCTTCAACTACTAATACTTTTTTCACGTTCATCTACGACCTTGTTTCACCAAAGTCGTCCCCCTTTGCATCTTATTCAAATAATACCAATCCGATCTCATGTGGTGAATCAGCATAGATCGCACTTTCAGCTAATTTCAATTCACCTTCAAAGTTTTTGACTTTTAAACGACAATAAGCCGGACTTTTTTGTAATGCTTCATAAAGTTCATCACCTGTAGCTACTTTTATCCCGTTACATTCAAGGATGATATCACCAACTTCAAGTTTCATCTTAGCTGCTGGTGTCTCTGGTTTGACCGCTACGATCCGTACACCCTCCGAAGTTTCCACATACCAACGTTTAGCATCATGGTCGGCTTTCAAACGACCAAAAGCTTGGGCGACCAAGATCAATAACAGCCCAGCAATCCCGTAAAAGCCTACTACTGGTACAAAATATGCTACTAATGCTAAAAGACCAGCTAAAAATGCAATCAGATAACTTTGGCGTTGGCGTAAGTGTAAAGCTTCTTTTGGTTGTTGCTTATAGATCTTGCAAAAAGCCCCCACAAATAGTGGCACTACCATAAAATGCGTTAAATACTGGCTCGGGTCAAGCCACTGTTGCCAAGAATCAAAATTCATTCCCGGTATAAACATGATCAGTGGAAAGACCGTAAATTCACGCCAAGTATAACCCGCGATCCGGCGCCCACGTTTACCGGCAAAGATCTTAGGACTAAACCATTCAGCTTTATTTTCACGGGCTAAAAAAGCTTGGAAAAGAGCTAAGATCGCAGTTAAAAGCAAAATAGCACTGCCAAAGCGAGTTCCCAGTTCATGAGGTAAAATATAGCTTGCCCAACTAGCATCACTTCCAAACGGCGTCTCACTCAAGACAAAGGTCACCGTTCCAGTGACCAAAAGTGCTGCTAGACTAAGATCGCCTACATTGATGAACAAAAGTGCCACGACTGCTAAGATCTGGTATAAGACCAATGTCTGCGTTGGTAAACTCAGTCCAAAGATAAGCGCAAACAATGACCCCAGCACTAAAAATAACAAGCCATGTTTGATAAAATGCCGTGCTTCATAAAAATCCCGATCGATCGCGATCCGAAAATTACGACGTTCATTTTTTAAGCGTAATTGATAAGATATCAAGGTCATCAAGATCCCCGCCCAAAATAGCGGCTGGATAAAAAAGAGACCCACACTTTTTAAAAGTTGCAAAGACTCCAGTCCTTTCTAAGTGTTTGGTTACATTATAACAATTTTTGCGGATGAAACATACTTATAGCTTTGAAAACCATCATAACCAAAAAGACTGTGCCATAAGTTTAACAATACACAAAGGGTCCACCACGATGCCAAACATCATGGTGGACCCTTCGGTGTGTTGACCGCATTGGCCTACACTATTAATTACTAAATTTTTAAGAAACGGCTCATTGAAAGACCAGAACCTAAAGCCCCGATAATGATCCCGATCGCAGCTAACAAGAGATCAATCTGCCATAAGAATGTTCCTGGCGTCAACAATTGATAACCTGTACTTGCCATTGAACTTGACATAATACCGTATAACCATAAATAAGCGATATCGACCAAGACGATCGGTAAAATAGCCCCTAAAAAGCCCGTCCAAGCGCCTTCTAAGATAAATGGCCAGCGAATATAACTATTAGTTGCCCCAACTAAACGCATGATCGCAATTTCATTGCTCCGTGATAAGATAGTGATCCGGATCGTGTTAGAGATCAAGAAGACTGCCACAAAGAGCAAGAGCAAACTGATCACTAAGCCCCAACGTTGGATCGCAGCTACCGCCTTAAATAACTTCTTGGCTGAAGCTCCACCGTATCGTGTATCATACACATATTGTAACTTTTTAGCTTTTTTAGCTACACTGATCGTTTCAGCTGGGGAATTCGTATCAACGATAAAAATATCGTAAAGTGGGTTATCGTCACCCTTGAATAATTGAAATTCTTTCCCATAAGTTCCGACCACGTTGTTCAACTCGTTTTTCTTACTTGAAAAACTGATCTTTTGAACACCATCGATCTTTTGTAATTTTGCTTTCAACTGTGCTTGTTGTTCTTTGGTTGCATCACGATCGATAACGACCCGAACTTGCACATCATTTTCAACATCATGAGCAACTTTATTGATATTTAGCAAGATCGAAAGTAAAACTCCGACTAAGATCAAAGTCACAGTTACCGCACTAACAGCGGCAACTGACATCCAACCATTGCGTTTTAAGCTCTTTAAACTTTCCTTCAAATGGCGCTTAAGCGTGACTGTTTTCATCAGTATAATCCCCCTCTTCTTGATCTCGAACGATCTTGCCATCCGAAATTTCGATCACGCGATGCCGATATTCATTTACAATAAAGCTATTGTGGGTCGCCATAACGATCGTTGTACCTTCTTGATTGATCTTTTCTAAGATATCCATGATCCCACGAGCTGTGTCTGGATCAAGGTTACCCGTTGGTTCATCGGCGATCAAGATCGTTGGTTTGTTTGCGATCGCACGTGCAATTGCGACACGTTGTTGTTCCCCACCGGACAATGCATCTGGGAAACTATCTTTTTTATCAGCTAGACCAACAAGATCTAAGACATGAGCGACCCGTTTTTCAACTTCTTCAGGTTCTTTTTCGATAACATGAAGCGCATAAGCTACATTTTCAAAAACAGTCAGGCGTGGTAATAGTTTGAAATCTTGGAACACGATCCCTAATTCACGCCGTAAAAAAGGAACCTCATGATTTCTCATACTCTCTAAGTTATAGTCATTTACCTTGATATGACCCGAAGTAGGTACTTCTTCATGATACATCATTTTGATAAAGGTCGATTTCCCTGCCCCACTAGGACCAACGACATAAACAAAGTCGCCTTGCTCGATCTTTAAGTAAATGTGATCATTTGCCAATGTATCGCCGTCATATTTTTTGACAACATCTTTATATTCTATCAAGCTGTTTCTTCCTTTCTTTTTTAGCTTGGATTTGTTTTTTGTAATTTCCATTGGAGATAAGCATTGATAAAACCATCTAGATCTCCATCCATTACTGCTTGCGTATTACCTGTTTCAAAATTGGTCCGGTGATCTTTGACCATTGAATATGGGTGGAAGACATAGGAACGGATCTGAGAGCCCCAACCGATATCTAGTTGCTCGCCCTGGATCTCAGCCCGTTTTTTCTCTTGTTCTTCTAATTCGATCTGATACAGTTTCGAGCGTAACATTTTTTCAGCGGTCGCCCGGTTTTGGAATTGCGAACGCTGAGCTTGACTGGACACAACGATCCCCGTTGGTTCGTGGATCAAGCGCACAGCTGATGAGGTCTTGTTGATATGCTGTCCCCCAGCACCACTAGCTCGGAAGACTTCCATCTTGATATCTTCTGGACGCAACTCAACTTCCACATCATCATCCAACTCAGGCATAACGTTGACCGAAGCAAATGATGTGTGCCGACGACCAGCCGAATCAAAAGGTGAGATCCGGACTAAACGATGAACACCTTTTTCACCACGTAAATAGCCATATGCATTATGCCCCGAGATCGTCAGTGTTACCGACTTGATCCCAGCTTCATCACCAGGTTGATAGTCTTGGGTCGTGACCGTGAAATTGTGTTGCTCGGCCCAACGAGTATACATTCGTAACAACATTGAACCCCAATCTTGTGATTCGGTCCCCCCAGCACCGGGGTGGATCTCCAAGATCGCATCATCTTTGTCGTAAGGCTCATTTAGCAATAATGTCAGCTGATAACTTTCTAACTTTTGCTTAGTCGCAGTATAGTTTTCCGCTAATTCAGACAACATTTCGTCCTCGGGTGCTTCTTGGACCAATTCATACAAAACTTCTAGTTCTTCGACCGCCGTAGCTAATTGATGAAAATTATCATATTTAGCCTTGAGCTCGTTATTTTCGTTGATGACCGTCTGAGCTTTAGTTTGATCATCCCAAAACCCCGGTTCAGCCATTTTCATTTCATTTTCTGAAATGAGTTCTTCCAGACCTTCTAAGTCAAAGAGACCCCCTAAAGTCCGAAATTTTAGCTTTCATCGCTTCGATTTCTTTCTTATATTCATTGATTTCCATAATTATTCCCTCAATTACAAATTACTCGTATGTAAGTCAAAAGAAGATCAGTCAAAACTGGTCTTCTTCTAACTACTAGCGACTAATATTTTGACGGATCTCAGCTTTCAAGAAGAGACGGGTCACATCATACTCAATGTCACCGACCATTTGCTCAAACATTCTGAAACCGTCTGATTGATATTCAACTAATGGATTTAGCTGACCATAACCACGCAACCCAATCGATTGACGTAATTGATCCATCTCATCGATATGATCAGTCCAACGGGCATCGACCACGCGCAAGATAACAACTTTTTCAAATTCTAGCATTTGCGCTTTATCATTCAATTGTGCTTCTTTAGCAGCATAGTTTTCTTCAGCCTTTTGCATCAAGTAAGAAACGATCTCTTCTTGGCTCTTACCTGCAAAATCATCTTTACTGATGCTATCTTCATTGACCATTGCACCGATCGCAAAATCAACGATCCCATCCAAATTCCAGTCTTTTTTATCGCCGACAGTATTCATTTGAACGTTATGTTCGACCGTCCGCTGGATCATCGGCATGATAACTGGCTTCAAGGATTCAGTTTCCATGATGACTTGTTGGCGTTGTGAGTAGATGACTTCACGTTGAGACCGCATCACGTCGTCGTATTGTAAAACTTGCTTACGTGTATCGTAGTTATTACCTTCGACCCGTTTTTGCGCTGATTCTACTTGGCGCGTGATCATCTTGGATTGGATCACAGTATCATCCGAGATGTTCATCGTTTCATAGAAATGTTTGATACGTTCAGAACCAAAACGCAGCATCAGATCATCTTCAAGTGAAAGGTAGAACTGTGTCACACCAGGGTCACCTTGACGCCCAGAACGACCACGCAACTGATTATCGATACGGCGTGATTCATGACGTTCGGTCCCGATAACAGCCAAACCACCGATCTCACGCACACCAGGTCCTAACTTGATATCAGTCCCACGACCAGCCATGTTTGTTGCGATCGTTACGGCGCCACGTTGGCCAGCATTAACGACGATCTCAGCTTCTTTAGCGTGATTTTTAGCATTCAATACGGCATGTGGGATCCCCGCTTGGTCTAACATTTGAGATAATAACTCAGATGTTTCGACCGCTACCGTACCGACCAAAACTGGTTGCCCCGTTGCATGGCGTTCCTTGATATCTTCGACTACGGCTTTAAACTTACTTTCCAAAGTTGGATATAACAGATCCGGACGGTCCTCACGCAAGATTGGACGGTTCGTTGGGATCGTTACGACTTCCATGTTGTAAATTTCACGGAATTCTTCTTTTTCAGTTTTAGCTGTCCCAGTCATCCCTGAGAGCTTTTTGTACATTCTAAAGAAGTTTTGGTAAGTGATGTTAGCCATCGTCTTAGTTTCTTCTTCGATCTTAACGTGTTCTTTAGCTTCGATCGCTTGGTGCAAACCATCTGAATAACGCCGACCATCCATGATACGTCCAGTAAATTGGTCAACGATCATGACTTCATCATTTTGGACCACATAATCTTTATCACGTAGCATGATGTAGTTAGCACGTAAAGCATTATCTAAGTGGTGGTTCAAAGCTGTATTGTCAGGATCAAATAAGTTAGTCAAACCAAAATATTTTTCACCTTTTTGGATACCTTCTTCGGTCAAGGAAACAGTCTTTGATTCTAGATCAACTTTAAAATCTTCGTCTTTTTTCAACGTCTTAGCAAAGCGATCAGCCCGAGTATATAACTGCGTAGCTGCAGTTGCTTGCCCCGAAATGATCAACGGTGTTCTCGCTTCATCGATCAAGATCGAATCGACCTCATCGACGATAACAAAGTTCAATGGACGTTGGACCATATCTTCACGGTAGACCACCATGTTATCACGCAAGTAGTCAAAACCAAGCTCACTGTTAGTTGAATATGTGATATCACAAGCATAAGCTTCACGTTTTTCTTCTGGAGTCTTATCCGCAACGTTCAACCCTACCGTTAAACCGAGCCAGTTATACAATTCACCCATCTCAGTAGCATCACGACTTGAAAGATATTCGTTAACGGTAACAACGTGGACCCCTTCACCTGATAAGGCATTAAGGTAGACCGGCATTGTCGCGGTCAAGGTTTTACCTTCACCAGTCCGCATTTCGGCAATATTACCTTCATGTAACACTGTACCCCCGATGATCTGGACCCGGTAAGGATATAGCCCCAACACACGTTTAGCCCCTTCGCGTGCGACCGCAAAGGCTTCCGGCAAGAGATCATCTAAAGTTTCACCATTTTGATAACGTTGTTTAAATTCAGGGGTCTTTGCTTTTAATTCTTCATCAGACAAAGCTTCCATGTCATTGGCATAAGCTTCGACTTGATCAGCGATCTTTCCAAGGCGTTTTAATTCGCGTTTATCGCTTTCGACCCATTTTTTTAGGACATTTGCCATTTACTTTATAAATCCTTTCTGCAACGATTACATTATTTTTTTCAAATAAAAATATACTTCTTCTTATTTTAGCATTTTATTGGTGCTCAAACAATTACAATTAGACTACAAAAAGCGCCTGAACTAAATCAGGCGCTTAAAGCATCACAAGGATAGCTTAGTTATTAGCTTCGATCAAGCCGTAACGACCATCTCTACGACGATAGACAATGTTTGTGCCTTCAGTTTCTGCATCTTCATAGATAAAGAAATCATGACCTAACATATCCATTTGCAAGATAGCCTCTTCTACGTCCATTGGTTTCAATGAAACGCTCTTTGTACGGACAACTTCGAATTTTTTATCTTCTTTTTCAGCTTGTTTTGGATCTTCGGTCGGAACGAATTCCATATGCTTGAAACCCTTTTCGCGTGATTTGCGATTGAGCTTTGTCTTATATTTTCTGATTTGGCGTTCAAGCTTATCCGTTACCAGATCAATGCTTGCATACATATCTGGTGAGGTCTCTTCGGCACGCAATACCAAATATGGAAGCGGGATCGTAACTTCTACCTTGCTGTTCTTGTCAGAATACACTTTAAGATTTACGTGAGCGGTAGAATTAGATGTATCCTCAAAATACTTTTCAAGTTTGGAAAGTTTCTTTTCCACATATTCACGGATCGCACCCGTAACCTCAATATTTTCACCACGAACATTAATCTTTAACATGATAACCTCTCCTTTCACAACTAAGCATTTTATATGCTTAAAAGACTAGGTATATACTTTATTAGTCTTACCTTATCTCTATTTTTATTATAATAGAAAGCGGTTAAATTAACAATTAATAACCACTCAACATTTATAAAATTTTATATATTAACGGGCTAGTGTCACTGAGCGTACACAGCCACAATTATGGGCCAACAACAATTCACGCGCATGATATAAGGTACTACCTGTCGTATAAATATCATCTACTAACAAAATATTTTTACGTTCTAGATCAGCTGGGCCTTGATAGCCAAAAGGTTGCGGCGTTGCCAGTCTCTCTTGTCGTGATTTATGCGACTGCGGACAACGGCCAAATTTTTTTAAATGATATAGATACATTTTCTTGGGTATATCTGGTAAAAAACCAACAACTTGATCAAAGCCTCGGGTAGCTAAGGTTTGTTCATCTACAGGGATCACGACTATTGACCATCCCCGGCGTAAATACTTCTTACAGTAAGCTTGCAATGTTTTGGCAAATATTTGGCGCAAACGGTAGTCCCCTTGAAATTTATAAGCTTCAAAGTACGCACGCATATTAGGTTCGGCATAGACGTAAAAGGCCTTGTTGTACAATAATTCTTTTTGCAAATTGCGCCAGCGAAGACAATCTTGGCACAATTTGCGCTGGGTTTGTTTACGCCCACAGCCCGGACAACTCGTTTTCTCAGCGATCGCAATAAACTTTTGATGGCACTTTTCGCAGATCGGTACAGTTTCAAAAGCTTGGAAGCTAAAAAACCAGCGCCATGAAAAATCAAACGCTAATGTAGCGTTACAAAGTAGACACTTCATCATTTTTTAACAACTGCGTAGCCTTTTTATTCAAAAGCTTGATCTGTTTTTTAGCTGCGCGTAAAGCCGATGTCATTTCCTGATAAGCCAAGATCACATCTCCTGTTGGATAGTCTTTATCTCTGCCAACACGGCCCGCGATCTGAACTAAGACCGTCTCAGAAAAGATCGGCGCATCGGCTTGCAATACCATGACATTCAAACGAGCGATCGTGATTCCACGTTCAAGGATAGTAGTCGTTACTAAATAGCGATCGCTCCCAGTGCGCAAATTTTTGACTTTTTGCAGTCGGTCAGGATCAAGAGCCGAAACACATTCCCCCTTTATCGCAGGCCAAAAATGCTGTAACTCTTCCAAAATTGGCTTTAGTAAGGCGATCTGGGGCACAAACACTAGAAAAGGTGTTTTATTTTTTATCCACTTGGCGAGATATCTTTTGATCCTTGCTTCAATTTTTTGTTTGGGGAAGTAAAGCTTGACCAATGTTATTTCGGGTAATAAATGCCGATGATAACGCAGCGGTAGACAAGTCACCGCTAGCTTTTCTTGGTGGATCTGTTGTTTTAAATAACGATCAGGGGTCGCCGTCAGATATAGCGTACTCGAATTTATTTTTTTAGCATTCGCGACGGCATAATGCAATTGATGGTCATTAACATAAGGAAAAGCATCGACTTCATCGATCACCAATAGATCGAATGCGTGATAAAACCGCAATAATTGATGCACTGTGCACACTACTAACT
>NZ_JBCOAR010000019.1:0-1659 GCF_040226755.1 Ligilactobacillus sp. RTP31139st1_D10_RTP31139_211217
TCAAACTTGTTCTTTGAAAACTAGATAATATCTTTTATTTCTTTGTTAATTAAAATAACCGAGAACACCGCGTTTTAAAGAGTTTAAAACATTAATGTTTAATCGCTAAACTCATAACCATTATCGTAAGATAATATAGGTTAAGTTATTAAGGGCGCATGGTGGATGCCTTGGCACTAGGAGCCGATGAAGGACGTGACTAACTGCGATAAGCTTCGGGGAGTTGTAAGTAAACTGTGATCCGGAGATTTCCGAATGGGGAAACCCAGCAGGAGTAAAGACCTGTTATCACTGAGTGAATACATAGCTCAGTTGAAGGTAGACGTGGGGAACTGAAACATCTAAGTACCCATAGGAAGAGAAAGAAAATTCGATTCCCTGAGTAGCGGCGAGCGAAAAGGGAACAGCCCAAACCAAGAAGCTTGCTTCTTGGGGTTGTAGGACTGGACATTTGAGTTACCAAGAAACGAAGTAGTTGAATGATTTGGGAAGATCAGCCAGAGAAGGTGATAGCCCTGTAAGCGAAACTTCGTTTCCTCAGCCCAGTATCCTGAGTACGGCGGAACACGTGAAACTCCGTCGGAATCCGGGAGGACCATCTCCCAAGGCTAAATACTCCCTAGTGACCGATAGTGAACCAGTACCGTGAGGGAAAGGTGAAAAGCACCCCGGGAGGGGAGTGAAATAGTTCCTGAAACCATGTGCCTACAAGTAGTCAGAGCCCGTTAATGGGTGATGGCGTGCCTTTTGTAGAATGAACCGGCGAGTTACGTTAGCGTGCGAGGTTAAGGCGCAAAGGCCGGAGCCGTAGCGAAAGCGAGTCTGAATAGGGCGAATGAGTACGTTGACGTAGACCCGAAACCAGGTGACCTACCCATGTCCAGGTTGAAGGTGCGGTAAGACGCACTGGAGGACCGAACCCGTGTATGTTGAAAAATGCTGGGATGAGGTGTGGGTAGAGGTGAAATTCCAAACGAACTTGGAGATAGCTGGTTCTCTCCGAAATAGCTTTAGGGCTAGCCTCGGAGTTAAGGATCGTGGAGGTAGAGCACTGTTTGGACTAGGGGCCCGTCTTGGGTTACTGAATTCAGATAAACTCCGAATGCCACAGATCTATATCCGGGAGTCAGACTGCGAGTGATAAGATCCGTAGTCGAAAGGGAAACAGCCCAGACCACCGATTAAGGTCCCTAAATATGTGTTAAGTGGAAAAGGATGTGGAATTGCACAGACAACTAGGATGTTGGCTTAGAAGCAGCCACCATTTAAAGAGTGCGTAATAGCTCACTAGTCGAGTGATCCTGCGCCGAAAATGTAACGGGGCTAAACACATTACCGAAATCGTGGATGCAACTATGTTGCATGGTAGGAGAGCGTTCTAAGGGCGATGAAGCTAGACCGTAAGGACTGGTGGAGCGCTTAGAAGTGAGAATGCCGGTATGAGTAGCGAAAGATCAGTGAGAATCTGGTCCACCGTATGACTAAGGTTTCCTGGGGAAGGCTCGTCCTCCCAGGGTTAGTCGGGACCTAAGCCGAGGCCGAGAGGCGTAGGCGATGGATAACAGGTTGAGATTCCTGTACTGGTTTGATTTGTTTGAACGATGGAGGGACGCAGGAGGCTAGAGATGCGTGCTGTTGGATATGCACGTCCAAGCAACG
>NZ_JBCOAR010000020.1:0-3258 GCF_040226755.1 Ligilactobacillus sp. RTP31139st1_D10_RTP31139_211217
GTGATGGAACGTCCTAAAGATTATTCTAAAGCTAAAATTCAAGAAATAGTGGCAAAATATAGTGCTAAGGCTAAAGATATCAACGCTAAGCGTACAAGCACTTTAAGTGAACAAACAGTGATCTTTAATTTGAGTGAAAGTTTTAGTGACCCTAGTCATGTTGCAGGAACCAAATTAAAAAATGATCCGATCCCTAATGTACATCAATTGATGTCACAAAATGTAGGTGGTTATATGTTGAGTTCTAGCTATGGTGGAGGAACTGCCAATATGGAGTATATGACACTGACAGGTTTTCCAATGGCTAATTTTGCACCAACGATCAGTACGCCATATGCACAAGTTGTTGCAAGTCGTCCCTATACACCATCTATTGTGGACTACTTCCCTAATGCAGTAGCGATCCACCCTTATGTAGGAAATTTCTATAGTCGCCCTGTCGTTTACGACAAGTTTGGTTTTGATGACTTTATTTATCTTGGAAGTAAAACGGGGATCAAATATCAAGAAAATGTAGGGAAAAATCCGTATTTATCGGATAAGACAGCTTATCTGAATGCGCTTGAGGCCATTAAGAATAATAAGGACTTAGGTCAGTTTATCAACTTAGTGACTATTCAAAATCATATGCCTTATGGTGATGACTACTATGATGGTATGAATGAGTATGAGGTGACTGAAGCAGTCGATATAGATAATACGCGCAATGCGATCAATAGCTTTGCTAAGGGGATCCACTATACAGATGAATATGTAGCAGAGTTTATCGAACAAATCGATCAGATCCAAAAACCTATAACACTGGTCTTTTATGGCGATCATTTGCCAGGGATATACGCTAATGAAATGGACAAAGATGGTTTGAACTTGCATGAAACAGATTATTTTATCTATTCAAATAAGTATGCTCAACAGAATGGGGCCAAAAATAGTTTGAATAAAAGTAAGATCATCTCACCAAACGATTTTCCAGCGATGGTAGCTGAAAAGGTAAATGCTAAGATCTCGCCGTATTATGCGTTGCTGACGGCAGTCTATCAACAAACACCAGCTATTTATATGGGAAACGATCCAAGTTCTGAAAAAAGCCGAGTTGTTGATTACGTTACCGAGAATGAGCAAATTCTTACTGAAAAACAATTATCTGCCGAACAAAAGGAGATATTAGAAGATCTACGGTTGATCCAATATGATATAACAGCTGGCGAAAATTATGTAAAAGAGACTAAATTTATGCAGCTTCCCTAATAGTTAAGGGATAAAAATAAGACAATAACGCGGGACCCACTACGTATTTTTAGTACGTGGTGAGTTCCGCGTTATTGTCTCATATTTGTTTTTATTCTACAAAATCGTTTAGTTATGCTTTGGCTTTCTTATTGCGACTAAAGAAAACAGCGGTTAAGATGAGCAAGAAGATAGCTCCGACCGAAACTGATACACGGGTATCGGGATTGATGAACATGAAGATCATGATCACAACAAGTGAAATGATCGCAAAATAGTTTGAGAACGGATAAAGTGGCATCTTGAACGGATGATCCGTTAATTCATGTGCATTTTGCCGTCTAAACCGCAATTCTGAGATCAAGATCACAAACCATGGCACCATTCCAGGTAAAACACTAGAGCTATACACAACAACGAAGAGATTAGCCGTATTTTTGTTCAAGCTAGTCAAAATGATGTTTAGGATAAACCCAAGCAAGATCCCACCTGAGATAGCTAAGATCGCAATGTTTGGTACCACGTGCTTAGAGAGCTTGCTGAAGATCTTAGGAGCTTCATGGTCGATCGAAAGTTTAAAGAGCATCCGACTGGAACTGTAGATCCCAGAGTTAGCCCCTGACATGGCAGCTGTTAAGACTACGAAATTGATGATCCCGGCAGCACCAGCGATCCCGACTTTAGAGAAAGTTTCAACGAATGGAGAGCCGATCGCAGCTAGTTGATCCCATGGGTAGATCGTTACGATGACAAAGATCGCACCGATATAGAAGATCAAGATACGCCAAACGATCGATTTAACGGCTGCGACGATCGCGTGTTTAGGGTTAGCTGCTTCACCGGCTGTGATCCCTAAAAGTTCGATCCCTTGATAGGAACCAACGATGATCGAAAGTGAGAACATGAAGCCTTTAAAGCCACCAGGGAAAAAGCCACCGTGAGCCCATAAATTAGACAAGCCTAGTGGTTGCCAGTTATTTCCAAAGCCAAGGAAGATCACGGCTAGCCCCATAATGATCATCAAGATGATCGTGACTACTTTGATCAAGGCAAAGTAGAACTCTAAAGTCCCGTAAGCCTTGGCTGAGGCTAGATTAGCCAAGGTCAGGGTGATCACAACGACAAGCCCAGATACCCAGTCAGGGAGATTAGGCCACCAGTAATTCAAATACTGTGTAACAGCGATGACTTCACTGATCCCAACGACGATATATTGAAAGATGTTGCTCCATTTAGTTAAATAGCCAGCAAGTGGATGGATATAATCGGTAGCGTAATCAGCAAAAGAACCAGTCCCAGGTTTGATGTAGATCATTTCACCTAGGGCACGCATGACCGCATATAAGACGATCCCAACAAAAGCATAAGCTAGCAAAACAGATGGACCTGTCCATTTGATAGTGGAGGTCGACCCCATAAATAATCCGACCCCGATCGTTCCACCAAGGGCGATCATTTCCATCTGACCAGACGTGAGCGACCGATTTAAATGATTTTTTGGCTGCTCGTTTGAATCCTTACTCATAAAAAATCCCCATTTCTTTGTCCTATGCAAAAAAGCTAACTAAAAAGCGGTATCGACGTAACATTTATTGTTAGGTGATATTGCTGATCAGTTAGCTTTATTAATCGACATTTTATTATCTCAAATAGCCCCAACCAGCCTACATAGTAGTGGTTGAGGTGGTGGTTGCTGTAGTTTGTGTACTAATACTGTAATTCATGGTAACAACCTCCGTGAGCTTTATAAAGTTAGAATACCATTAAAGCTTTGATCGTGCAAGGTAAATTTTAATGCATCTCATTTGATGGTATAATATCTAGGATAAATACTTAGCTAATGGAGGAATTTTAGTGGATGAATCAACGCGTAAAAGACGCGACTTGTGGATAAAAAGGATATTGGTCGTTGGCTTATTTATCGGCTTAAGTATCTTATTTTCTATTACTTTTTACATAAATGGGCGTCTAGGGATCGATTCGGATGGAAGTTTTCATTTTTCAAGGGTCGAAGAGATATATCGCAATCTA
>NZ_JBCOAR010000021.1:0-3010 GCF_040226755.1 Ligilactobacillus sp. RTP31139st1_D10_RTP31139_211217
ACATAAATGGGCGTCTAGGGATCGATTCGGATGGAAGTTTTCATTTTTCAAGGGTCGAAGAGATATATCGCAATCTAAAAGAGGGCTCTTTTTTTACTTTTATTGCAACTCACACTTTTCATAATAGTGGAGTCGGTTCATTTCTATTTTATCCGAGTGTCTTCATTTATCCATGGGCCGCATTAAGATTTATTTTTGATCCACTCCGAGCATTTTATGTTTGGTATGGTTTAGTCATGTTTTTGACCATGGCCGTCGCTTATTATGCAATGTTTAAATTTTCACAACGTAGGATCCGGGCGGTTATTTTTGCCATCTTTTATGCAATTTCAGCATATCACTTATATCTAGGATTGAGAAATTACGTTATTGGAGAATTTATTGCATATACCTTTGTTCCGCTTGTAATGTATGGCTTTTACGAGGTAGTTTTTGGTGATGCTAAAAAGTGGCCACTATTAAGTGTAGGGGTGGCTTTATTGTTTTATAGTCACCTATTAAGTACAGTAATGGCAGTAGCTATTATGGCTGTGATTTTTATAATAAGCCTTATTTGTGGGAAAATACCGGATAAAGTGAGATGGGCTGCCTTAGCTAAAAGTGTAGGCTTAACTTTGTTGTTGACTGCTTGGATGATCTATCCGTTTATTACGGATTATTTGAAGAGTGACCTGGGGACACCATTGCCAGGGTTTAGTTTTCAATATACGATGCAAGAATTTTGGGCGGCTTCATTGGAAAATAGTGCAACGAATCGTGGGATCGGAATTGCTTTACTAACGGCAGCACTATTTGGGTGGTATTTTGTTAAAAGTGAACGCCGTGAACGGATCATATATGCGCTCGGACTGACATTTATGGTGCTTTCAACAAGCCTATTTCCTTACAGTGTACTGAAAAGAGTCGAAAGTTTATCATTCTTACAAGTGATTCAATTTCCATATCGTTTCAGTGTGTATTCTTCATTTTTCTTGGCGATCGTGTTGTCGCTAATGATAACGCGATTATTTGATAATAAAAAGAATTATCAGCGCGTAGTTACTTTATTTGGGGTAGTGAGCGTGGCTAGCGTACTCTATTTTAACTCGGTAACTTTTATGATAGATCGGATAAGTGATCCTGATCCTAACGTGATGTTGCGTGAAACAGATGATGGGTTTGCGACCGTCCCACAAGGCGCTGTTTTGGATCGTGCAAATTATAGATTATTGTTTAACTATTTAGTCTTATATGGTGAAACAGATTACTATCCAAAACGATCATTTGCAAATAACTATATTACTACCAATCCTGATGCGCAAAGCATAATTTTGCATCATGTAAAAATAGATGAAAAAGTTGTTGAAAAAACGCCAGTGGTCGCACCAAATGAGATCACATATCAAGTTGCGCTCAAGCAAAAGGCTACTGTTGATATACCAGTTATCGTGTATCCAGGAACAACGGTATATGTAAACGGTAAAAATGTTTCACATGAAACAAGTAAACGTGGAACGGTGATGTTAAAGCTAAATAAGGGTACTTATAAAATAACGACAAAATATGAAATGAGTAAAGTATACTACGGTGCATTGTTTGTAGCACTGTTGAATTGGGTCGGCTTAGTGATAGTAGGGGTGAGAAAATGCTACACACGGTAAAAAAAAGTAAATTGTATTTAAGTATTTTTCTTTTAGCATTCATCTTATTAAACGCGATCTTGTTTATTACGGGCTTTGCTCCATTTGGTAACAAATCGCTGGCGATCATGGATGCGTCGATCCAGTATCTTGATTTTTTTTCCTACTGGAAAGATGTCTTGTTGGGGCAAAATAGTGCGACTTTTACTTTTAGTAATTTATTAGGTTCAGGTAACTGGTCCCAGGTCACTTATTATCTGTTATCACCATTCAATTTGTTAGTCGTCTTTTTCGCAAAAGAAGATTTAAATAGTTTCTTTGACCTTGTCGTTACTTTGAAACTTTCAGTAGCTGCAATGACTAGTGCAATCTTTTTAAATGTGAGGACTAGACACAATTTGAAAAAATGGTTATTGATCTTGCTAGCCCTGAGCTATGCCTTGATGCAGTACAATATTGCCCAAAGCAGTAATATCATGTGGCTAGATGGTGTGTACTTGTTGCCTTTAAGCTTGTTAGGTGTTTACCTTATTACGCAACAAAACTCACGTGGACTTTATCTTTTAGCGGTAACGATCGGGCTAGAATTGATCTTTAACTGGTATGTGGGGGCAATCAACTGCCTATTTTCATTTGGTTGGTTAGTTTTAGAATTATGTTTAGCTGAAAATATCAGCTTGAAAAAAATCGGACAAGTAAGCTTGACCTATGCTTTTGCGATATTTAGTGGGATATTGCTCAGTGCAATTACCTTCTTGCCAACAGTGACGTCAATGGGCCAACAATCGCGCTCAAGTTTAGATTGGTCATTGGTGACCAACACTTTTAGAGGCAATATGTTATCAGTTGTCCCGGGTTATACCTTAGGCGCTGGCAGTTCACCGACTAAAGTTTCGCTTTTCTGTGGCAGTTTAGTTTTGGTGGGAGCAGTAGCCATCTTTTTTAGTAAGAATTTTAAGATCAAAGAAAAACTAGTCTTAGGGATCTTCTTGGTCATTTCATTATTGATGTATTACTGGCAACCACTATTTATGGTATTTTCGCTCTTTAAAGATGCTACGAGTTATTGGTATCGTTATTCGTATGTAGGCTCATTATTTTTGATCTTTATGGCGAGTTTATTCTTTGAAAAGTGGGCAAACACTTCGCAAAAAAGTTGGCGTCCGCTTATCAAAGCTACTATCAGCATCTGCGGTTTAGCAGTCGTTGCGTGGTATGGCTTACCTAAAGAGCCTGGAATACGCTGGGGACAAAGTGGTATCTTTTTAGGAGCACTAGTCTTGGGCTTATGTTTGTTAACAAGTAGCAAACTACAACGTTATCAAAAATATATAGTGCTTGCGCTATGTTTAGTAGTCGGTAGTGAGCTTAGTTATAACACATACTTGTTG
>NZ_JBCOAR010000022.1:0-1495 GCF_040226755.1 Ligilactobacillus sp. RTP31139st1_D10_RTP31139_211217
GATAAAGTGCAGGTTTCCGAAATTATCCTTAGAAAGGAGGTGATCCAGCCGCAGGTTCTCCTACGGCTACCTTGTTACGACTTCACCCCAATCATCTGTCCCACCTTAGACGGCTGGCTCCAAAAGGTTACCCCACCGGCTTTGGGTGTTACAAACTCTCATGGTGTGACGGGCGGTGTGTACAAGGCCCGGGAACGTATTCACCGCGGCATGCTGATCCGCGATTACTAGCGATTCCGACTTCATGTAGGCGAGTTGCAGCCTACAATCCGAACTGAGAACGGCTTTAAGAGATTTGCTAAACCTCGCGGTCTTGCGACTCGTTGTACCGTCCATTGTAGCACGTGTGTAGCCCAGGTCATAAGGGGCATGATGATTTGACGTCATCCCCACCTTCCTCCGGTTTGTCACCGGCAGTCTTGCTAGAGTGCCCAACTTAATGCTGGCAACTAACAATAAGGGTTGCGCTCGTTGCGGGACTTAACCCAACATCTCACGACACGAGCTGACGACAACCATGCACCACCTGTCATTCTGTCCCCGAAGGGAAAGTCCTATCTCTAGGATTGTCAGAAGATGTCAAGACCTGGTAAGGTTCTTCGCGTTGCTTCGAATTAAACCACATGCTCCACCGCTTGTGCGGGCCCCCGTCAATTCCTTTGAGTTTCAACCTTGCGGTCGTACTCCCCAGGCGGAATGCTTATTGCGTTAGCTGCAGCACTGAAGGGCGGAAACCCTCCAACACTTAGCATTCATCGTTTACGGCGTGGACTACCAGGGTATCTAATCCTGTTTGCTACCCACGCTTTCGAACCTCAGCGTCAGTTACAGACCAGAGAGCCGCTTTCGCCACTGGTGTTCTTCCATATATCTACGCATTTCACCGCTACACATGGAGTTCCACTCTCCTCTTCTGCACTCAAGTCTCCCAGTTTCCAATGCACTACTCCGGTTAAGCCGAAGGCTTTCACATCAGACTTAAAAGACCGCCTGCGTTCCCTTTACGCCCAATAAATCCGGATAACGCTTGCCACCTACGTATTACCGCGGCTGCTGGCACGTAGTTAGCCGTGGCTTTCTGGTTAGATACCGTCGAAACGTGAACAGTTACTCTCACGCACTTTCTTCTCTAACAACAGGGTTTTACGATCCGAAGACCTTCTTCACCCACGCGGCGTTGCTCCATCAGGCTTTCGCCCATTGTGGAAGATTCCCTACTGCTGCCTCCCGTAGGAGTTTGGGCCGTGTCTCAGTCCCAATGTGGCCGATCAACCTCTCAGTTCGGCTACGCATCATTGCCTTGGTAAGCCTTTACCTCACCAACTAGCTAATGCGCCGCGGGCCCATCCAAAAGCGGTAGCATAGCCACCTTTTACATAGTTACCATGCGGTAACTATGGTTATGCGGTATTAGCACCTGTTTCCAAGTGTTATCCCCCTCTTTTGGGCAGGTTGCCCACGTGTTACTCACCCGTTCGCCACTCAACTCTTTATC